>CAXTOS010000012.1:0-40511 GCA_964245935.1 uncultured Novosphingobium sp.
GGATCAGCACGGCGATGGCCAGCGCTTCGGCGCCGGGATGCTCGCTTTCCATCAACCGCACTCCGGCCAGCCGCCGCCGCGTCTCGGGCAGATCGACCCAGCGCGGGCAGGCCAGCGGCGGCAGGAACAGGCTGGAAATCGCGCGGCTGCGGGCCGGCGGCGCCGCGCCGATACCGGAACGGTGCCAGGGCCGCACTTCATCGCGGGCAACGCCGATGCGGTGCAGCAGCAGCTTCAGGTGATATTGCGGATGGGTCACGGCATCGTCCCGGCCGAACGGCGGGTCGTCGGGGGCCTCGGACTTGCCGGCGCGGCCCAGCATCGCCCACACCTCTTCATCCAGCGCCAGGTCGAGATCGGGCAGGATCACCGCGCCTTGCGGCAGGTCGGCGACCACCCGCAGCAGCCGCGCGATCGCCGGCGACGCGCTGGTAATCCCCGCAGCGACGATCGGATGCGTCGGCGGCGCCTGTTTCCAGGCGCGCGCCGCCTGATCGAGCAGCGCATTGCGCCGCGACGGCGCATCGACTTCGCCGCGCGCCGCCAGTTCGGCCCGCCAACAGGCCCAGACCTTCAGAAACGCGGCGGTGCTGCGCTGCCAGTGCGCCGATTGCTCGCCGACGATGCCGATGACCTCCTCGGCCAGCAATTGCGCCGGATCGATCCCTTCGACCAGCAGCCGATCGATGCTCTGGACGATCGCCCGCGCCTGCCGCAGCAAGGCGACACCGTGCGGAGCAGCGTCGGCGTGAACGAAGCGCAGATGCCCGGCCAGCCGCAGCCAGCGCTGCGTCGGCGCGGCGGCGGGGGGAATATCCCCCGCCCCTTCATCGATCGGATCGAACAGCGTCCCCAGCGCCTCGTCCAGGTCGAGATCGCCGACCACCACCAGCCGGGGCAACAGCATGCCGCCATGGGATTCCCCGGCGCCCGACGCCCGGACAAACGCCTCGGTCACGGTGCGCACCGCGCGCCGGCTGGGCAGCAGCAGCGTCAGCCGGGCCAGGCCGATCTCGCTGTCGCCATAGCGCGGGATCAGCCCGGCGACGAGCGCATCGGCAAAGCCGCGATGCGCCGCAATCGAATAGATTTTGGGGGAATGGGGAGGCGGATCGCTGGAGGCCAGGGTCATGTCATCGTCGATCACTTCCGGCAATTGCTCCCCTCCCGGGCGGGGAGGGGCTGGGGGTGCGGGAGCGGTGCGAATGCACTGCGTCCCGGCGAGCGTTGGAAGCCCCCACCCAACCTCCCCCGAACGGGGGACGAGGAGAACGACCGCCGGTCAGGCACGCATCAGCCTGTCCTCGGTGGGCGCGATATGCGCCGGCGTGCCGACCTCGAACCATTCGCTGGTATGCACGAGACCATACAGGCGCTTTTCGGCAATCGCGCGGTTCCACAGCAGATTGGTCGAAAACGGCCCATCCGGCGGATCGCGGAGCAGCCGGTGCGACACCAGCTGGACGCCGCCGAAGATGAACGGCGCCACCCGGTCGGGCTGCCGCCGCTGGATCAGGCCCAGCGGGTCGAGGTGAAAGTCGCCCTGGCCAACATAATTATGGGCGTCGCGGTGCCGGACCACCAGCACCAGCGCATCCATTTCGTCAGGCCGCCACGCCAGCGACAATTCCCGGAACAGGTTGCGCGGCCCGTCGAGCCAGATGGTGTCGCTGTTCAGGCAAAAGAACGGATCGGGCAGCCACGGCAGCGCCTTGGCCATGGCGCCGCCGGTTTCCAGCAATTGTTCGCGCTCGTCCGAAATCCGCACCATCGGCGCGGCGCGTTGCATCACATGCGCCTGCATCGCATCGCCCAGATAATGCACATTGACGACCGCCGTGGCCACCCCGGCATCGGCCAGCCGGTCGAGCGCGTGATCGATCAGCGGCTTGCCGGCGACCATCACCATCGGCTTGGGCCGCGACGCGGTCAACGGCCGCATCCGCTTGCCCAGCCCCGCCGCCAGCACCATCGCGGTATCGCTGGCCAGTTCGCTCATACGGGGAACGTACCGCCCAGCTCGGCGCGCAGCCGGTCCGGGATATTGGCATCGAACCAGCGCGCGACCGGAGCCAGCGCGGGATGCGCCAGATCGCGTTCGAGCAGCGCCCACACGCGCGGGATCAGCGCCAGATAGCGCGGCTTGCCGTCGCGCCGCCACAACCGCACGAAAATGCCGACGATCTTGGCATTGCGCTGCGCGCCAAGCCGCGCATAATCGGCGAGGAACTCCTGGCGGTCGACGCCGCTCTGGTCGCAATAGCGGTCGAACATCTCGGCCTCCAGTTCGGGCGAAACGTCGCGCCGGGCGTCCTGCAGCAGCGACACCAGATCATAGGCGCGGTGGCCGACCAGCGCATCCTGGAAATCGAGCAGGCCCTGCCGGTCCAGCGCATCCAGCAGCATGATATTCTCGGAATGATAATCGCTCAGCACCGTCACCCCCGGCGCCTGGCGCGCCACCACCGGGGCCAGCACTTCCTGCCAGGCTTTGGCATAGCCATTGCTGTCGACATACAGATTTTGCGCCGGGCCATACCACTCTGCCAGCAACCCGGCCTCGCGCTGGTAAACCGCCAGATCATAGTCGGCAAAGGGCCCCGCCGGCACCCGGTGCAAGCGCACCAGCGCGTCTACCGCCGCCGCATAGATCGCGCGTTCGTCAACCGGCCACAGATCGAGGTAATCGCGCATCCGGGTGGTGCCGAAATCCTCCAGCAGCACCAGCCCTTGCGCGGCATCCTGGTGCAGCACGCGCGGCGCGCGCATCGCGTTCGCTTCGAGCCATTGCGCGGCCAGCAGAAATGGCACCGGGTCTTCATGTGGGTGCGGCGCGTTCATCAGCATGGCGGTGGATGCGGCGTCGCCGTGGCCCCGGCGCAGGCGGAAATAGCGGCGAAACGAGGCATCGCCCACCAGCGGCTCGACCGCCGCATCGGGCCAACCCGCGGCAGACAGGAATGTCTCGATCCCGTGCGGGAGGTTTACCGGCCCAGCCATGGCCCACGCATTACCCAATCGGCGCCCGCTTCGACAATGGCCCGGCGCGTTTCGCCAACAGATTCCGAAATAATTTCCAGCCGGATCGACAGGCACGCCGCTTCATCGGCAAAGCCGCCCGCCTGTTCCGGCCATTCGGCGATCAGTGCGGCCCCTTGCCGATAATCGTCCAGCCCGATTTCAGCAGCTTCGGCGGGATCGGCCAGGCGGTAGAAATCCGCGTGGACGACCGGCAGGCGCACCGCCGGCGGCTCGTAAAGCTCGATGATCGCAAAGCTGGGCGACGGCACTTCGCCGGCATGGCCCAGCGCCGACAGGATCGCGCGCGCCAGGGTGGTCTTGCCCGCACCCAGCGTGCCGCTGAGCGCGACCACGTCGCCCGGCCGAAGGGCACCCGCGATGCGCGCTGCAAAGCGCGCGATTGCGGCCGGATCGGGCAGTTCGACAGTCTTCGCTGCGGCCCCGGTCATGGCAGTTCGACGATCGCCGCCGTCCCCGCACCCGGCTCGGAGAGCAGTTCGAGATGCCCGCCATGCGCCTCGATCAGTTGCCGGGCGAGCGGCAGGCCCACGCCATGCTGCCGGTCCACGGTCTTGCCGTCACCCGACAGCTTGAGCCCGTCGAGCGCCAGCGCCAGCGTCGCCTGATCCATCCCGGCGCCATTGTCCGAGATGACGATCCGCGCCCAGTTCTCGCCCTGTACACGGCGGCGCGACAATTCCACCAGGATGCGGCCGCCGCGCGGTGTTGCGGCGATGGCGTTGTCGACCAGATGGCCCAGCGCGCGCGACAGCCGCAGCGGATCGCCGCTGATCCGGCCCGCACCCTTGTTACCGCGCAGGTCCAGCGTCAGGTCGCCGTCACTCAGCCGTTTCGCCCGTTCTTCGACCACCCTGGTGGCAAACGGCAGCAATTCGAATTCCTCGCGCGCCAGTGGCAGCATGCCCGCTTCGCTTTGCGACAAGTCGAGCACGTTTTCGATCTGGTCGGACAGCCGCGCCACCGATGTCAGGATCGCCTCGACATGTTTGTGTCCCACCGCGCTGAGTTCGCCGCCCAGGCCGCCTTGCAGATTTTCGGCCATCCGGCAAATCGAAGTCAGCGGCGTGCGGAATTCGTTGCTCATGTTGGCCAGAAACCGCGTCTTCATCACCGCCGCCTCGATCAGCCCGGCATTGCGCTCGCGCAGCGCGTCCTCGGCCTTTTGCGAATCGGTGATGTCCAGCACGGTCAGCAGCCCGTTGCCGTCGGGCAGCGGCACCCCGGCGAATTCCAGCGTGCGGCCATCCGCCAGCGTCACCCGCCCGCCGGTCTGCTTGCGCTCCAGCGTGGCCGAACGCACGACATCGCCAACCCCTTTGACTTTTGCCGGCTTGGCCAGGCATGGCGCGATCCGGTCAAGCAGCGCCTCGATCCGCGGGTGGGTATCGAGCAGTTCCGGCTCCAGCCCCCAGGCAGCCGCAAAGCGCCGGTTCCACAGCTGCAACCGGCCATCGGGCGCAAATACCGCCAACGCCTCGAACAGGCTGTCGAAGGTGGCGGTACGGGTGCGCAGCAGCGTGTCGCGCATCGCCGAGAGATGCAGATGCTCGGTGCGATCCTCGACGATCAGCAGCAACCCGCCATCGGGCAGCGGCTGGGCGACCACCCGCAGATGCGTGCCATCGGGCAATGGCCAGGCCTCTTCGGCGGCGGCGTTGGCGGTAAACCACAGCAGCCGCTCGCGGCGCCAGGCGGGGAAATCGCGCGCCTCGGGCAAGCGGCCGGCTTCGCGCGCCATGTGCAGGATCTGTTCGAAGGTCGGCGGATTGACCACGCCCGGCGGCGGCAGCGCGAACAATCGCTGAAAATGCTGATTGGCAAAGGCCATCTGGCGGCTGGCGTCGAACTGGGCCACGCCCGCCGACAGCTGGTCCAGGATCGCCCGCTGCGCCTCGCGAAAGGCGCGGAACGAACGCGACAGCTGCTCCATGTCCTCCACATCGACCGCATAACCGGCGATCCCTTCCGACCCGAGCGGAAAATCGCTGATCCGCAGCGCCCGCCGCTCGCCGGCGATGGTGGCGGTCACCATGCGTTCGATCGGCACCTGCTGGCGCGCCGCCGCCAGCGCGACCGCCGCCGGTTCCTGGCCGACGGTCGGCTCGACCAGTTCGATACCCCCTGCGACCACCTCGTCCGCATTGGCCCCGCTGACCGCCGCCACATAGGCCGAATTAACCAGCCGCAACTGGCCGGCGGGCCCGCGAAACCACATCGGGATCGGCGCCGCCTCGATCAACCCGACCAGCGCCGCAAAATCGGCCCGCGCCGCTTCCGCCTCGCCGCGCAACCGGGTCATTTCTGCTTCGCTGTCGCTGCTGTCAAACGCCCAGACCAGCGCCGCCCCGCCCGGCGAAACCGCCGGATCGGCCAGATGCCCGCGCAAGGCCAGGTTGCGCTGCGAACCGCGCGGGGTGACGTTCAGCAAAAACGGCATCGCCGTCTTCTGGGTGCGGCGCACTGCGGCGGCCAGCGCGTCGACCTCCTCCGCGCGCAGCCCGGTCTCGCCCGACGCACCGGCGCCGCTCAGTTCGCTGAGAAATTGCGGCACCGCATCCAGCCCCAGCCACGCCGCCAGCCGCGGCGGCGCCTCGATCCGCCCATCGGCCCGCACCAGCAGCGGCACCGTCGGCGATTCGTCCACCATCCGCGCCAGCCGCTGCCCCTGCCGCAAACTGGCCCGCGCCCGCCGCTCGCGCGCCCGCGCCGACAGGATCGCCCAGCCCGCCGCCAGCGTCCAGGCGGCCAGCATCAAGCCGATGAGCACCAGCGTAAGCTCGGAAACGATCATGCCCGATGCGCTATGCGGGCACGGCGCGGATTACAACTGGCGCGGCGGGGTTATCGGCAGCGGGGATCGGTAACGATTGGAAAGCGAAGGTGAAGCATCCGGAGGCCAGTGGCCCCCGGACCCCGATTTTTTGGCAGATGCCAGATGGATGTGGAAGGCCTGTTGGCCAACCCCACGTTACGCAAATTTGTCGATTGGGTCGCGAACAAGGCCCGATTTCACCGCGACCACGGCCAAGAAGCAACGCCGATCCGATGGTCGCTTCGGCGGACCCCACTTGCGGACATCGGTCCAACCTGTCAGCTTATCGCATAAATGAGGAGATGGTCATGAGACCTGCGTTCGCTGGAGCGCTCTTAGCCGTTGCCGTTACGCCCGGGTCGGTCGCTTTTCCGACAGAGCGGAACGCCGTCGTTTTGCTGGAGCAGCGTCAAGCCGATGCCTGGAATGCTCATGACATCGCAGCTTATTCCGATCTTTTTGTCGCAGATGCCCAGGTGGTGAACGTACTTGGCTGGCACTGGACCAGCCGGGCGGAACTCCAACAAAAACTCGGTCGGGCATTCGCCTCAGTTTTCGCACATTCGCGCCTGACGATTCAAGGCGTAACGGTTGATTTTCTCAAGCCGGATATTGCGGTGGCTCACGTGCGGTGGACTATGACCGGAGCCCTCAGTCCCACAGGCTCTGGAAGCGACGCACCGCAACAAGGCATTCAGACCCAAGTGCTGGTAAAACAAGCAGCGACCTGGAGGATCGTCGACTTCCAGAACACCAATTCGATCCCCGAGCAGCCGTTTCCAAGCGCTCACTAGAGTCTTTCCGGTTAAGACGGTGCCAGCCCTCTCCCCCGCCCGGCCACCCAAGTCATTGTATAATATGGGCGGCCGGGCGGGGGAGAGGGCCGGCACCGACTCGACGTAAGTCGGAAAGACTCTAACGTCTCGCGCCGAACGTGGGCCACGATCAATGCCCATTGTTTTCCAACCGCGAGCGGCGACCGCAATGCCGGATCAGACGCGCAACACAAATGGCGGGGAGCGCGAGGGGCCAAAGCCTTTTTCTGCAAAGGGCGTCAAAAACAACATCCCTCGCACCTACCCCTTGAATCCCAATCAATACCGATAATGATCCGGCTTGAACGGCCCCTGCTGCGGCACCCCGATGTAGTCGGACTGCTTCTGCGACAAGGTGGTCAGCTTCACGCCCAACTTCTCCAGATGCAGCGCGGCAACCTTTTCGTCGAGATGCTTAGGCAGCACGTAGACTTCGTTCTTGTAGGCGGCCGGCTTGGTATACAGCTCGATCTGGGCCAGCGTCTGGTTGGTGAAGCTGGCGCTCATCACGAAGCTGGGGTGGCCGGTGGCGCAGCCCAGGTTCACCAGGCGGCCCTTGGCCAGGATGATGATCTGTTTGCCCGCCATTCCATTTTCGGGGGGAAATTCGACCAGGTCGGTACCCGGCTTCACTTGCGTCCATTTGTAGTTGTCGAGCGCCGCAATCTGGATTTCGCTGTCGAAGTGTCCGATGTTGCAGACGATCGCCATCGGTTTCATCGCCTTCATGTGCTCGGCGGTGATCACGTCCTCGTTGCCGGTGGCGGTGACGAAGATGTCGGCGCGGGTAACCGCTTCTTCCATGGTGACGACTTCATAGCCTTCCATCGCCGCCTGCAGCGCGCAGATCGGATCGACTTCGGTGACCATGACACGCGCGCCGCCATTGCGCAGCGACGCCGCCGAGCCCTTGCCGACGTCGCCGAAGCCGGCGACGCAGGCGACCTTGCCGGCGAGCATGACATCGGTGGCGCGGCGGATCGCGTCGACCAGCGATTCCTTGCAACCATACAGATTGTCGAACTTCGATTTGGTCACGCTGTCGTTGACGTTGATCGCGGGGAACGGCAGCTTGCCGTCCTTGGCGATCTGATAGAGGCGGTGAACCCCGGTGGTGGTCTCTTCCGAGACGCCCTTGATATGTGCGACCGAGGCGGTGAGATAGCCGGGCCGAGCCTTTACGAAGGCTTTCAGCGCGCGCTGGAATTCGATCTCCTCGGCATTGGTCGGCTCACCCATGGTGTCGCCCGCTTCCAGCCGCGCGCCCCACAGCGCGAACATCGTGGCGTCGCCGCCATCATCCAGGATCAGATTGGCGGTACGGCCAGGTTCGGATTCCCAGTCGAAGATGCGACCGACATAATCCCAGTAATCGGCCAGGCTTTCGCCCTTGATCGCGAACACCGGGATGCCCGCGGCGGCGATCGCTGCGGCGGCATGGTCCTGCGTCGAGAAGATGTTGCAGGTGGCCCAGCGCACGTTCGCGCCCAGCGCGACCAGCGTCTCGATCAGCACCGCGGTCTGGATCGTCATGTGCAGCGATCCGGTGATCCGCGCGCCCTTGAGCGGCTGGGCGGCGCCGAATTCCTCGCGCAGCGCCATAAGTCCGGGCATCTCGGTTTCGGCGATGGCGATTTCGGCGCGGCCGTATTCGGCAAGGCCGATATCGGCGATGACATAATCCGGTTGGGCAAGCTGAGCGGGGGCGGCAGTCGACACGGGGCATACTCCTGATCGGGCGCCGACCCGCTATGTCCAGCCGACACGCGAGCCTGGGCGGCACAATTTCAGGCCGCCCTTAGCCACTTGCCCCTCGTGAAGCAAATATAAAGATTCCTTTATATGTGTTCGCGGTGTACCGTCGCGGAAGTCTATCGCGCGGCAATGATCACCCCGCCGTCCACCCTGGCAGGCGGCGCAGCCAGAGGCGCGCTGACCACCGCCGGACTTTCATCCCCATCCAGGGTTTCGCTCGCCGCCTGCAACAGCACGTCGAGTCCATCTTGCGCCGCCAACGACTGCGCCAAACCCTTCAACTCGTGGCAGCCCAGCCAGGGGTGGCCGTTGCCATAGCGGTTGGCCATCCGGACGGTGAGCCGATCGACCATCTGGCCGGCTTCGTCCGGGCCCATCTGCCCCGCAAAGGCCGCAACCATTTCACGCGCCGCCGCGTTGAGTTCGGCCATATGGCGCGCTTCGAACGCCTGGAAATCGGCCTGGAAATCATCCGCCGTGTTGCGGCAGCGCAATCCGGTGACCATCAGCATGATGTCGAGGCGGCGCAGTTTCTCGCTGGCCGCCGCACTGTCGCCAGAAGTGGCAGCGCCGCTCGCCAACGCATCGGCTCGCGCCGGCATGGCCAGCGCCAGCGATATTCCAGCCAGACCCGCCGCCACCCCGCGCGACCATTGTACCGATTTCTGCATGACGAACTCCCCGCAAGGCATTGCACCCGGGAGCTACCATGTCGCGCCACGTTTAATACGGCATCCACATCCACGATGAACCAAAATTGACGATGTTGGGTCAACTGTGGATGCAGCGCAAATTTTTGAAAATAACGGGTGCCCGCGCGCGATCATCGCGTTTATACGCGGACGCGAGCGGCGCAGCGCCGCCACGCCCCAAAGGAAGAACCCATGACCATCGCCGTTGGCCAGACCGTGCCCGACACCAAGCTGGTAAAATCCACCGAAAGCGACCGCGAAGCGGTGCAGGCCAGCGATTATTTCAAGGGCCGGCGCGTCGCCGTGTTCTCGGTACCGGGCGCGTTCACCCCCACCTGCTCCGCCAAGCACTTGCCCGGCTATGTCGCCAGGGCCGCCGAACTCAAGGCCAAGGGCATCGACGAAATCGCCTGCACCGCCGTCAACGATCCCTTTGTCATGGGCGTCTGGGGCAAGGTCAACGGCAGCGCCGACGTGACCATGCTGGCCGACGGCAATGGTGAATTTGCACAGGCCCTGGGCCTGACCCTGGACGGTTCCGGCGCCGGCCTGGGCCAGCGCGGCCAGCGGTTTTCGATGGTCGTCAATGACGGTGTCGTGGAACAGCTGTTCGTCGAGGCGCCAGGCGAATTCAAGGTGAGCACGGCGGAGCATATGCTCGAGAGTTTATAGGGATTGCCTCAGGCCCGCTTCCTTTTGGAAGAGGGGCTTTGTTCCCTTTGGCCCCCGGTCATAAAGATAGGCCCCTCTCCCAACCCTCTCCCCTGGAGTCTTTCCGGTTAAGACGGTGCCAGCCCGCTCCCCCGCCCGGCCACCCAAGTCATTGTATAATATGGGTGGCCGGGCGGGGGAGCGGGCTGGCACCGACTCGACGTAAGTCGAAAAGACTCTAAAGGAGCAAGGGCCGGGAATTGCTCCACATCCGGGGTATCAATACCCCATCAAACTCAGCACTTCCTTGCGGCTGGTCGGATCATTCAGGAAACAGCCGAGCAGCCGGCTGGTGATCATGCTGACGCCGGTGGTGCGCACGCCGCGCGCGCTCATGCAGGCGTGGCTGGCCTCGATCACCACTGCCACGCCTTGCGGTTTCAGATTGTCCCAGATGCATTGCGCGACATCGGCGGTCAGCCGCTCCTGGATCTGCAGGCGCCGGCCAAAGCCCTGCAGCACGCGGGCGAGCTTCGAAATTCCGACCACGCTGTCGCTCGGTAGATAGGCGATCGCCGCTTTGCCCTGAATCGGGGCCATATGGTGTTCGCAATGCGACTGAAAGGGTATGTCCTTCAGCAGCACCACTTCGTCATAGCCGCCCACTTCCCGGAACCGGCGCGCGAGATGCTGCGCGGGATCTTCTTCATATCCCTGGCAATATTCGCGCCATGCGCGTGCCACGCGCGCGGGCGTGTCGACCAGTCCTTCGCGCTCGGGATCGTCGCCCGACCAGCGGATCAGCGTACGGATTGCCTCCTGCACATGCTCGGGCACGGGAATCTTGCCCGAAGCGGGAGCAACCGCGCCATTGCCATCGCCACTGCCGTGATCGTCGTCATCGGGCTCGCACCCCACGCCATTGGCCATTCTTCTCTCTCCTCAACCCGGTTGGCGCAACAGGCCGCCGCGCCGGAACAGACCCCGCCGCCGGGCAATCGGCTCGAAGATTTCTTCTGGCCGTTCCGCATCCAGCAACGCCGAATCCGCGATCGCTTTCCCCGTATTCGACAGGGGTGACAAGGTAAATGGCATTAACCGCTTGCCGTGCTGCGACGCCCCGTCGATCAGCGCGGCCATGTCGCCGCTTTGCAGCCCCGCAGCGACGGCGATTTCATCGAGCCCGCAATGCTCGGCGATCAGGCGATGGCGCAAGCTGGTAATCGCCGGGCCGATATGGCGATTGGCGGGGCGGGCCACGTCCAGGAACATGTCGCATTCGCTGTCGAGCCCCATCGAACGGTTATTGAGGTTGGCGGAGCCGATCCGCAGAATCTCGTCGTCGATGATCATCAGCTTGGCATGGACGTAGATCGGCACGCCGCCTGCGGTATGCGGCACATAGACCCGCAGCCGCCCGGCATGGTCGTGGCTGGCCAGCGCATGCAGCAATTCGACCCGTGCCCCGTCCATCGCCTGCTGCTGCAGCCAGCTGGTCGAGGTCAGCGAGGAAACCAGGATGATTTCGGGCGGGTCGGCTTCGATCAGCCGGTGGGCGAATGCCTCGGCAATGCGACGCGAGGCAAAATACTGGCTTTCGGCATAAATGAACTTTTGCGCCCGCGCGATATGCTCCACGAACAGCGCCTCGATTTCGCGAATGGCAGGCGTGTCGTGCCACGCCGCCCGGGTGCGGGCGATGCCGATTTCCACATCGCTGAATTCGGCATCCAGCGCTTCCGGCCACGGGCTGGTCGTCTGCTCCCGGCACGGCGCCAGCGCGTCCCCGCCGGACTGGCGCCAGCGGCTGCGGCTGAGATCGCCCAGCGCGGCGGCAGCGTCGCCTTCCACCAGCATCGCCATATCGTGCCACGGGCCGTAGGGGCGGCCATTGGGACGGCGGCGTCCAGGTTCGTCGTCAAGGTGCGCCGGCGTATCCCAGCGGTCGCCGGTCATGTCGATGCCGCCGCAAGCGCCCATGCGATCGTCGATGACGACGATCTTCTGGTGGTGGCTGCATCCCAGCGGATGGGCGGAATCGAGCCGGAACCTGACGGCTCCCGACAAATACCAGCGGACCAGATCGAACGCCATCGTGCCGCGCAGCAGGAAACTGAGCGCCGCAACGTTCCACCGCAGCACATGCACCCGCAAGCGCGGCTGGCGCCGCACCAGCCAGACGATGAATCCCCCCAGCCGCGCCGGAAAGCGCTGGCGCCGGGGCAGATTCCACCAGCGCCGGCCCTGGGCGAGCCGAATGCGCGTATCGAAATCCCAGCCGATCAGCATGATCTGCTGCTCCGCGCGCAACATCGCGGCCTGAAGCCATTCGAAATAGGCGGCAGCATCGATGACCACATGCGCGCGGGCAGCGCGGACATAGCGCCACACCGATGGCGAAATGCCGGCATCGGCATCGGCAGGCTGGGCGTCCGTGGTGGCAGCGGGCGGTGTAACAGCCATTGGCGCGGTTCAACCCCCTGCGTTCTCAGCGCGATAAAGTCAGGCGAAATCCTCCCCCTCGGGGAGAGGTGGCTCGCGAAGCGAGACGGAGGGGGTGGGCTGAGCGCACACCGATGTGGCGGAACGCCATCCGCCCCCTCGTCAGCCCTGCGGGCTGCCACCGCCCCCAAAGGGGGAGGATTTGGTCGCCTTAGTACACGCGTTTCTTCGGCTGGATATACGTCGCATCGTCGGTCAGCGTATATTCGTGCACCGGCCGGGAATCGAGCTTTACCGCGCCGCCCTGGCCACCCCAGCCATCGAACCAGCCGACGGTGTGCTTCATCCAGGTGACGTCGTCGCGGTTGGGGAAATCCTCATGCGCATGCGCGCCGCGGCTTTCCTCGCGCGCATGGGCGCCGTGCAGCGTGACCGTTGCCTGGCTGATGAGGTTGTCCAGTTCCAGCGTTTCCACCAGATCGGAGTTCCAGATCAGCGAACGGTCCGACACGCCAACGTCCTGCATGCGCGCATAGGTCCGGGCCAGCTTGTCCTTGCCCTCGGCCATCAACTCCGCATTGCGGAACACGGCGGCATGGGCGGACATGGTGCGCTGCATGTCCGTACGGATCTGCGCGGTGGGCGAGCCGCCGCTGGCGTGGCGGAAATGGTCGAGCCGGCCGAGCGCAAAGTCCGCCGATCCACTGGCCAGTTCTTCATGGCTGGAATTGGGGGTGATGATGTCCTTCAGGCGATGCCCGGTGGCGCGGCCGAACACCACCAGATCGATCAGCGAGTTGGAGCCGAGCCGGTTGGCGCCATGCACCGAGACGCAGGCCGCTTCGCCCACCGCGAACAATCCGGGCACGATCGTTTCGGGATCGCCGTCGGCACCGATCGTCATCACTTCGCCGTGATAATTGCAGGGGATGCCGCCCATGTTGTAATGGACCGTAGGCACGACGGGCAGCGGCTGGCGGGTCAAGTCGACCCCGGCAAAGATCTTGCCGCTTTCCGTGATGCCGGGCAGCCGTTCGGCCAGCACCTTGGGATCGATGTGATCGAGGTGCAGGTGGATGTGATCCTTGTTCGGACCGACGCCGCGCCCTTCGCGGATTTCCAGCGCCATGGAGCGCGAGACGACATCGCGGCTGGCCAGATCCTTGGCGCTCGGCGCATAGCGCTCCATGAAGCGCTCGCCTTCGGAATTGGTAAGGTACCCGCCTTCGCCGCGCGCGCCCTCGGTGATCAGCACGCCCGCGCCGTAAATCCCGGTGGGATGAAACTGCACGAATTCCATGTCCTGGAGCGGCAGCCCCGCGCGCAGCACCATGCCGCCGCCGTCGCCGGTACAGGTATGCGCCGAGGTGGCGGTGAAATAGCTGCGGCCATACCCGCCGGTCGCCAGCACCACCGCCTTGGCGCGGAAGCGATGGATCGTGCCGTCGTCCATGCACAGCGCGATCACGCCGCGGCACTGGCCGTTCTCCATGATCAGGTCGATGGCGAAATATTCGATGAAGAAATCCGCCGCGTATTTCAGGCTCTGCTGATACAGCGCGTGCAGCATGGCATGGCCGGTGCGATCGGCGGCGGCGCAGGTCCGCTGGACCGGCGGACCCTCGCCCATGTTCTGCATGTGGCCGCCGAACGGGCGCTGATAGATGGTGCCGTCGTCGTTGCGGCTGAACGGCACGCCGGCATGTTCCAGCTCGTAAACCGCCTGCGGCGCCTCGCGCACCATATATTCGATCGCATCCTGGTCGCCCAGCCAGTCCGACCCCTTGACGGTGTCATACATATGCCAGGTCCAGTGATCGGGCGAATTGTTGCCCAGCGACGCGGCGATCCCGCCCTGCGCCGCGACGGTGTGGCTGCGGGTGGGGAACACCTTGGTGATGCAGGCGGTGCGCAGCCCGGCCTCGGCGCTGCCCATGGTGGCGCGCAGGCCCGATCCGCCGGCGCCGACGACGACGGTGTCATAGGTGTGATCGATGATCTTGTAGGCGGCAACAGGCATGTCAGGCGCCTCCCAGCGCGATACGGATCACGGCGATCAGGCCGAAAGCGACCCCGGCAAAGGCCGCCAGGTTCAGCGTGGCGATCAGCGCGAACTTGCTGCCATGCTCATGCACGTAATCCTCAAGCGCAACCTGCATGCCGAGGCGGGCGTGCCAGACGGTGCAGATGATCAACAGGCCCAGCGCGGTTGCCGACAGCGGCCGCGCCGCCCATTGGTGCACCGTGGCGTATGCGAAGTTCGGCATCAGCAGCAGCGAGATCACCAGCCAGCTGGTCAGCACCACATTGCCGATCGCCGTAAAGCGCTGCAGCAGCCAGTGATGCGTGCCGTGCCTGGCCGAGCCAAGCCCGCGTACCCGCCCGATCGAAGTTCCGTCGCCCATGGTCTGATCCTCAGCGGTGTAGCAGCAGCACTGCCCAGAAGGCAGCGGTCAGGACAATCCCGATGACCGGGGTCAACACCGACCAGCGCGTGTTGGTGGTCAATTCATATCCCGCGCCGATGTCCAGGATCAGGTGGCGAATGCCCGACGACAGATGGTTGAAATAGCACCAGCTGATGCCGATCAGCACGATCCTGCCATACCAGCTGCCGGCCTGCTGAGCGAACGAGGCATAAGCATCCGGTCCTGCCGCCAGCGAACCCAGCCAGTACAGCAGCGTTGCCAGGCCAGCCACGGCCATGCCGTTGCCCGAAACGCGGTGCAGGATCGAAACCAGCATGGCCGGGCCCCAGCGCCATATCTCCAGGTGCGGAGAAAGCGGTCGGGCTTTGCTGGACGGGCTGGCTTGAGCCATGCGGCATGGTCCCTTTGAATCCGGATAGGCGGACTCCACGGTCCGCGCCCTTTCCCTTAGCCAAATCATCGCCTTGTGCAAGCGCCTCCGGTTGTTTCACACGGCCCATTCCCTTTGGTGCATGGGGCTGATGCGGCGCTTGGCGATCATCGGCCGAAGCCTTATGGCCGGGGGATGAGCGACGACAGCTGGAAGATCACCATCCTGGGCCCGCGCGCCCGGATCCAGGCCGCGCTGGTGGCACATGAAGATGCAGCGGACTGGGATCCCGATGTCGTGCTGTCCGGCAGCGAACTGGCCGACGACCAGCCCGATGACTGGCGGCTGGAGGTCTATTTCGGACGCAAACCCAAAGCCCCCGATCGCCAGGCGATCGCCGCGCTGTTTACCGGCGAAATTCCGGAGATGAGCGCCGAAAAACTGCCCGCCAGCGATTGGGTCACGCTGAGCCAGCAAGGACTGGAGCCGATCCGCGCCGGTCGCTGCTACATCCATACCCCCGATCATCCGCCGCTAGGCGAGCCCGGCATCAGGGATTTCTGCATTCCCGCCAGCCAGGCGTTCGGCACCGGGCAGCACGCCACGACCGCCGGTTGCCTGGACATGCTGGACCGGATGAAATCGCAAGGCGTGGTCGTGCGCAATATCGCCGACATCGGCACCGGCACCGGCTTGCTGGCCTTTGCCGCAATGACCCTGTGGCCCCGCGCGCTGGCCACCGCCAGCGACATCGACGCGGGTTGCATCCCGGTCGTCCTGCGCAATATGGCGCTGAACGATGTGCCGTCCGGCGGGGGGGCAGGCCGGTTGACCATGATCGAGGCGGCGGGGATGGACCACCCGTTGCTGCAGGCACGCGCGCCTTACGATTTGCTAATCGCCAACATCCTGGCCGGGCCGCTGATCGAACTGGCCCCCGATTTCGCCGACGCGCTGGTCCCGGGCGGCCAATTGCTGCTGGCCGGCCTGCTGGAAACGCAGGAAGCGGCCGTCCGCACCGCCTGCCGCCACGCCGGGCTGCGGCTGGCGGCCCGCAGCGTGCGCGGCGACTGGTCGATCCTGTGGCTGCGCAAGCGCCGTACCTTCAAGTCATGACGGCAAGCAGCGGGTTCTACCCGACCTTACCGATGGGCGAGCCCGCAGCCACGCCCGACGAAGCTTCGGGCTCAACGGAAGCTGGCTGCCGATGGACGATCACGTTGTGGAACGCTGCCACTTTCCAGCCATCTTCGGTATGGACCATGACCTGTTCCAGCCGGGTTTTCAGGACGCCATGATGGGCCGGAATGCCAGGAGGTAATGCGCTGAAGCCGGTGACTTGCGTCAGCGTATTGACGACAGCCACGTCGGGCCGCACGAAGGTCATCTGCTCCACGGCCTGCTGCAGGATCGAACCCTTGTAGAAGGTCGAGAAGATGTGATGGTGCTGGGCCTCAAACCCTGCGCGGCCTATCGAGAAAAGCCCCACTACATTGGTGAAGACGATCTGCGCCGTGACGTCGTGCGAAAATGCAGCGGCATCCCCGCCACGCCACGCTTCCTCCTGAGCGTCGAGGATGGACCGGATTGCCTGGATGTGGTGGTCGATCATTGCTGCTGCTCCCTTGATACGTTCAGTGCATTGTCGAGAATCGCCCGCGCCATCCAGACCATGCGTTCTTGCGCTTGCTCCCCCGACGGCCCGCCAATGTCGCGAAGCACCATCAGCGCGTCAATACCCAGGCATACTGCCGGCCAGTCAGTCAGTTTTTCGAAGCCGGTGGCCGTGATTTTCCCGCGCAGTGCCCGATGCTCGTCCTGATCCAGTCGAGGCGCCTGCCGCCCCGTGCCGGCGGGAATTGCCCCTGTACGACTTTGCGCTCCGGCCCAGCGATGCCCGGATCATCTCGCATAATTCGGCATCATACTCCTCCGCGATCATGGGGGCGGAACTCGCGCGGCGAGCGGGCCACGCGCGACATCGCGGGTTCGAATGTCGACGCAGGGCTCCGCTTGCAGTTCTGAAAGCAGGGGCAAGGAAGATGAAGGGGGGCTGCTGCCCGCCCGGTTCCAGGGTCGGACCTGCCGACTGGCCTCACCCCGCCGCCTTGACAATCTGCGCCCAACCCGCCTCGTCGATTACCCGCACGCCCAGTTTCTCCGCCTGTTTCAGTTTCGACCCCGCCCCCGGTCCCGCCACCACCAGATCGGTGCTGGCTGAAACCGAGCCTACCGCGCGCGCGCCCAGGCGCTCGGCCTGTGCCTTGGCTTCGTCGCGGCTCATCGTTTCCAGCTTGCCGGTGAACACCACGGTCTGCCCCGCCACCGGGCTGGCCAGCGTCTCGACCACATAGTCGGGCGGGGTCACCTCGCGCAGCAAATCGTCCCACACCGTAACGTTATGCGCTTCGTGGAAAAAATCCCCCAGCGCCTCGATCACCGCCGGGCCGACCCCTTCTATCGAAGCCAGTTCCGCCACCGCCTGGTCATCGCCCGCCTTTGCCCGCTGCGCCACTTCGCGTAACGTCGGCAACCGCGCAAAACGCTTCATCAGATCGCGCGCGGTCACCGTGCCGACATGGCGGATGCCCAGGCCGAACAACAGCCGCGCCGCATCGGGCGATCGCCGCGCCTCGATCGCTGCCAACAGATTGTCCACAGACTTGTCCTTCCAGCCCTCGCGCCCGACGATCTCGTCGCGCCGCGCCTTCAGCCGGAAAATATCGGCCGGGCTTTCCAGCCAGCCCAGCCCGAAAAACTCGGCGATCGTCTTTTCGCCCAGCCCTTCGATATCGAGCGCGCCACGGCTGACGAAATGGCGCAGCCGCTCGGTGCGCTGCGCCGGACAGATCAGCCCGGCAGTGCAACGCACGTCGACTTCGCCTTCTTCCGCCACCGCCTCGCTGCCGCATTCCGGGCAATGATCGGGGAAGGCGTAGGCGGGGCGCGCATCGTCGCGGGTGATATTATCCACGACCTGCGGAATTACGTCGCCGGCCCGTTGCAGCAGCACCCGGTCGCCCTCCCGCAGACCCAGCCGCCCAATCTCGTCGCGGTTATGCAACGTGACGTTGGTGACCGTCACCCCGCCGACCAGCACCGGTGTCAGCCGCCCCACCGGGGTTAGCTTGCCCGTCCGCCCGACCTGGATCGCGATCGATTCCAGCGTGGTCTCGGCCTGCTCCGCGGGGAATTTATGCGCCAGCGCCCAACGCGGCGCTTTTGCCACGAAGCCCAGCCGCCGCTGCCAGTCCAGGCTGTCGACCTTGTAGACCACGCCGTCGATATCATAAGGCAGATCGGCTCGCCGCGCCTGGATCGCCCGATAATGCGCCAGCATTTCGTCCAGCGTGTGGCACCGCACCAGATGCGGGGACACCGGCACGCCCCAGCTGGCGATCTGCCGCATCATGTCGAACTGGCTGGCCGCCGGCACGCCGCTCGCCGCGCCCCAGCCATGCGCCCAGAACCGCAACGGGCGGCTGCCGGTCACCCGCGCATCCTTCTGCCGCAGCGAACCGGCCGCGGCATTGCGCGGCGTGGCAAAAATCCTGTCGTCGCGCGCCGCCTGCGCCGCGTTGAGCGCGAGAAAATCCGCCCGGCTCATGAACACTTCGCCGCGAATCTCGAACAGCTCCGGAATTGGCGCGGCGTTGCCGTCCAGGGCCCCGCCCTGCACCAGCTGCTGCGGAATATCGGCTATATAGGCGACATTGGGCGTGACATCCTCACCCACCGAGCCATCGCCGCGCGTCGCCGCCCGTACCAGCCGCCCCTGCTCATAGCGCAGGCTGCACGACAACCCGTCGATCTTGTCCTCCGCCGTCATGACCACCGGCGCATCCTCGCCCAGCGCGAGATAGCGCCGCACCTTTGCAACGAACTCGGCCACCTCGTCATCGGCAAAGGCGTTGTCGAGGCTCATCATCCGCACATCATGCGTCACTTTGGCCAGCGGCGAAGCGGCCACCTCATGCCCGACCGCGCGCGACGGGCTGTCGGCCCGCACCAGCTGCGGGAACGCCGCCTCCAGTTCGGCATTGCGCCGCACCAAGGCGTCGAATTCGGCGTCGGTCAGCTCCGGCGCATCCTCGGCATGATACAGCCGGTTGGCGCGCGCAATCGCCCTGGCCAGCCGCATCAATTCATTGGCTGCGTCGGGTTCAGACGGAGGGGGGCTGAGTTCTTTAGCTGGAGCGACACCACCCCCAACCCCCTCCTCTGAAGAAGAGGCGGCTTTAGTGGCGGCCGCCTTGCGGATTTGGCGCATCACTCCCCCTCCTCTTCAGAGGAGGGGGTCGGGGGGTGGTGCTCTTCTTCTCCTGCAACCAGCGCCCAACGATCGGCGCTGCCGTCCAGCGCCAGCAGGATCGCCCGCAACACACCGTCGCGCTGCCGCATCACCTCGCCATTGGTGAAACGCAACGTCGCAAATCCAGTACTCTCGCGCAGGCTGGCATCGCGCCGCACATCGCGCTCCCGATCATGGGTTTCCCCATCGATCTCGACGATAACCCCTTTGGCGGGGCAGAAAAAATCGGCGATCCGGTTGCCGATCATGGCCTGCCGACGAAACTTGTGGCCACCTAGCCGACTGTGGCGCAATGCGAGCCACAGCAGCTGTTCCGGCTCGGTTGGTGCCCGGCGCATTGCGGCAGCGCGGGCGAGCATGACCTGGCGGGTCGAGTGTGCAACCGCGTCCTTTAGAAAGACACCACCCCCAACCCCCTCCTCTGAAGAGGAGGGGGCTTTAGTGGCGGCCGCCTTGCGGATTTGGCGCATCACTCCCCCTCCTCTTCAGAGGAGGGGGTCGGGGGGTGGTGCTCTTCTTCTCCTGCAATGAACGCCCGACGATCCACGTTCATACCCCCTCCAGCAGCCGGTCCGCCTGGGCGCGCGCCTCATCGGTAATCTCGGCACCCGACAGCATGCGCGCGATTTCCTGGCGGCGCCCGGCTCCGTCCAGCCGCACGACATCGGTCCGCGTGACCGTGCCCTCGGACGATTTGGCGATGACGTAATGGGTGACGCCCCGCGCCGCGACTTGCGGACTATGCGTTACCGCCAGCAATTGGCCCCCGTGGGCCAGCCGCGCCAGCCGCTCGCCGATGGCGCTGGCCACCGCGCCGCCGACACCGCGATCGATTTCGTCGAAAATCACCGTCGCAGCACCGCCATCTTCCGCCAGCGCCACCTTCAGCGCGAGGATGAACCGCGACAGCTCGCCGCCCGAGGCGATCTTGCCCAGGGCGGCAAAATCGGCGGCAAGATTGGTGGCGATCAGGAATTCGGTCGCATCGATCCCGCTCGGCCCCCAGCGGTCCTCGGGCAAACGCAGCACCTGGGTGAGAAAGCGTGCCGAATCGAGCTTGAGCGGCGCCAGTTCGGCAGCGACCGCCCGATCCAGCCGCGCCGCCGCCGCACCCCGCGCCTCCGACAGCGCCTCGGCCCGTTCGCGATAGGCGGCACCGGTCCTGACGGCCGCGCGTTCCAGCTCGATCAAAGCCGCCTCGCCACCCTCGATCGCGTCGAGTTCGCCGCGCATGGCTTGCGCACGTGCCACCAGCTGGTCCACCGTACAACCATGCTTGCGCGCCGCCGCACGCAGCTCGAACAGCCGCGTCTCGATGCGATCGAGCGCCGCCGGATCATGACTCAGCGCATCGGCGGCGCGGTCCAGCCGGTCTTCGGCTTCACTGGCCTCGATCACCGCGCGGTCCAGCGCGGCCAGCGCTTCGGCCAGCAAGCCGTGTTCCCCGGCGATGCGATCGAGCCGGCGCGCCGCGCTGCGCATCAATGCCAGCGCCGAGTCCGATCCCGCCCACAGATGCTGCAATTCGGCCAGATCGCCCGACAGCCGTTCGCCCTTCTGCATGATCGCCCGCGCCTCGGCAAGTTCGGTTTCCTCGCCTGCCACCGGGGCCAGCTGCGTCAGTTCATCGAGATGCGCCTGCAACAGCTCGCGGTCCTCCGCCGCGCGGGTGACCCGGTCGCGCGTGGCCGCCAGCGCCGCCTCCGCCGCGCGCCACGCCCGCCACGCCGCGTCCACGCCCGATACATCGCCGCGCGCGAAGCGATCGAGCAAGGCGCGATGCCCGCGCGGATTGACCAGCCCGCGGTCGTCGTGCTGGCCGTGCATTTCCACCAGCGCCGGGGCCAGTTCGCGCAGCAGCGCCGCCCCGACCGGCTGATCGTTGACGAAGGCCCTGCTGGCGCCATCGGCGCGCAATTGGCGTTTCAGGATCACCGGCTCGCCCGGCTCGATCACCACGTCGGCGGCGTCCAGCACCGCGGCCAGCGTGTGCGGCAGCGTGGCGAATTCGAAGCTGGCGGTCACGCTGGCCCGGTCGGCTCCGGCGCGCAACAAGCTGCTATCGGCCCGCGCGCCCAGCACCAGCCCCAGCGCATCGAGCAGGATCGACTTGCCCGCCCCGGTCTCGCCGGTCAGTACGCCCAGCCCGCCGCCGAACTCCAGGTCCAGCGCCTCGATCAGGACGATATTGCGAATGGCGAGACGGGTCAGCATGTTCGCGCCACGTTCTAGAGCATCGCACCAGAAAACGGGAACCGCTTTTTGCGAGACGCCGCAAAAAGGCCTGGGCCAGTCGTGGACGAAAGTCTCTAACCCAGCAAGTGGCGGATCGGCGCGATGAAGCTCACCAGCAACAGAATGGCCATGAGCAGATGTTCCGGCAATAGCCGATATGTTTCCGGTGTCATGGGGGTGGCATCGAGGGTGAACGCAATAGACCGGCCGTTGCGTCGCACATGACCGGAGAGCGGCGCGCTCGGGGCCGCGTTCTCGAGGGGCGCGAATTGCGCCACAGCGGCGGGCTCGTCGTCGGTCAGGCCGCGGGCTTCTGCAGGTATCCTTGCGCGATAGCCCATACGCCTCTCCTTCCCGCCGACTTATCGCCCGAAAATCGTGAAGGGCTGCCTGACGTGGACTAAAGATAAACCGGGATTGGCGCAAAAAGTTCCGACGCGGGCGGCCCGCACGCGAATATGCTCCCGTTATGTTCCGTCATGCGGCCCGGATGTCAGAACGGTGGTTCCACCTCAATCGCATCGGCCAGCGAAATGCGATCCAGCATCTTGGCCATTTCGTCGCGCAGCATCAGCATCAGCCCGCGCAGGCGGCAGTCGGCTTCCGGCAGGCAATTGGCGCAATGCTCATGGGCATTGCGACTGGCGCATGGCGTGAGCGCCAGGCTGCCCCGGGTCAGGCGGATGATGTCGCCATAGCGGATGTCGACCGGCGGCAGGGCCAGTTCATAGCCGCCCTCTCGCCCACGGTGCGAAATGATCAGCCCCTCGCGCACCATTTCCGACAGGATCACCGTCAGGAATTTACGCGGGATATTCTGCGCCTCGGCGATGGCATCCAGGCGTACCGGCCCCTGCCGCCAGTAATTGGCGAGATGCTGAAACGCGCGAATCGTATAACGGGTCTTCTGCGAAAGCACGGCGGTACCAGGCGCTAAAGGTGATTATGGGACAAATCACGGCAAACGAGATCAGGCGCTTAGCGGTGGCGCCGCGCTGCTATCGCCTACTGCGACCCGCAAAGTCAATCGCCCGAGTAGAAGAATTGCCGGGCGTTATTCCGCCTGCGTGCCAGGGGCGTATTTGTTCATCAGGTGATAGGCCTTCTTGTACCACGCACTGCCCGGATAATTGGTCCCCAGCACGGCGGCGTTCTTTTCCGCCTCTTCGGGGATGCCAAGCGCCAGATTGGTTTCGACCAGCCGGAACAGCGCCTCCTGGGCATGGCCGGTGGCCTGATAGGTGGTGATCACGTTGCGAAAGCGGATCTGCGCCGCCAGCCATTTGCCCGATCGCTCGTAATAGCGGCCGATGTCCATTTCCTTGCCGGCCAGATGGTCGTTGACCAGATCGATCTTGAGCCGCGCATCCACGGCAAAGCGCGTATCGGGATAGCGCCGCACCACATCGTTGAGCGCGCCGAGCGCCTGCTGGGTATCCTTCTGGTCGCGGGCAACATCGCTGATCTGCTCGTAATAGCACAGGGCGACGAGATAATAGGCGTAGGCCGCGTCCTTGTTGCCCGGGTGGATCCCCAGGAAGCGCTGCGAGGACTGGATCGATTTGGTGTAATCGCGCGCAGCATAATAGGAAAACGCGCTCATCAATTCGGCGCGGCGCGCCCATGGCGAATAGGGATGCTGCCGCTCCACCTCGTCGAACAGGGCGGCGGCACTGCGGGCGTCACCCTGATCGAGTTTCTTCTTGGCGGCGATGTAGAGCGAATCGACATCATGCGCCACATAGGCGGTGTCCTTGGGCTTATCGCCCTTTCCGGCGCAACCGGCCAGCGCAAGCGCCGCGGCGACGGGGACCAGCAGGGCGATTTCGAGCCGCGCGACAAATGGTTTAGCATGGTGCATTCCCGGCCTATAACCAGCCCACAGGTGAACGCCAAGTGAAAGGCGCGCAGTGCGTAATGGAATCGCCTAGGCATCGCGCCGTGGCTCCGCCTCGGAAAGCGCCGTTGCCCGCAGTGCCGCCGCTTACCGCCCGTCGCGCTGCGCCAGCAGCCGCAAGCGGAGCGCATTGAGCTTGATGAATCCGGCGGCATCTTTCTGATCGTAAGCCCCGGCATCGTCTTCGAACGTCACATGGCGCTCGGAATAGAGGCTGTCGGGCGATTTGCGGCCCACCACCGACACGCTGCCCTTGTACAGCTTGAGCCGCACCGTGCCGTTGACCCGCGCCTGGCTGTGGTCGATCGCGGCCTGCAGCATTTCGCGTTCGGGGGCGAACCAGAAACCGTTGTAGATCAGCTCGGCATAGCGCGGCATCAGCTCGTCTTTCAGATGCGCTGCGCCGCGATCCAGCGTGATCTGTTCGATGCCGCGATGCGCGCGGGCATAAATTTCGCCGCCAGGAGTCTCGTACATGCCCCGGCTTTTCATGCCGACGAAGCGGTTCTCGACCAGATCGAGCCGGCCGATGCCATGCTTGCGGCCCAACTCGTTCAGCGCGGTCAGCAGCGTTGCCGGGCTCATCGCCTGATCGTTCAGCGCGATGCCATCGCCTTTCGCAAAATCCACGGTGATATATTCGGGCGTGTCCGGCGCATCCTCGGGGTTGACGGTGCGGCTGTAGACGTAGTCGGGCACTTCTGCCCACGGGTCTTCCAGCACCTTGCCCTCGGAAGAAGTGTGCAGCAAATTGGCGTCGGTGGAAAACGGGCTCTCGCCGCGCTTGTCCCGGGGCACCGGAATCTGGTGCTGTTCGGCCCAGGCGACCAGCGCGGTGCGGCTGGTCAAATCCCACTCACGCCATGGCGCGATCACCTTGATGCCCGGCTCCAGTGCATAGGCCGACAGCTCGAAGCGCACCTGGTCGTTGCCCTTGCCGGTTGCGCCATGCGCCACCGCATCGGCACCGACCTCGCGCGCGATCTCGATCAGGCGCTTGGAAATCAGCGGCCGAGCGATGCTGGTGCCCAGCAGGTAATCGCCCTCGTACCGCGCATTGGCGCGCATCATCGGAAATACGAAATCGGCCGCGAATTCCTCGCGCAGATCGTCGATGTAGATGTGGTGATCCGGCACGCCCATCAGCTTGGCCTTGGCGCGCGCCGGCTCCAGCTCCTCGCCCTGGCCCAGGTCGGCGGTAAAGGTGATCACCTCGCAGCCATAGGTGACTTGCAGCCATTTCAGGATGACCGAAGTGTCGAGCCCGCCCGAATAGGCAAGGACCACTTTCCTGATATCAGATTGGGGCTTTATGTCAGATGGGGGCTTGATATCCGACATGACAGGACCTTTGCGCGCGGGATTGGCGCGCGGCGCCTAACAGGCGATGGTCGGGTTCGCAACCGGCATGGGCAAATCAGTTGCCGCTCAACACGGACGCCAGTTGCCACAAGCCCAGGAACAGGAACAGCAGCGCCGCGCCGATCCGGGCGCCCCGCAGCGAAATCCGCCGGACCAGTGCTTCGCCCAGGAATACCGCCGGGCCATCGGCGATCATCATGCCCAGTGTCGTGCCCGCCGCGACATCGATCACCGAATGGTAATGCGCCGCCAGCGCGATCGTGGCGATCTGGGTCTTGTCGCCGATCTCGACCAGGAAAAACGCGACGACGGTGGTCAGGAACGCGCCGCCATGCGAACGCACCGCGGCGGTATCGTCCGCATCGATCCTGTCGGGCACCAGCGTCCAGGCGGCCATGGCCACGAAGCCCAGCGCGACCAGAATGCGGAACCATTTTGCATCCAGCAGCCCGGAGACTTCGCTGCCGACAAAGGCGGCGAGCAGATGATTGACGATCGTGGCACAAAAGATACCCGCCAGGATCGCCCACGGCTTGCGCAGCCGCGTGACCAGCAGGATCGCCAGCAGCATCGTCTTGTCGCCGACCTCGGCCAGGGCGACCACGCTGGCCGAAGTGAGAATGGTCGAGACGATCATGCACGCGCCAGATATAGTACATCGCGCGGCTGGGACAGCAGATGCTGGCCGGAATCGACGAACAGCGTCTCGCCGCTGGCCAGCCGGCCTTCGCTGAGAAACAGCGCCGCATCGGCCAGTTCGGCAGGGTCGGTCAGGCGGTTCAGCAGGTTCATCCGCCCGCTCGTCTCATGCTCCACCGGCGCCTGGTCGTGGCTGGGCAGCATCGCGCCAGGGGCCAGGCCATAGACCCGGTCGGCAGGATTGCCGGCCTGATCCGCACCCATCGCCAGCATCCGCACGGTGGCCGCCAGCGCATTTTTCGCCATGGTATAGGAAAAGAAATCGGGATTGGGATTGGCCAGCTTCATGTCGAGCAGGTCGATCACCCGGCGGCCGGCCGCGGCGCGCGCACCGCTGTGATCGGGCGGCGCCAGGAAAGCCTGGGCCATGCGCGCAGGCGTTGCGGCGTTGACCGCCATCGCCTCGGCAAATACGTGCGGATCGAGCGCGCCCACGCTGTCGAACCGGAACACCGCGGCGCAATTGACCAGCACGCGCCACTCTGCCAGCCGCCCCGCCAGCGCGCGCACCATGGCAACGGCGGCTTCGCTGTCGGCCAGATCGCAGCTGACGCATTCGGCCGACGGCAAGCTTGCCGCCAGGGTTTCGGCGGCTTCGCGTGACTGACCGTAATGGATGACGACATGCCAGCCCGCTTGCGCAAAGCGCCGCGCCATGACCGCGCCGATGCGTTTGGCACCACCTGTGATGAGAACCGTGGGACGCTGCATGAAGGGTAGCGAAGCACAGCCGGGCTTCGGTGGGAAGCAACTTTAGATGCAACAGGTTGAGATGCGAGGGCCAATGCCCATAGGCGCCAAATCAATAAACGATTTTTCACTTACTTCGTCACCCTGACGAAAGTCAGGGTCCATTATTCCGGCGTTTGGCTCACAGGCCAGGTCGCGGCCGAATGGATGCTGACTTTCGTCAGGGTGGCGATAGAAGAATATTGATTTATTCCAGTATCATACGTTAAGTTGGCGCCTATGGGGCAAACCCCCGCGCTCCCGGTCATGCAGACACTGACCGACCGGCTGGGGCAGTTCGAGAACATTGGCCCGCGAACCTTCTCTCCTTCACCCTAACGCGACCTGCTTCTCCTCCGCCAGCCGGTCCAGTTCGGCCCGGCTCAGCTTCTGCGCGGCCGTCTTCAACTGGCCGCAGGCGGCGTCGATGTCGCGGCCGCGCGGGGTGCGGATGGGGGCGCTGATGCCGCCTTCGAAGATGATGTTGGAGAAGGAGCGGATGCGCTGGGGGGTGGAGCATTCGTAATTCGCGCCCGGCCAGGGGTTGAAGGGGATGAGGTTGACCTTGGCGGGCAGCTGGTAGTGCTTGAGCAGGCGGACCAGTTCGCGCGCGTCCGCGTCGCTGTCGTTCTTGTCCTTGAGCATGACATATTCGAAGGTGATGCGCCGGGCGTTGGACGCGCCGGGATAATCGGCGCAGGCTGCCAGCAGGTCCTCCAGCCCGTATTTGCGGTTGATCGGCACGATTTCGTCGCGCACCTCTTTCGATACCGCGTGGAGCGAGACCGCCAGGTTCACGCCGATTTCCTCGCCGCAGCGGGCCATCATCGGCACGACGCCGCTGGTCGACAAGGTGATGCGGCGCTTGGAAAGGGCAAGCCCGTCGCCGTCCATCACCAGTTTGAGCGCATCGCGGACGTTTTCGAAATTATAGAGCGGCTCGCCCATGCCCATCATCACGATGTTGGTGAGCAGGCGGCCATCGGCGCTGTAGGAGCCTTCGTCCTCATCGATGTCGAGGTTGGCCATGACGCCCTTTGGCCACTCGCCCAGCGCGTCGCGGGCCAGCATCACTTGCCCGACGATCTCGCCCGGCGTCAGATTGCGCACCAGCCGCATGGTGCCGGTGTGGCAGAAGCGGCAATTGAGGGTGCAGCCGACCTGGCTCGATACGCACAGCGTGCCGCGATCGGCGTCGGGGATGAACACCATCTCGTATTCGTGGTCGTCGCCGGTGCGCAGCAGCCATTTGCGGGTGCCGTCTTCTGATGCCTGCGCCAGCACGATTTCCGGACGGCCGATGGCGAACCGCTCGGCCAGCCACGGTCGCATGGTCTTGGCGATATCGGTCATCGGCTCGAAATCGGTGACCCCGCGATGATAAAGCCAGTGGAACAACTGCTTGGCACGCAGCTTTGCGGCCCTGGCATCCAGCCCGGCCTCGACCAGCAATTCGGCGATGCGCGGGCGCGGCAGGCCCAGCAGGTCGATGCGGCCATCGCCGCGCGGGGTGATGTCGCTGGTGACGGTTGGCCGCGGGGTCGGCACCGGATCGATGATACCCGGGATCGCCATGAGAGTGGTGCTGGTCATTAAGCGCGGGCTCATAGCGGATGGGGCGGAAAAACGCCAGCCTGGTATGTTGGCCGCCGGCGTTGACATGCTCCCCGGCTCCCGGCTATCCCTCCCGCCGGTTCCACCGCTGTCTCCCACCCCCGTCCGTCCTGAGCTTGTCGAAGGGCTGCTTTTCTTCCTTCGCGCGTTAAGCAAGAAGGGCAGCCCTTCGACAGGCTCAGGACGGACGGGGGTGGAACGGGCGGGTTGCAACGGACAGGGTTGGAACGGGCGGAGGGTGGTCGCCAAATGGCGGGGGGTTGTGTGCAAATGCCGCGCGATCGACGCTTATGCCATCAGCCCTCCGGATAGCTTACCGACACCACTTCCCATTGTTTTTCGCCGGCCGGCAACGCCACGCGGCGCAGATCGCCTGGCGTGGCGCCGCGCAGGGCGCGGGCGATCGGTGCGCTCCAGCCGATCAGCCCGGCGCCGGCGTCCTGTTCGTCGTCCCCGACCAGGGTCAGGCAACGGTGATGGTCGTCTTCGTCGGCAATGGTCACGGTGGCGCCAAACCACACGCGGCGGCGGTCGGTCTGGCGGGCCGGATCGATCGGGCGCAAAGCTTTCATGCGGCGGGCAAGATGGGCCAGTTCGCGGTCGATCTCGCGCATCCGCTTGCGGCCGTAAATGTAATCGCCGTTTTCGCTGCGATCGCCATTCCCCGCCGCCCAGCTGACCACGGCAACGATCGCCGGACGCTCGGTGCCCAGCAGATGATCGTAGCGGGCGCGCAGCGCGGCCAGCCCGGCCGGAGTGATCGGTGGTCCGTCAGGGTTCATGGCGGGCATTGGCGCATGACGCGATAAGGTAGAATCGCACCGTGCCCCAGAATCATTGTTTTCGCGTGATTCAAGAACAAAAACCGGTACCCACTTTTTGTCATCACGCTCTAAGGCCGGCTGATCCGCACCACTCCGTCAATGCCGGGCGGGCAGCGTGAGTCAGGTCTTGGCTTTCGACTTCTGCATCAGGGCATTGACCGGGTTTTCCGGCTTGGCAAGGCCGGTTGCCGGCTTGGCGATGGTCGCCTTGGGCTTGCGGACTTCGCGATTACTCTTTTTTTGCGACTTGGCCATGGGTGGCTCCTTTGTCCGACAGGTCATCGCCGGGCGGATCTGCTGATGCCGCAGCTTACCATGCCGCCGCACGAACCGGGCACGAATTCGCAAGTTCAGGAGGCGCGCAGGAACAGCCCGATGGTCAGCAGGATGCCGATGATCACCACGACGAAACGCAGCACCCGTTCATCGACCCTGCTCAGCAGCCGGGCGCCGATGAAGCTGCCGACCACCGCACCGATGCAGGCAATTGCCGCCGCCAGCCAGCGCACTTGTCCCGAAAACAGAAAGACCGCCACCGCCGTCAGGTTCATCACCCCGGCCAGCACGTTCTTGGTGGCGCTGGCGGCGCGCACCGGAACCCGGCTGAGCGTCAGCGCCGCCAACATCAGAAAGCCGATCCCGCCGCCGAAATAGCCGCCATAAATGGCAATGCCGAACTGGATCGCGCCGGCCGCCAGGGGGCTGATCGTGGATTCCGTTTGCTGCGGTTTGGTGCCGAAACTGCCATAGGCAAAGGCCGAGGTGGCGAACAGCACCAGCCACGGCACCATGCGGGCAAATACGCCGGACGGGGTTTCGAGCAACAGCAGCGCGCCGCACGCGCCGCCGGTCAGGCTGATGACGGTCAGCGTCCGGAACGGCAGTGTTTCAGTGCCGCTGGCCAGTTTGCGGCCGATCCAGCCGCCGGTCATCTGGCCCGGAAACAGCGCCACAGTAGAGGTGATATTGGCCGCCCGCGCGTCCATCCCGGTCAGCATCAGCGCCGGCAGGGTGATGAACGACCCGCCGCCGGCCAGCTGGTTCTGCGCGCCGGCCCACAGCGCCGCGACGAACAGGATCGCCAGATAGACAAGCGGGTGACTGGCCACATCGTTCTCCTGCGGGACCACAAGTGGTGCCGGGGCGCCGGCTAGAGCGTGACGCCGGCAAAGCCAATACCAAGATCATTGCTAAATCGGGCAAGCGGGCCACATAGGGCTGGCGCCTGCATCACGCAGGATGATTTGCGAGCGAAGGGACGGAATATGGCCACGGACAATGAAGCGACTCATCCTTCATTGGGTTCTGCCGGCAGCGCCGCGCTGGCCGCGGCGGGTGAAGCGGCCGCCTTCATTGCCGGTGCGCCGATAGCCGGGGCCGCGGATTCGGCGATCGTGCTGGGCGATGCCGTGGCCGAGCGCGAGGCAAAGATCGAGGAAGCGATCACCGGCAGGCATGAAGTTGCCCCCCCGGCACGGACGAAGCGGCTATTGCTGTGGCTCGTGCTGGCCGCGATCGTCATTGCCGCCGTGATCTGGCTGCTCCGGGCCAGATGAGTCATCCCGGCGTCCGCTTGGTCAGGAAATGGCTGGCGGGATTGTCGCCATGATAGCGCGCATGGGCCGGATATAGCGTTTCATAGACCACCGCGTTTTCGATGACATGCGCGACATAGCCCCGGGTTTCGCTGAACGGAATCTGTTCGATCCAGTCGACCCAGGCGATGGTGCCCTGCCGCGGGTCACCGTAAGTGCGCAGCCATTTGTTCACATTGCCGGCCCCCGAATTATAGGCGGCGATGGCCAGCGGATAGCTGCCGCCGTAGACCGTCATCAGATGCGAAAAAACCGCATCGCCCAGCTCCATGTTGTAAACGGGATCACTGGTCAGCCCTGAAGTGGTGTAACCCAGGCCCAGCGTTTGTGCCTCGCCCTGGGCGGTGCCGGGCATCAACTGCATCAATCCGCGCGCGCCGGTGCGACTGATGGCGTTCTGGGAAAACTGGCTTTCCTGGCGGATGATCGCATGGACCATCGTCCAGTCGGTGTTCGGCGGAGTCGGGATCAGCGGAAACGAGACGTCGCGAAAGCTGGGCACCTGGTCGTCTCCCGCAGCCTGCCCCAGCACCACCCCGAGATCGCGGCGGCCGAGATCGCGGGCCAGGTCAGCCACCAGCGTGCGGTCGGTTTCGGTGAGCGCCTGCGCGCTGATCTCGCGGAAAAAGCGGATCGTGGTTTGCCAGTCGGCATTTCGCGCCACTTCGCGCACCGCCTGGGTGATCGGGCGGGCATGGAACGCGGCGCGCTGCGCAGGCGTGGGCAGCGGATGCGGGGGATCGATCAGGCTGGGCAGCGGACGGCCCAGCCGTTCCAGCGCCAGCATGCCGTAGAACTGATCGGGAAAGGCGGCGGCAGAGATGAAATAGCGGCGGGCCGCCTCGCTTTGCCCGGCCTGAGCCAGCGCGCGCCCCGCCCAGTAAAAGCCCTTGGCGCGGGTCTGCGGGGTGCGACCGGCGGCGCCGTAGCGAAAGAACAGCGCCGCTGCCCGCGCCGGATCATGGAGGATCCACAAGGCCTGCGTGCCGCCGAGCCAGGTGAGCGAGGTGTAGTCGTCGCGAATCGGAAAACTCAGCTGGGAAATGGCAATACGCGGCGCAAAGCCGTCATCGGCCCGTTCGGCAATGCGCACCGCGTTTTCGGTATCGGCACCGCGCGCCACGGTCAGTTGCAGGTTGATCCATTTGCGCTGGTCGAGCGGGACCGTGGTGAAGGCCGGGCGCGTGCCCAGCAGGCTGGCCGCGCCTTCAGCCTGCCCCGATTGCAGCAGCATCCGGGCGCGCGTGTAGGTGTAGCCGGGGTCGCGGAGCAGGCTGGAGTTCGTGTCCGTGGCGGTATTGGCCGTGCTCCCAGGAGGCATCGAGCCATACGGCGTCATATTATACGGCGTCGCCCCATAGGGCGTCGCGCCATAAGACACCCCTCCGTGGATCACCGGCCCGACCTCCATGTCGCCAGTGGTCGAAACCATGCGTTCCAGCATGGCCAGCCGGGCCTGGGCGACCACGCGCGCGTTCGGCGACAAGCGATAAAGAATAGCGGTGGCCTGGACGATATTGCCATCCCACAACAGCGCATTGCTGCGCGCATCGAAATCGGCGGTGGTGAATCGCCCGCCGTAGCTGGCGAGAATGCTCTGCTCGGCGGAGGCGGACATGCTGCCGCCACGCCAGGCGGCGCGCGCGATGTCCACCGCTTCGGGCCGGCCCAGCGCGGCCAGCGCCAGAGCATATTGCGCTCGGGCGGGATTGGTCAGCGGGGGAAAGCGATCGAAAAAGGCAATGATTCGCGCCGGATCGGCACCGCCACCGCCACGGTCGAGCGATTTTTCCGCCGCCAGGCGTAATTTCGCCTCATCGGGAAAACCGGGATAGGCCAGCACGAAGCCGGCATAATCGGCAAAGCCATAGCTGTCCGAAGCCGTGAGCATCTGCCAGCGGCTGATCACGCTGGCCATGGCGGTCGGCTGGCTGGCGACCAGCGTCGCGCGCGCGCGGTCCCATTCGCTGCCGTCCTGGCATTGCGCCGGCACCGACAGGCAGACCATGGTCAACAACAGCAGCGCTGCTGCCTTGCGATGGAAGCTGGACATCACGGCAAATCGCTCCTTATCAGGCAGATATGATTCCGGCGCCGATGCGATGGCGCAATTTCGAGGATAAAGTCCATGTTTTCCGGTTCAATCCCGGCCTTGGTGACGCCTTTCCGCGACGGAGCGTTCGATGATCGCGCCTTTCGCCGCCTGGTGGACTGGCAGATCGCCAACGGCTCTTCGGGGCTGGTGCCCTGCGGCACGACCGGTGAAAATTCCACGCTGTCGAATGCCGAGCACCACCGCGTGATCGAGCTGTGCATCGAGCAGGCGGCAGGCCGCGTGCCGGTCATCGCCGGCTGCGGCAGCAACGACACCATGAATTCGCTGCTGCACATGCGGTTCTCCAAAAAATGCGGCGCGGCGGCGGCGCTGTGCGTGGCGCCCTATTACAACCGGCCCAGCCAGGAGGGATTGCTCGCTCATTTTTCCTATCTGGCCGAACACGGCGAATTGCCGATCGTGCTGTATAATGTGCCGGCCCGCACCGTCACCGATCTCCAGCCGGAGACGGTATGCGAACTGGCGCGGCGATATCCGTCGCGCTTCGTCGGGATCAAGGATGCCAGCGGCGACCTCAGCCGGGTGACCGACCATCGCATGGGCATTGCCAGTCCGTTCGTCCAGCTGTCGGGCGATGACGAACTGGCGCTGCCGTTCAATGCGGCGGGCGGGGTGGGCTGCATTTCGGTCACCGCCAATGTCGCGCCGCGGCTCTGCGCCGATTTCCAGGCGGCCTGTGCGGCCGGCGACCTGACCCTGGCGCGCGAGTTGAACGACCGGCTGTATCCCCTGCACTACGCCATGTTCGAGGATGCCTCGCCCGGACCGTTGAAGTATGCGCTGGCGCAGACGCATGACTGGATCCAGGAGGAATTGCGCCTGCCGCTGGTGCCCTGCAACCAAAGCGCACGCGACGCGGTGGATGCCGCGCTGGTCCATGCCGGGCTGAAATAGCGAGCGGGAAAATCAATCGTCGCACGATCGGCGCGCAGCGCCGGAGAGTGAACGACGACGACGACCGGTCTTCGTGCAAGCAGCGACGGCTGCCGCGCGGTCAGTTCGCTGTCACGTTGCCAATTCGATGCCGCCGGACAGCCGTATCAACTGGACATCGATATTCGATATGGACCGCTGAGGATGGATGCACCACGGGGACGAGAAGCGGCGGCCAATGTTTTGGCCGGGAGCCTTGAATGGTGCCGGAGAAAGCCGCCGTTCGACAACGTAATTCTACCTCAACCAAAATAAAACGATTTAGATACTACGTAAATACGCGAGTAACATTTTTGGTAAAACGATTTTTTGCCGAAAAATTGCGTCACCAACACGTAACTTTTACGAAAAATCGACCTTGGATTTGCGACAGTCTCGTCGCAAAATTACCACAACCCCTCGACGGATCGAAAATATTGGTAGATGGATGCATACGGGGTCGGTCTATCAAAATAATCATCTTTGTCTCGTAGCATGCGCGACCCGCATCAACGGGGGGGGATCATGACGGAAATACATGCACTAGCTTACAAGCGCCGTAACCGAAATTACGAAGATACCCATCGGGTGCTGATTGAAAAAGCGGTCGAGCTGATCTCCGAGCTGGGTGCCGACGCCGTTTCGGTGTCGGCGCTGGCGCGGGCCACGCGCATCAATCGATCGACCGTCTATTATCATTTCGACAGCCGTGACGCCCTGATCGCGGCCGTGCGCCAATGGTCGTCCGAAGAACTGGCCAAGGGCATCGATCTCGACGGTGCGCGGCAGGACGGCATCGAACATATTGCCGGCTTCGTGCTGAACAATCCGGAAATCATCAAATTGTGGATCGATGATTTCATCGCCACGGGCGACATCCGCCAGCGCTATCCGCAATGGGACAGCCTGGTCGCGCATATCGACCAGGCCTTTCGGGCGACACCCGATCAGGAATGCGATGCCGAGGTCTATTGCGTGCTGATGCTGACCAGCGCCTTCATCGCCCCGCGGGTGTTCAAGAATTCAGTGCGCCCGCAAGAAAGCATGGCGCGAATCGTCGAGCGCTTCACGCTGGAGCAGCAGCGCATGCTGCGCCGCGAGGGCGTGCTGGCAAACTGGATCGCCTGCGGCGGCCAGGATCTGGCGCAGTGATTTAGACCCTGCCCCGGTTGGAGCGCACTCCGGCAGAGCCTCTTTGAAATTCGCGAAAGACCGAACTGCCGGATCGGCGGGCCGGGCTGCGTCCCCTGAATCCCTCACCGGAACGGGGAGGATCGTGCCAGTCACTCGGCTGCCTCCCGCGCCCGCACCTTGCGCGCCTGCTTCAGCAAAGGGGCGAGATAGTGCCCGGTGAAGCTGCGTGCATTCTTCACGATCTGTTCGGGCGTTCCCTCGGCGACCACTTCACCCCCACGCACCCCGCCTTCGGGGCCTAGGTCGATGATCCAGTCGGCGGTCTTGATGACATCGAGGTTGTGCTCGATCACCACCACCGAATTGCCTTGTTCGACCAGCCGGTGAAGCACTTCGAGCAGCTTGCGGACATCCTCGAAATGCAGCCCGGTGGTCGGCTCGTCAAGGATGTACAGCGTCTGCCCGGTCGATCTTCGCGCCAGTTCCTTGGCCAGCTTCACCCGCTGCGCCTCGCCGCCCGACAGGGTCGTCGCCTGCTGGCCGACCTTGACGTAGCCCAGCCCCACCTCGTTCAGCATATGCATCTTTTCGCGGATCGGCGGCACCGCCTGAAAGAAGCTTTCCGCATCCTCGATGGTCATGTCGAGAATATCGGCGATCGAATGGCCCTTGAATTTCACTTCCAGCGTTTCGCGATTGTAGCGCCTGCCCTGGCAGCTTTCGCAGGTGACATAGACATCGGGCAGGAAATGCATCTCGATCTTGATCAGCCCGTCGCCCTGGCAGGTTTCGCAGCGACCGCCCTTGACGTTGAATGAAAAGCGCCCCGGCTTGTAGCCCCGCGCGGCGCTCTCGGGCAAGCCGGCGAACCAGTCGCGGATCTGGGTGAAGGCGCCGGTATAGGTCGCCGGGTTCGAGCGCGGGGTGCGACCGATCGGCGACTGGTCGATCTCGATCACCTTGTCGCAGTTTTCCAGACCGGTGATCTTGTCGTGCGCGCCGGCAATCACCCGTGCGCCGTTGAGCAACCGCGCCGCGCCGGCCTGTAGCGTATCGATGGTCAGCGAGCTCTTGCCGCTGCCCGATACCCCGGTGATGCAGACGAAGCCGCCCAGCGGGATGCGCACCGTGATGCCCCGCAGATTATTGGCGCGGGCATTATGGATGGTGATGCCGCGGCCGTTGCCCTTGCGCCGTTTCCCCGGCACCGCGATGCTGCGCTCGCCGCTGAGATACTGGCCGGTCAGGCTGCCGGGGCTGGCGAGGATGTCGTCCAGCGTGCCCTCGGCGACGATTTCGCCGCCGTGGATGCCGGCGCCGGGGCCAAGATCGACGATGTAATCGGCGTGGCGGATCGCATCCTCGTCATGCTCGACCACGATCACGGTATTGCCGAGATCGCGCAGCCGCTTCAGCGTTTCGAGCAGCCGGTCGTTGTCGCGCTGGTGCAGGCCGATCGACGGCTCGTCGAGCACATACAGCACCCCCGACAAGCCGCTGCCGATCTGCGAGGCAAGCCGGATACGCTGGCTTTCGCCCCCCGACAGCGTGCCGCTGGTGCGATCGAGATTGAGGTAATCGAGCCCGACATTGTTGAGAAAGCCCAGCCGTTCGTTGATTTCCTTGAGGATCGCCCTGGCGATCTGCTGCTGCTGCGCGGTGAGTTGCGCCTCAAGCCCCGAAAAGAACGCCAGCGCATCGGCCACCGAGCGTCGCGTCGAAATCGAGATATCCTCGCCCGCGATCCTGACGCTCAGCGCCTCGGGCTTGAGCCGCGCGCCGTGGCACACCTCGCAGGGCTGTGCGGTCTGGAACCTGGCCAGTTCCTCGCGCATCCAGGCGCTTTCGGTTTGCAGCATCCGGCGATTGAGATTGCCGATCACCCCTTCGAACGGCTTGGTCACGGTATAGCTCTTGCGCCCGTCGATGAAGGTCAGCGGCACGGCTTCCTTGCCCGTGCCATGCAGGATGACCAGCTGCGCTTCGCCCGGCAGATCCTGCCATCCGGTGTCCAGGCGAAAGCCGTAATGTTTCGCCAGGCTGGACAGCACCTGCATGTAATAGGGCGACGGCGGATTGGATTTGGCCCACGGCATGACCGCGCCCTGTTTCAGGCTAAGCGCTTCGTTGGGCACGACCAGCTCGGGGTCGAACAGCAGTTTTTCACCCAGCCCGTCGCAGGCCGGGCACGCGCCTTGCGGCGCGTTGAAGGAAAACAGCCGGGGCTCGATCGCCTCCAGCGTAAAGCCGGAAACCGGGCAGGCGAATTTCTCGCTGAAGACGATGCGATTGGCCGGCAGGCCGGTGCCCTTCATCATCTTCCTGGATTGCGGTTCCTCTTCGCGGCCCGGCACGTTGCCGTCGGCCAGATCGACGAAGGCCAGCCCCTCGGCCAGTTTCAGCGCCTGTTCGAAACTGTCGGCCAGCCGGGTTTCGATCCCGGCCTTTACCGCGATCCGGTCGACCACCACCTCGATATCATGCTTGAGCTTCTTGTCGAGCGCGGGCGCGGCTTCGATCTCGTACAACTCGCCATCGATGCGCACGCGGGTGTAGCCGGCCTTTTGCCACTCGGCCAGTTCCTTGCGATATTCGCCCTTGCGCCCGCGCACCGCCGGCGCCAGCAGATAGGCGCGCGTACCCTCGGGCAATTGCATCACCCGGTCGACCATCTGGCTGACGGTCTGCGCGGTGATCGGCAGGCCGGTGGCGGGGGAATAGGGCACGCCGACGCGCGCCCACAGCAACCGCATGTAATCGTAGATTTCGGTCACCGTGGCCACGGTCGAGCGCGGATTGCGGCTGGTGGTCTTCTGCTCGATCGAGATGGCCGGGCTCAACCCGTCGATATGCTCGACATCGGGCTTCTGCATCATTTCGAGAAACTGGCGCGCATAGGCGCTCAGGCTCTCGACATAGCGCCGCTGCCCTTCGGCGTAGATGGTATCGAAGGCCAGGCTGGATTTGCCCGACCCCGACAGACCGGTGATGACGATCAACTTGTCACGCGGCAGCGCAACATCGAAGCCCTTGAGATTATGCTCGCGGGCACCCCGAACGGTAATATGGGTCAGACTCATGGCGCGCCATGTTCCAGATTTGTTCGATTCGGGCAAGGGTCTGGAGCGTGATGACAAAAAGTGGGTACCGGTTTTTGTTCTTAAATCACACGAAAACAAGAACCTGGAACTGATGCGATTCTACCTTATCGCATCATGCTTCAGGACGCGCTTTTCGGCAGGAAATCCCGTCCCGGCAGGAACCGCCGTCAAGCCGGATCGACCGGCCCGCAGGCGGGTGCCGCCGCAATCGAGGTTAAGCTTTCGCCCGTTTTCATAACCATGGTGGGACACCAGGACTTAGCGGATGGGGCGGTAGCCCGGGCATCGCCAAAAACTCGCCACCTTTACGCAGGAGACACGGGATCCATGTTCCTCAGATTTCCCGTTGCCGGTGCATGGGCCGCGGCGCAATGGCCATCAGCAGCCAACGACAACCCGCCGGGCCCGGCGCGGCAGGAGTCCGGGCGCAGCGCGCTGCTGCGCGAGGCGCTGCGCCATGTTGCCATGCACGGGGCAGGCGCTGCCGAACATGCGCGGATCAGTGCCGAACAGGCGTTCTTTGCCGGCAGACGCCGCGACTATCTGCGCTGGATGGCAATCTGCCGGGCGCTCGACCGGCGCATGATCGATGCCATCGGTGACACGCCGCCCCGTTTCCGTTGAGCCGGCGAACAGCATCTCAGGGCCTTGGCAAAGGACCGGATTAACCAATCAGTGACTCTCCCGGGCCTAATGCTGGCAACAGCGAAGGAGCCGGCCGATCGACCGCTTGCCAAACCTGCTGCGAATGCTGTTCCCCACCAATGCTCCGGACGATGGCGTTCGCCGGACTCTGGTCGATTCGCTGTACAGCCAGCCGAGCAGCCTGGTCATCGGCGCGGTCTGCGGCCTCACCGCGGCCTGGACCGGATCGCTGGAAGCGCACAACCCGGCGATGATCCGTTCAGCGGCGGTGCTGACCATGGTTGCGCTGTACCGGGTGGCGATGGCCTGGACACTGCCCCGATTCAGGAACGGCAATACCCAGGCGCTCGAATTCTTTTACGAACTCGGCGCGTTCAGCTATTCCGGCTTGTGCGGATCGCTCGCCGCCCAGGCCGTGCACGATCCCGTGGCCGAAGGCATCCGCATGCTGCTGGTGGGCAATGCCATCGCTTACGGCGTAGGCATCGCCGCGCGCAATGCGGGTCGCCCGGGCATCGCGATCGGGCAGACCGCCCTCACCCTGACCCCGGTCATCGTGGCTTGTGCGCTGCGACCGGAAACGCCTTATCGCTGTCTCGGCCTGTCGCTGCTGCTGGCGATCCCCGCGGTCGTCACGATCACGCTCAATACCTTCCACGTGCTGCGCGATTCGATTACTGCCGCCGACACCAGCCGTCGCCTGGCCGACGAGATGCAGCATCTCGCGCGGACCGACGTGGTGACCGGATTGCTCAATCGCGCCGGGCTCAATCACCATCTGGTCGAGCGGCTGGCCACGATCGGGCCGGATGACCGGCTGGCGCTGTTCTGGCTGGATCTCGACCGTTTCAAGGAGGTGAACGACACGCTGGGCCACCAGGTCGGCGACCGCCTGCTGGCCGAAGTCGGCAGCAGGCTCAAGGCGCGCGCGCCCGACGGGGCCTGCGTGGCGCGCTTCGGCGGCGATGAATTCATCGTCGCCTGCGAAGTACGGGGCCACGACGAAACCGAAATCCTGGCGAACTGCCTGCTCGACGAAATCAGCCGGCCGATCCGGATCGATGACGACCGGCTGGAAATCGGCAGCTCGATCGGCATCGCGATCCTGCCCGACGATGGTGCCGACCTCGAAACGGTGATGCAGGGCGCGGACCTCGCGCTCTATCATTCCAAGGTCAACGGCCGCAAGCAGCTCAGCTTCTTTGCCCCGTCGATGACGCGCAATCTGGTGCGCCGCAAGGAAATCGAGGTGGAATTGCGCGGGGCGCTGCAACACAACGAGCTTTCGGTGTTCTTCCAGCCGATCATCGATCTCGCCACCGGTCGCATCCGCTCGTTCGAGGCTCTGGTCCGCTGGTTCCATCCGGAAAAGGGCGAGTTGCGCCCCGACGAGTTCATCCCGGTGGCCGAGGAAACCGGCGCCATCATCACCCTGGGCAACTGGATTACCGCCCAGGCGGCCCGCTGCGCCGCGGGCTGGCCGGACGACGTAACCCTGGCGGTCAATCTCTCGCCGCTGCAGATCCGGGCCCCCGGCGCCGCGCTGGGCATCCTCAATGCGCTGCGCGAAGCGCGACTCGATCCGCGCCGCCTCGAACTGGAAATCACCGAAACCGTGCTGCTCGAACACAGCGCCAATACCGAAGCCTTCATGGTCGAACTGGCCAACGTCGGGGTCCGCTTTGCCCTCGACGATTTCGGTACCGGCTATTCTTCGCTAAGCTATCTCAACACCTATCCGTTCAGCAAGATCAAGGTCGATCGCAGCTTCGTGTCGGGCGCCAGCGCGGGTTTGAAAAGCGATGCGATCATCCGCGCCGTATCGGGCATGGCCTTGACCCTGGGAATGGAAGTCGTGGCCGAGGGCCTGGAGACGCGCGAGCAGGTCGAGGCGGTGCGGCTGGCGGGCTGTACGCTGGGCCAGGGTTTTTACTTCAGCCGGGCCGTGCCGGATTATGTAGCGAGCCTGTTGCTCGCCCATGAAAATGAATTGATCCAGCCAGGCTGGCCGGACACTGGACTGGATGTCGCCAACGTGGCGCGGTAAGGACGGCCGGCGGGGCGAGCTGCCGTGACCCCAAAAGCACAAAAGCTATTGAGAATTAATTGCAATTGACAAAATATTTGCGGCGTTTTCCTGCCTTGCAATACACGGCAGGGAGGAATAGGGCGCTTTCAAGTCAAGTGATTACCCAACCAAGGCCAACCTTCACTTTATAGGTAGCCTGCACGCTAGCGGGACTGTGCCGGCCAACCTGTTCGATCCGTGCTGCCGAGCGGGGTGACCCGTCCGGCAAGCCCCGTTGCAGCGCAAGGATTCATACCCGG
>CAXTOS010000013.1:0-37675 GCA_964245935.1 uncultured Novosphingobium sp.
GGGCGGCGGCAACGCCCCGAAGCGGTCGATCATTTCGGCGGCGAGCGATTCGATCCCGGCCTGGTCGTCGGCATCGTTGAGGCGGCGGTAGAGCGCCATGCGGACCGCCAGATCGGGGACATAATCCTCCGGGATCAGGATCGGCGCATCGACGGTAATCTGCGGGCTGGGGCCCTTTTCGCGCTCTAGCCCGATTTCGCCGGCCTTGGCCGCCAGGATCGCGTCTTCGAGCATCGACTGATAGAGTTCGAAGCCGACTTCCCGGATGTGGCCGCTTTGTTCGTCGCCCAGCAGATTGCCCGCGCCGCGAATGTCCAGATCGTGGCTGGCGAGCTGGAAACCCGCGCCCAGGCTGTCGAGATCGCCCAGGACCTTGAGCCGCTTTTCGGCCACGGGCGCCAGCACGCGATCGGTCGGCGTGGTCAGATAGGCATAGGCACGCAGTTTGGCCCGGCCGACGCGGCCGCGCAGCTGGTAGAGCTGGGCCAGGCCGAAACGGTCGGCACGGTGGATGATGATGGTGTTGGCGCTGGGAATATCCAGCCCGCTCTCGACGATGGTGGTCGACAAGAGCACGTCATAGCGGCGCTCGTAGAATGCCGACATGCGCTCCTCGACCTCAGTCGGCGACATCTGGCCATGCGCGGCGATGAATTTCACCTCGGGAACATGGCGGTGCAGCCAATCCTCCAGTTCGGCCATGTCGGCGATGCGCGGCACGACGATAAAGCTCTGCCCGCCGCGATGATGCTCGCGCAGCAGCGCCTCGCGCATCACCATGTCGTCCCATTCCATCACGTAAGTGCGCACCGCCAGCCGGTCGACCGGCGGGGTCTGGATGGTGGACAGCTCGCGCAGGCCCGACATCGCCATTTGCAGCGTGCGCGGGATCGGCGTCGCGGTCAGGGTCAGCATGTGGACGTCGGCGCGAAGCTGTTTCAGCTTTTCCTTGTGGGTGACCCCGAAACGCTGCTCTTCATCGACGATGACCAGGCACAACCGCTTGAACCGGATGTTTTTGGACAGCAGCGCGTGCGTGCCGATGACCACGTCGATGGTGCCGTCGGTCAGCCCGGCGCGGGTGCGGCCGGCCTCCTTTTCGGGGACGAGCCGCGACAATCGCCCGACATTGATCGGAAATCCGGCGAAGCGCTCGGTGAAACCGGTGAAATGCTGACGCGCGAGCAACGTGGTCGGGGCGACCACCGCCACCTGCTCGCCCGACATTGCAGCGACGAAGGCGGCGCGCAAGGCCACCTCGGTCTTGCCGAAGCCGACATCGCCGCACACCAGCCGGTCCATCGGGCGCCCTGCGGCCAGATCCTCCAGCACGTCGTTGATGGCGTTTTCCTGGTCTTCGGTCTCGGCCCAGGGAAAGCGATCGACGAACGGCGCATAAGCGGAGGGGTCGGCGACCAGCGCCGGGGCGGTGCGCAAGGCGCGCAGCGCGGCGGTGCGCAGCAGCTCGTTGGCGATCTCGCGGATGCGGTCCTTGAGCTTGGCGCGCCGCCGCTGCCAGGCCTCACCGCCGAGCCGGTCGAGCGCGGCAGTCCCCGTATCGTCGCTGCCGAAGCGGGTCAGCACGTCGATATTCTCGACCGGAATATACAGCTTGTCGCCGCCCGCGTACGTCAGCATCACGCAATCATGCGGTGACTGGCCGACCGGGATCGACTGCAAGCCCTCATAGCGCCCGATGCCGTGTTCCATGTGGACGACCAGGTCGCCGGGGGTCAGCGCGGCGAGTTCGGCGAGGAAGGCGTCGGCACTTTTTTTGCGCTGCTTGCGGCGGACCAGGCGGTCGCCGAGCAGATCCTGCTCGGTCAGCACTTCCAGCCCGGTATTGGCGAAACCGGTTTCCAGCGGCAGCACCAGGGCCACCGGTCGCCCCTCTGCGGCCAGGCCCAGCGCTTCCTGCCAGCTGTCGGCCAGCGCCGGGGCGGGGGCCATCGCCTCGCCCAGGATCGCGGCGATGCGCGCGCGGCTGCCCACGGTATAAGCGGCCAGGATCGGCTTTTTGCCGGCGCGGCCCACGGCATGGAGATGTCTTGCCGCAGTCTCATACATGCTCGCGCCGCCGCCATGGGCAGCCGAGGCGCGCTCCGGCGTGAAATCGCGCGCGCTGGTGAAGCCGAAGTCGAGCACCGTGGCGCTCTCCGGCTGGGCGAAGATATCGGCGCGGTGAATCGGCCAGCCGGTCAGCCGCTGGTCGAGTTCGGCCCGCGACAAATACAGCGCGGTGGGGTCCATCGGGCGATAGCTGCCCGGTTTCTTGCCCGAGGTTTCGGTGCGCGCGGCGTGATAATCGGCGATGTCCGCCAGCCGTTCGTCGGCAGCGCCCAGCGCGGCATTGTCGATCACCAGCACGTCGGCGGGGGCGAGGTGGTCGAACAGCGTGGTCACGCGCTCCTCGAACAGCGGCAGCCAATGCTCGATCCCCGCCAGCCGCCGGCCGTCGCTGACCGCCTGGTACAGCGGATCGCTGGTGGCATTGGCGCCGAACAATTCGCGATAGCGACTGCGGAAACGCTTGACGCTGTCGTCGTCGAGCAGTGCTTCGCTGGCGGGCAGCAGCAGGTGCTGGTCGACCGGGCCGGTCGAACGCTGGGTGCCAGGATCGAACAGGCGCAATTGCTCGATCTCGTCGCCGAAGAAATCCAGCCGCAGCCCGCCTTCCAGCCCCGAAGGATGAATGTCGAAGATTGCGCCGCGCACCGCATATTCGCCGGCATCGGCTACGGTATCGGTGCGCGCGTAGCCCTGCCGCTGGAGCAGCGCGATCAGGCTGTCGCGGCCGATCTCCATGCCGGGTTTGAGCAGCCGCACCGATTCGCGGATGCGGAACGGCGTCAGCACCCGTTGCAGCACGGCGTTGATCGTGGTGACCAGCAGTTTCGGACCGGTGGTCGGCGCCTGCAGCCGGTGCAGCGCCGACAGCCGCGCCGACGAGACGGCGAGCGCGGGGCTGGCGCGGTCGTAAGGCAGGCAGTCCCAGCCGGGGAATTCGATCAGTTCCAGCTCGGGCGCGAAATAATGCGCGGATTCGGTGATCGCGCGCATCGCCGCATCGTCGGGTGCGATGAACACCGCGCGGCCGGATTGCGCAGCGGCGGCGCGGGCAAGGTCGGCCATGACCAGCGGCTGGGCGCCACGCGCGATCGAAGACAGGGTCAACGGGTTTTTGGCAGCGAGAATACGAGAGAAATCGGGCATGGATACAGCAGCGCCATAGACTATCGCCCCGCGCGCCGATTGGCGCGCGAGGGGAGGGTTGAGCGCCGCCTGTAGATCAAGCGATCGGCGCTGGCCAGTCTCGCGCGCGCCAGTCAGCGAGCGATAGTGACGTAATCGAGTACCTGCATCCGCGCCATCATCGCCCCGTCGTATTGCGGCGGGATCGACAAGCTGCCCAGGGCCCAGCCCATGATATCGACATCGTCTTGCTCGACCAGCGTCTCGAACCAGGCCAGCTCGGCCTCGCCCCACTCGCGGTGAAAGCGGTCGAAATAGCAGCCGATCATGTAATCGGCCTCGCGCGTGCCGCGATGCCAGGCGCGGAACCTGAGACGGCGCAGGCGCGATTCGGCGGGGCGGTCGGTGTCCATGGTCCCGCGCTAGGCCGGGACGCAGCGCAGATCAATGACGGGGAGCGCGAGGGGTTTGCCCCATAAGCGCTATCTTGATGAACGACTTTTTCACTTGCTTCGTCACCCTGACGAAAGTCAGGGTCCATTATTCCAGCGTTTCGGCTCACAAGCCAGGTTGCGGCAGAATGGATCCTGACTTCCGTCAGGATGACGACAGAAGAATATTTATTTATTCCAGTAGCATACGTTGACTTGGCGCCTATCGGTTTTGCCCCTCGCACCTGCCGCGACCATCTGTCCGGTTCCCTTGCCCGCACAAACCCGCTAACCGCCCGCTATGTCCGATACCCTTACCTTGCATGCCGCTTTCGTCCGCGATGTCGATGCCGCGCTTGACGCTTTGGTGACGCAGGGCATCCTGCCCGCCGGGCTCGGCCGCGCCGCCGTCGCGGTCGAGCCGCCGCGCGATCCGGCGCATGGCGATCTGTCCACCAATGCGGCCATGGTCCTGGCCAAGCCGGCAAAAACCAGTCCGCGCGTGCTGGCCGAGGCGCTGGTCGGCGAACTGCTCAAGCTGCCGCAGGTTGCCGGTGCCGAAATCGCCGGGCCGGGCTTTATCAACCTGCGGCTGGAACGCGGCAGCTGGCTCGATGAATTGCGCGCGATTGCCGCCCTGGGGGGCGATTACGGGCGCTCGACGATGGGCGGCGACCGCATCGTCAATGTCGAATATGTCTCGACCAATCCGACCGGGCCGATCCACATGGGGCATTGCCGGGGCGCGGTGGTGGGCGATGCGCTGGCCACGCTGCTCGAATATGCCGGGCACCGGGTGATCCGCGAATATTACGTCAACGATGCCGGCGCGCAGGTCGATGTCCTCGCCAGGTCGGTGCATCTGCGCTATCGCGAGGCGCTGGGCGAGGCCGGGATCGAAATTCCGGCTGGGCTGTATCCCGGCGATTACCTGATCCCGGTAGGCCAGGCGCTGGCGGCGGAATTCGGCGATGGCTACGCGGCTGCGCCCGAGAGCGAATGGCTGGCCCTGTTCCGCACGCGCGCCGTGGCGGCGATGCTGGTGATGATCCGCGCCGACCTGGCGCTGTTGGGCATCGCGCACGATGTGTTCTCTTCAGAGGCGGAATTGCAGGCCGCCGGCAAGCCCGAGGAAGCCGAAGCCTGGCTGCGCGCGCGCGACCTGGTCTATGATGGCGTACTGGAAGCGCCCAAGGGCAAATTGATCGAGGATTGGGAGCCGGTGGCGCTGCCGCTGTTCCGCTCGACCCGCTTTGGTGACGACCAGGATCGCCCGATCCGTAAATCGGACGGCAACTGGACCTATTTCGGTGCCGATCTGGCCTATCATTTCCAGAAGGCGCGGACCGCCGACGCGCTGGTGGATATTTGGGGCGCCGACCACGCCGGCACGGTCAAGCGGATCAAGGCCGCGGTCGCCGCGCTGACGGCAGAGCAGGACCGGCCGACGCCATTCGAGATCAAGCTCGTCCAGATGGTGCAATTGCTGCGCAACGGCCAACCGGTCAAGATGTCGAAGCGGTCGGGCAATTTCGTCACCCTGGCCGAGGTGGTCGGCGAAGTCGGCAAGGATGTGGTGCGCTTTACCATGCTGACGCGCAAACCCGAGGCGCAGATGGATTTCGACTTTGCCAAGGTGGTCGAGGCGAGCAAGGAAAACCCGGTGTTCTACGTGCAATATGCCCATGCCCGGATCTGCTCGACGCTGCGCAAGGGGGCGGGCGAAGGCATCGCGCCCAGTGCCGTTGCGCTGGACCGGCTGGGCGCGGAAGAGCTGGCGCTGGTGGCACGCGCCGCGCAGTTCCCGCGGCAGGTCGAAGCTGCCGCGACCGCGCGCGAACCGCACCGGATCGCCTTTTTCATGGCGGAGCTGGCTGCGGATTTTCACGGCCTGTGGAACCTGGGCAACGATCAGCCGGCCAAGCGGTTCATCGTGTCGCAGGATGCCGAATTGACCGGCGCGAGGCTTTTCCTCGGCGCGCAGATCGGGCAGGTTATCCGTAACGGGCTGGCCCTGCTGGGCGTGGCCGCAGTGGAGGAAATGTAGCCATGACGGGGGGGTACGAGGACCAGGCGGCAACAGGCGGCGAAGGCTCCACGTCCCCGATCCATCGCACCTCCGCCTTCGAGGGCCTGGCCACCGGGCTGGGCAACCGGGGTTCTGCTTCGGCGTTCGGCTGGCAGGACGGAGCCGGGGATGCGGAACATACCTTGCCCGGCCTGCACGGCGAAGAACGCCTGCCCTGGCTTTCTTCGGCGGAGGATGATCGCGATGCCGCGCTCGATCCGGCGCGCGTGTGGGCGGTTGTCCTGACCGGTTTCGCCCTGCTGCTGCTGATCGTCGGCGGCGTGTGGTGGACCACGCATCGCCGCGACGCCGATACCCGGCTGGCCGATGGCAGCGTCATCGCCGCGCCGCCCGGCCCGATCAAGGTCGCGCCGCAGGATCCCGGCGGCAAGACCTTCGATGGCACCGGCGATTCCAGCTTCACCGTGTCGCAGGGCCATGTGCCCGGGGCGACCCTGGCGGCGGGCGGCGATCAGGCAGACGGCGGAGCTGCGATCGGCGACGCCAACCCCGCCGGAAAAACCGATGACAGCGCGGATGCAGCGGTCGGAGGCGGGGGCAGCTCGTCGGGCGGCATCGGCGTGCAGGTCGGCGCCTTTTCCACGCAATTGGCCGCAGAAGCTGCCTGGGCGCATCTGGCCAAAACCTACGATGCCTTGTCGGGCGCCTCGCACCGGATCGTCGCCGGCAAGGCCGATATCGGCACGGTCTTTGGCCTGCAGGCGGTGGCCGGCAGCGATGGCGCGGCCAATGCGCTGTGCGACCGGCTGAAGGCTGCCGGGCTGAATTGCCAGGTCAAGGATTGAGAGGCAAAGGCAAACGCGGTATCATCCCCGGGGGAGGGACCAGGCTGTCCACAAGTCCGAGACTGTCCGGCTTGCCTGCTCGCCAGCGGTGCGGCATTCCGGCATCATGATCCCGGCGATTTTCGGCCTCTCCGGCCCTGTCCTCACCGACGACGAGCGCAGCTTTTTCGCCGACGCGGACCCGGCGGGCTACATCCTGTTCGGCCGCAACGTACAGACCCGCGTTCAGCTGCGCGCGCTGACCGATGCGCTGCGGGCGATCCATGGCCGCGAGCGGTTGTTCATCTGCATCGACCAGGAAGGCGGCCGGGTCGCACGGATGAAGCCGCCCGAATGGCCCGCCTACCCCACTGGAGAGGTGTTCGACCGGCTGTATGATCTCGCCCCGATCAGCGCGATTGCCGCCGCGCGCGCCAATGCCCAGGCGCTGGGGCTCGATCTGGCGGAGGCGGGGATCACCGTCGATTGCACCCCCTTGCTCGATGTCCGGCAACCGGGGGGGCATGACGTGATCGGCGATCGGGCGCTGGGCAGCGAGCCCCTGCGCGTAGCGGCGCTGGGCCGCGCGGTGCTGGATGGGCTGGCCCTGGCGGGCGTGGTCGGGGTGATCAAGCATCTGCCGGGCCATGGCCGCGCGCAGGCCGACAGCCATCGGGAACTGCCGACGGTCACCGCCGGCGATGCCGAGCTGGAGCGCGACCTGATCCCGTTCCGCGCGCTGGCCCAGGCGCCCATCGGGCAGGCCCTGATCGGCCAGGCCTTGATAGGAATGACCGGGCATATCCGTTTCACCGCCTGGGACGCGGCCAATCCCGCCACGCTTTCGCCGTTCGTGGTTCAACGGATCATCCGCGAGCGGATCGGGTTTGACGGCCTGCTGCTGACCGACGACATCGACATGGCCGCACTCAGCGGCACGATCGCGGAGCGCTCGGTGCGCGCAATCGCTGCCGGCTGCGATATCGTGCTTAATTGTTGGGGGCGGATGGACGATATGGTCGCCATGGCCGCCGCGCTCCCGGCGATGACCGGTCGGGCGACGGCGCGGCTGGACCGCGCGCTGGCGGCGGCGGGCGCGCCGGCCGCCACCTCGCAGGCGCAACTGGTCGCAACGCGCCACGCCCTGCTGTGGCTGCCCGGCGCGGAGGCGCGGGAGTGACGGTCGACGGGGCCGCGCCGCAATTGCTCGCCGATGACGGCTGGGACACGCCCGCTGCCGCCGCCGCGCCCGTCGCGCTGCATCTGGAACTGGACGGCTGGGAAGGGCCGCTCGACCTGCTGCTCGATCTTGCCCGGCGGCAAAAGGTCGATCTGCGGCGCATTTCGATCCTCGATCTGGTCGATCAATACCTGCGCTATATCGGTCAGGCGGCGGATATGCGGCTGGAACTGGCCGCCGATTATCTGGTGATGGCGGCGTGGCTCGCCTATCTCAAATCGGCGCTGCTGCTGCCGCGCGAACTCCAGGAAGACCCCAGCCCGGAAGAGCTGGCGCTGCGCCTGCAATTGCGGCTCCAGCGGCTGGCGGCGATGCGCGAAGCGGCAGCGCGGCTGATGGCACGCGACCGGCTGGGCCGCGATGTCTTTGCCCACGGTGCGCCCGCAGGGCTGCGCACCGATCGCCGGCATGTCTGGCGATGCGATCTGTTCGCGCTGATGCGGGCTTATGGCGACATCAAGCTGCGCACCCAGCCGGTCGTCCATATGGTCCGCGATCGGCTGGTCATGACCCTGGATGCGGCGCTGGCGCGGGTGTGGGCGATGCTGGGGGTGACGCAGGGCTGGGCGGAGCTGCGCTCGTTTCTGCCTCGAACGGGGGCCGACCCGCGATTGCAGCGCTCGGCGCTGGCCTCCAGCTTCGTCGCCGCGCTGGAACTGGCGCGGCTGGGCAAGGCGGAACTGGCGCAGCAGGAGATTTTCGGCCCGCTGCTGCTGCGGCGCTGCACGCCACCCGGCGCGAGCGAGCCTTGAGCGACGATCTGGAACGCGGCGTCGAAGCGGCCCTGTTCGCGGCCACCGAAGCCATGACCGCCGAGGCGATTTCCGCCCATCTCGGCGGCGCCGATGTGCGCGAGGCATTGGCCGCCCTGGCAATTCACTACGCCGAGCGCGGCGTGCAGCTGGTCGAGCGCGGCGACCGCTGGCATTTCCAGACCGCGCCCGACCTGGCCCATCTGCTGCGCCGCACCCGCGAGGAGCCGCGCCGGCTGTCGCGCGCGGCCACCGAATGCCTGGCCATCATCGCCTACCACGAGCCGGTCAGCCGCGCGGAGATCGAATCGATCCGCGGCGTGCAGACCGCGCGCGGCACGCTGGACGTGCTGATGGAGGCCGGCTGGGTGCGCGTTGCCGGCCGGCGCGAGGTGCCGGGGCGACCCGTGATCTATGCCACCACGCCTGAATTCCTGAGCCATTTCGGCCTCGCTTCGCGGCGGGACTTGCCCGGGATCGATGAATTGCGCGCGGCCGGCCTGCTCGATCCGGTCGAGGACGCGGTGGCAGCCGCGATGGTGACGACCGTGGCGCCGCGCGATGATTCGGCGGATGGGGTGGCAGAACGCGATCAAAGCGCCTAGATAGAGGCCGACAGGGGATTGTCGCGGGCGCCGGCCCGGCCACATTCCGCCGTTTCAGGAGTAGATCCGATGTTCGAATTGTCGTTGCCCAAGCTGATCCTGATCGCTCTGGTCGTGCTGGTGCTGTTCGGTCGGGGCAAGGTTGCCGACCTGATGGGCGAATTCGGCAAGGGCGTGAAAAGCTTCAAGCAGGGCATGGCCGACGAGGATGGCAATCATCCGGTGACCACGCCGCCCTCCCAGCTCGCCGCCGATCCCGTCGTCCCACCCGCTGCCACGCCGGTTCACGATCAGGTCAACCCCGGCCCTGTGACTCAGGCCCCCACCACTCAGGCCCCCATCACTCAGGCCCCGGTAAATCAGGGCCAGGTCTGACTGGTCTGCCGGACTACGCCGGCCGTTTTCTCATCGTCATCGCCAAGGTCCAGACCGTTGTTCGATATCGCCCCTTCGGAATTCATGCTGATCGCCGCAGTCGCGATCCTGTGCATCGGGCCCAAGGACATGCCGCGCGCGTTGCGCACCGCCGGACGCTGGATGGGCAAGATGCGGCGCATGTCCAACCATGTGCGGTCGGGCATGGAAACGATGATTCGCGAGGTCGAACTCGAGGAGATGGAGCAGAAATGGCGTGAACAGAATGCGGCGATCATGCAGGAACATCCCCACGGATTGGCCCCGGTGACGCCCGCCCTGATCGAACACGCCCCGCCGCCGCACGTGGCGGACACCGTTCACGATGCCGACTACCGACCGGCACAATCCGGCCAATCTTCGCCGGCGCCGCTGCCGCCCGTTCCACCTGCTGCGACGGCGGAATGAGGCGCGAACCCGGATGCCATTCAATATCCCGGACATCGACGAGACCCAGGCGCCGCTGCTCGACCATCTGATCGAATTGCGCACCCGGTTGATGCGATCGCTGGTGGCGCTCGCGGTCGCATCGTCGGTATGCTACGGTTTCAAGCACCAGATCCTGGGTTTTCTGGTCCGTCCGCTCGCTGCGGCGTTCCCGCCCGGGCAGGGGCGATTGATCTATACCAAGCTGTACGAAGCGTTTTTCGTCGAAGTGAAGGTGGCGGTCTTTGCCGGGTTTCTGATCAGCTTTCCGATCATCGCCAACCAGCTATGGGCCTTTGTTGCACCTGGCCTCTATGCCAAAGAGAAAAAGGCGTTCCTGCCGTTCCTGATTGCCACGCCGGTATTGTTTACCTGCGGCGCGGCGTTCGCCTATTATGTGGTGATGCCCAACGCCTTCCACTTTCTCCTCGGCTTTGCCGGCGATACCGGTGGGCTGAAGCTGGAGGCGCTGCCCAGCACCGGCGATTATCTCACCTTTGTCATGCAGTTCATTTTCGCTTTCGGGCTGTGTTTCCTGCTGCCGGTGTTCATGATGCTGCTTAGCCGGGCAGGGCTGGTCACCCGCGTCCAGATGGTTTCCGCGCGGCGTTATGTCATCCTGGGCATTTTGGTGATCGCGGTCATCCTGACCCCGCCGGATGTCGCCTCGGCACTCATGCTGGCGATCCCGATGTGGCTGCTGTTCGAGGTCACGCTGCTGATCATGTGGCTGGGCGAGCGCCGGGCGGCAAAGGAAGCGGCAAAGGTGATCGAGCACCCGCCGGCTAGCGCATGATGCGATAAGGTAGCATCGCACCCTGCTCGGGAGCGGTTGTTTTCGCGTGATTGATAGCGGCCCGCTGCACTTCCGGATCATCCCCCGCCTGTCCGGAGCCTGTCGAAGCCTGTCCTTCTTCGTGAGCCCGAGCGCGATGGCACCAGGCAAGTGACAACCCGTCGGCAAGCTTATCACAAACGAAGGGATTTTACGGCACCACGCCTGGGCGCGCCGCGAATCCCGTTTCGTGCTGCGCGGGATCGTTTCCGGCCCTGCGGCGTTTGTATCCTTGAGAGGCATCCAAACCAATGTTGACAAATTGCCTTCAATTCGATAAGCTTTGAGGATGACAGCGATGATCCGCCAAATCTCGCGGAATCCAGAAACCGGGGTTTTTGCGGCACAGTTGTCCAGACTTTCGTGCTGCGAAAATGTAGCCCCACGTGGGAGGCGGATCGGGCGCTGATGTCTGCGTCCAATCAGCTCTGGCGTCGCGCGGCTCAAAATCCGGTCAAATTCACCTTGGCGATCGTGGTTTTCGCGGCCGCTTTGCTCGCCGCCACATTGCTGTCGGTCAGTTCGAGGGGGCCTGCGCTCAAGCACGCCGCCGGGTATGATCATGCTACGGGCAGCGGTGGCCTGATCGGCGACGTTCGGGACTTTTTGCGTGATCCGCTCGCTTATTTTGCGACGCGGTCGCCGGGTGCCCGTGGTTCCGGGCAATTGATTCAATCAAAGCACCGTGCGTTCAAGCTGGCTCGCCATGCGGCAAAGCCGCCGCATGAGCGGGTGTTGTCCAATGTGCGTTACGCGCCGCCGATCCCTCCGTTTGTCGACGATATCGTTCCGCGCGTGTTCCCCGGTCCAGACTTCGCTCCCCCGTTCTTGTCAGTTGGGCCGGGCCCAATTCCCGGCGTACCGGTGATACCGCCCCCGGTCGTGCCGATTTCGAACGTGCCGGGTGGGGGTGCGGGCGGTGGTCCCGGGGGCAATACCTTGGTGCCGGAGCCGGCTACATGGTTCATGCTGATCTGGGGCATGGGGCTGATCGGTTGCGGTGTGCGATCGAAGCATCGGCACCTTGCAAAAAATGCGGTACGGATCGGGTTCAGAGCGCGGGTTTGAAGCACGCCCGAAGTTCCGGCCAGGTGGTGATCTGCATTATCCTGGTGGCAAGCCTCTGGTTCCGCAGCCAGATTTTCGCAGCAGCCGGCCCCCCCCTTCCTGTCGCGCGGCAAATCGCGCGCCCCGCGCCGCAACCGGTTGGCGGCTATGGCGGCGCCCGGATGCGCTATCCCCCCGGCCACTATCCGCAACTGCGTCTGCGCAGTGGCGAAGCGCATGAGGTGCACAGCGTTCTGAACGTCACCCATGTTCTGACTTTTGGCGATTACGTGTGGGACGCAGCAGGCGTCGGGCCGGGCCAGGTATGGGTGCGGATCGATCTGGGCAGGCAAATGCTTTCGGTGTTCCGCGGGGGGGACGAAATCGGCACCGCCGTGATCATCTACGGCGCCAATGATCATCCGACTCCGGTTGGAACATTTCATATTCTCCAGAAAAATCAGTATTATTATTCCCGAGCCTATGATGCGCCGATGCCGTTCGCGCTGCGAATAACCGCCGATGGCGTCGCGCTGCATGCCAGCCACGTGCGGGATCGTGTTGCCACGCACGGCTGCATCGGCCTGCCGCTGGAATTTGCCCGATTGCTCTACGCGGCTACCAGCCGGGGCGATCAGGTCGAGATTCTGCCCGATAGTTCAGGGGCATGACCCGCCGGGAATAACCGGCCGGTTTGCTGAAACGACCGTTAATCACATGCTTTTCCCATGACTTAAGCTGATTGGGGCGAAGTTCCTCCTGTCGTTCAGGAGCTTCGCATCATGATCAATATTCCAGCAAATTGCCGGCTCGCGCTCTGCGCCGTCGCCGCGATGGGCACCATGAATATCGGCGCTGCACCGGTATCCGCCAATTTCGATTCGCGCGTGCTGGCGGCTCAAAATGCGGAACGGGCGCGGCTGGGGCTTGCCCCGTTGCACTGGAATTCGCAGCTGGCCGGGTCAGCGGCCGGCTGGGCGGATCGGCTGGCCGCTACCCATCGTTTCGAACATGCCCCTGAAAACCCGATCGAGCCCGAGGGCGAAAACCTCTGGGAAGGCACCAGGGGCTATTTCCCTGCCGAAGCCATGGTCGACGCCTGGATCCGGGAAAAGAAATATTTCAAGCCCGGCATCTTTCCGGATAACAGCACCACCGGAAACGTCGAGGATGTGGGGCATTTCACTCAGCTGGCGTGGCGCAATACCACCGAAGTCGGTTGCGCGGTGGCGGCCAATGCCGATGACGAGATACTGGCCTGTCGCTATTCGCAGGCGGGCAATTACGTCGGGCAGAGGCCGTTTTGATACGATGGCGTGCTGTTGAGACCTGCTCGTCCGTGTCGAGATTGTCGAGGCGCTGTCCCGAGAAATAAAAAACAGCCCTTCGACGAGCTCGGGCCGGGCGGGGAATGAGGGCGCAATCGGGCACGCTCGGTGTATTCCCGCTTACCCCTGCACTTTTCGGCCGTTGACCCACACTTCGATCACCTGGGTTGCCCGCAACTCGCCGGGGCTGGCGAGCAGGGGGTCGTGGTCGATCAGCAGGAAATCGGCACGCTGGCCCGGCTCGATGCGGCCGAAATGGCCATCGGCGAATCCGGCGTAGGCAGCGCCACTGGTCAGCGCCGCCAGCGCCGCTTCGCGGGTCAGTTTTTCCTGGGGCTGCCAACCGCCATAGGGCTGGGCATCGGCGCCTTGCCGGGTAATCGCGGCGGCCAGGGCGGCGAAAGGATCGGGGCTTCGCGCGGGCGCTCCCGAGCCGAAGGCGAGCACCGCGCCGGTCGCGGTGACGGATTTCCAGGGCGCGGCGCCGGGCAGGCGGGCCGGCCCGAGCCGGGCCTCGATCGTGGCCCGGTCACCGGCGACTGCATCCGGGACCATCGTCGCGACCACCCCATGGGCGCCGAACTGCGCGAGGTCGGCGGGATCGAGCACTTCGCATTCCTCGATCCGCCAGCGGCGATCGCCGTGATATGTTTCGGACAGCTCGGCGATGGCGCCCAGCGCCTGGGCAGTGGCGGCATCGCCGGCGGCGTGGATGGCGACCTGGAAATGATCGATGGCGGCGCGGCTCATCATGTTTTTCAGCTGCGTTTCGTTCAGGCGCGCCAAACCGTGGCTGGCCGGCTCATCGGCGTAAGGCGCTTTCAGCAGGGCGCTGTGCTGCGCCAATGTCCCGTCCAGCGTCAGGCTCACCCCGGCCAGCCGCAAGCGATCGTCGTACAGCCACGGCGTCGGGCCGGGCCCCGCGATCAGGGCCATCGCCTCGACGCTTTCGGCATAGGCGATGATCCGGATCGCCAGCGCGCCGCTATCCCCGGCGCGGCGCCAGGTCTGCCAATCCTCGATACCGGCGCCCATGTCGGTCACCGCGGTAATGCCGTGTTTCAGCAGGATCGCCTGCGCGCTGGCAAAGGCGAGGTCGCGATCTTCGGGCCGGGGCGCGGGGATCAGGCCGGCGACCAGCGCCATGGCACTGTCCACCAGCACGCCGCCCGGCTTGCCCGCAACGCCGCGCTCGATCCGGCCGCCGGGCGGATCGCGGGTCAGCGCCGAGACATGCGCCAGCGCCAGCGCCTTGCCATTGGCCCAGCCGGCATGGCCATCGGCGCTAACCAGCCAGACCGGATGATCGGCCACGACAGCGTCCAGATCGGCGGCATTCAGGGCGCGGCCCGGCGCCCACCGCCCGGCATTCCAGCCGCGCCCGATGATCCAGCCGCGATCGGGATGCGCGGCGGCATAGGCCGCCAGTCGCCCCTGCGCTTCGGCCAGCGATTTCGCGCTCGACAGGTCCAGCGTCAGCGCGGCGAAACCCAGCTCCATGACATGGGCATCGGCGTCGACGAAACCGGGAATGGCGACACGGCCATGCCCATCGACGGCGTAATCTGCGCGCGGGCGCTTGTCGCCCCGGTGCAGCACCTGGACGATCCGCCCGTCGCCGCCGATCACCAGCCCGGTGAAATGGACTGCATTGCCCTGCGCATCGAGCGTGGTGCCGTCCAGATTGTCGACCAGCGTGTCGGCATAGGCCGGCGAGCCGATCAGCGCGGCGCCCAGCAACGCAGCAATGCTGCGCGACCAGCCCTTCACTTATGGCCCTTGCGCGGCAGCCGGCGAACCAGCGCACTGGTATCTTCCCGGCCCCCGCCCAGCGCCTGGACATCGGCATAGAATTGATCGACCAGCCCGGTAATCGGCAACGACAGGCCCAGCCCGCGCCCTTCGTCCAGCGCCAGCCCCAGGTCCTTGCGCATCCAGTCCACCGCAAAGCCGAAGTCGAAGCTGTCCTGCGCCATCGTCTGCCAGCGATTGTCGAGCTGCCAGCTTTGCGCGGCGCCGTGCGAGATCGCCTCGAACACCTTGTCGAGGTCGAGATGCGCGGCCTGCGCCAGCCGCAGCGCCTCGGCCACCCCGGCAATGGCGCCGGCGATGCAGATCTGGTTGGCCATCTTGCACGACTGCCCGGCGCCGGCCTTGCCGACATGGACGATGCGCTGGGAATAGGCCTGCATCACCGGGCTGGCGGCGGCGATGGCATCGGCGCGGCCACCGCACATCAGCGTCAGCGTGCCCTTTTCCGCGCCGATCTGCGATCCGGTCATCGGCGCATCGACGCAATGAATGTGCAGGTCGCGCGCCTCCACCGCGATCTGGCGGGCAATCCGCGCCGATACGGTGGTGTGATCGACGAAAGTCGCACCGGAGGCCAGCGTGGAAAATGCGCCTTGCGGCCCCAGCACTACCTCGGCGAGATCGTCGTCATTGCCGACGCAGGTGATCACCATATCGGCCGTCGCCGCCGCCTCGGCCGGGGAGCCGGCGGCGGTGATCGCCAGATCGGGATGCGCGGCGCGCCAGGCTTCGAGCCGCAGCGGCCCCCGGCTGTAGATGGTGAGCCGGTGGCCGGCCCGCGCGATGTGGCGCGCGATCGGCCCGCCCATCACGCCCAAACCGATCATCGAGACGTTTTTACTGTCGCTCATGGGCTGCCTTTTAACGCTTTCGTCGCGAAAGCAAACCGCCCTTCTGACGCCTCTGGCGTGAAAGGAACCAGCAATAGCGGTTCCCATCGCGTCCACTTTGGATTAGGGCGCGCCGGTTATGGACCAGACATTGCTTCCCGTTGCAGCCGAGGCCGTTACCCGGCTTTCCATCGCCGACGTGCGCGCCGCCGCGGCCCGCATTGCCGGCCATGTCGTGCACACGCCGACCCTGCACAGCAGGACGCTGAGCGCGATGACCGGCGCGGACATCTGGCTGAAGTTCGAAAACCTGCAATTCACTGCCGCCTACAAGGAACGCGGGGCGCTCAATGCCCTGCTGCAACTGAATGCCGAGCAGCGCGCGCGCGGCGTCATCGCCGCCTCGGCGGGCAATCACGCACAGGGGTTGTCGTATCACGGCACCCGGCTGGGCGTGCCGGTCACCATCGTCATGCCGCGCACTACCCCCACGATCAAGGTGATGCAGACCGAAAGCGTGGGCGGCAAGGTCGTGCTGGAAGGCGAATCTTTCGACGATGCCTATGCCTTTGCGCGCAGCCTGGAACAAGAACTGGGGCTGACCTTCATCCATCCCTTCGACGAACTGTTCGTGGCGGCGGGGCAAGGCACCGTGGCGCTGGAAATGCTGGAGGATGTGCCGCAGCTCGACATGCTGGTGCTGCCAGTGGGCGGGGGCGGCCTGTCGGCGGGAATGGGCACCGCGGCACGCGCGATCAAGCCGGGCATCGGCCTGATCGGGGTCCAGGCGGCGCTGTTTCCCTCGATGTACAACCGGCTGAAGGGCACCGCCCTGCCGATCGGCGGCGATACGCTGGCCGAAGGTATCGCGGTGATTGCGCCGGGTGAATTCACATCGCCCATTCTCGCCGATCTGCTCGACGATTTCGTGCTGGTCAGCGAAGCGGCACTGGAAAACGCGCTGGCGCTGCTGCTCCAGATCGAAAAAACGGTGGTCGAAGGCGCCGGTGCGGCGGGCCTGGCTGCGGTGCTGGCGAATCGCGAGATGTTCGCCGGGCGGACGGTGGGCATCGTGCTGTGCGGCGGCAATATCGATACGCGCCTGCTGGCCAACGTGCTGCTGCGCGATCTGGCGCGATCGGGCCGGCTGGCGCGGCTGCGCCTGACCTTGCAGGATCGGCCGGGCGCGCTGTTCAAGGTGATGCAGGAATTTAACACCCATAACATCAACATCATCGAGATCTGGCACCAGCGCATCTTCACCCACCTGCCGGCCAAGGGGTTGATCACCGATATTGAGTGCGAGGCGCGCGACCGTGAACAGATCGACGGGCTGGTCGCCGCGCTGCGGGCCAAGGGCTATGATGTGAGCCAGGTGGATATCAATTAGGGCTTTGAGCTGGAGGCCTACACAGCGCCGCAGGTTCTCTCTGTCCCCCTCCCGCTTGCGGGAGGGGAGTCAGGCAGCGCGACCACGCCGCGATCAATTAATTTGCACTCGACCGGTCGAATATCTGGCGCGGTCGGGCGATTTCTGGTTAAATCGCTTTTACCGTGGGAGAGCCGCGGGCATAGTCGAGGAAAGCGGAACGATCCGCCATAACCCGCCACAGGATATCGTCGCAAAGTGACAGCTCCGGTTCGCTTTCCCCGTTTTTTCGTGACGAGCCCCGCGCCGTGCCCCTATCTGCCGGGCCGTAGCGAGCGCAAGGTGTTTACCGAACTCAAGGGGCCGCATGCCGATGCCCTGAACGACGCGCTGGGGCGGATCGGATTCCGGCGCAGCCAGACTGTCGCCTATCGGCCGTCCTGCATCGATTGCACCGCCTGCGTGTCGGTGCGCGTGGTGGCGAACGAATTTCGCCCGTCCGCCACGCAGCGGCGCAATCTGAAACGCAATTCCGATCTGGTGGCCACCGTGTGCGAGCCATGGTCGACTGGCGAGCAATTCGAACTGCTCCAGGCCTATCTCGGCGCGCGCCATCCCGGCGGCGGCATGGCCAGCATGGACGAGAGCGATTTTGCCGACATGGTCGAGCATACCCCGGTCACCAGCCATATCATCGAATACCGGGAAGCGCCGGCCGGGTTCGGAGCAGGCGCCGGAGCGGGGGAAAGTGTTGCGCCGGGGCGCCTGGTTGGTGCATGCCTGACCGACCGCCAGGCCGACGGGCTGTCGATGATCTACAGCTTTTATGACCCGGAACATGAGACGCGGACCGGGCTTGGCAATTACATTATCCTCGATCACGTTCGCCGGTCCGCTGAAGCGGGCCTGCCTTACGTCTATCTGGGCTATTGGGTCGATGGCTCGGCGCGCATGCAGTACAAGGTTCGTTATCGTCCGCTCGAAAAACTGGGTCGCGAAGGCTGGCAGCGACTCGGCGATGCCGAACAACAGCGGCTTATCGAGACGACGGCCGGCTCGCCCGGATCGGCCGGAGCCTTGCCCGAAGGCGGTGGCAAGGATGGCATGCCGCTGGTTGCCAAACCCTTCAGCTATACCGATTGATCGTTCAGAGCGTGTCGCCGTCAAGCTGAATTGCCAGCCAGACCCGGCCGTCCTGAGCTTGGTTGGAGCCTGTCCCGAGCCAGTCGAAGGGGGCTGCACTTCTTGCTTGGTGTTGGGCGAGGTCCACGAAGAAAAGGACAGCCCTTCGACAGGCTCGGGACAGGCGGGGTATGATGCAGATTTACAGCACGACGCTATAGCTTCCCGGATCAATAGGCGGCAGCAGTGGCCACGGCGGCAAGCGTTCGGCGCGGCGCTGGCCATGCTGTGGGCAGCCCCGCTGGCGGCCCAGTCCGACACCACCGATCCGCGCCTCCGGGAATTGATTCCCGATGCTGCGGTCGCCGATCCCCGGGCCTGGGCGCGGACCGCTGCTTCTCCCGCCCCCGCCCGGGCCGCCGGCGACCTCAAACCCGATTCGCCGATGACCGACTTGCCGGGCGAGACGGTGGCGTGGCCGGACACTGCGCTGGCACTGCCCCCGCTGCCGTCGCTGGCGCCGGAAGCCGATCTGGCCAGCCTGCTGCCGCCGGTCGCCGGTGTCCCCGTGCCCGAAACCGCCCTGGCTGCGGGATTGCCGGCGGCTGACTCGCTCCTCGCCACCGGGCACCGGGCTGGCGCGCCCGAATTGAGCGACGCTTTTTCCGGCGGCCGACTGACCCTGGATTATGCCATCGAGGCTGCGGCCTTTCCCGAGCGCGCCGCGCTGGAGAAGCGCTTTCGCAGCCTGTCGGCGGTGGCCACCCTGCCCTCGAAGGATCTGGGCAACGTCGGCCAGCTGGCGGTACGCGCGGCGACGGATCGCGATCTGCTGCTGCGGCTGCTGCGCACCTATGGCTATTACGATGGCGAGGTCATCCAGACCGTCAGCAGTATTTCGCCAGGCAGCGGTACCGGCACTGGCCCGGTGCGGGTCAATTTCGAGATCGTGCCCGGCGCGCGCTACAGCTTCGGGGCGATCGAGCTGGGTCGGTTGTCGGCGACAGGTGCCGATTATCCGGCGCTGCGCAAGAGCCTGGCGATCGCGACCGGCGATCCGCTGCATGCCGATGCCATCGTGTCCGGTCGGGCCGGCCTGGATACCGCGCTGGGGCAAAGCGGCTATCCCTTCGCCAAAATCGGTGACCCGTCGCTGCTGGTCGATCATCGGCGCGAGGCGGGCGATCTCACCTTGCCGGTCGCTCCGGGTGGCAAATATCGCTTTGCCGGGATCACCAGCACCAACCCGCACTTTCTATCCGCCCGGCACCTGGCCCGGATCGCCCGTTTCAAGCCTGGCCAGACCTGGCAGCGCAGCAAGGTCGAGGATCTGCGTCAGGCGATCCTGGCCACTGGCCTGGTCGCCAGCGTCACCGTTACGCCGCAGGAAACCAGGCCGCCCACCGCCGACCAGCCCGGTGACGTGATGCTCGAAATTGCCATGGCCAAGGCAAAGCAGCGCACCATTTCTGCCGCGATCGGTTACGATACCGCTCAGGGCTTTCGGCTGGAGACTGCCTGGGAAAATCGCAACCTGTTTCCGCCAGAGGGCCTGCTACGGCTGCGCGCCATTGCCGGCACGCAGGAACAGCTGGCGGGGGTGACTTTTCGGCGCAACAATTTCAATGGCCGGGATCGCGTCCTGACCTTCGACATCTACGCCCAGAACGCCAATCTCACCGCTTACGCCGCGCGCAAGCTGGACCTGCTGGCGACGTATGAGCGGCTGACCACGCTGATTTTCCAGAAGCCGTGGGTGTGGTCGATCGGCGTGGAAACCGTGGCATCGGCCGAGCGGGAGGGTGAACCCAACGGCACTGCGCTGGGCAACAGCGATACGGTGGTGATCAACCACGCCATTCCGCGCACCAATTATTTGACTACCGCATTGCCGCTGCGCGTCGCTTACGATGGCAGCAACAGCCTGCTCGATCCGCAGCGCGGGTGGCGCGTGGCGCTGCGGGTTTCGCCCGAGGTGTCGCTGGCCCGGGGCCATACCTCGCCTTATGTCATCAGCCAGTTCGATATCAGCGGGTACCAGCCGGTCGCGGCGGGCACGGTCCTGGCCGAGCGGGTGCGGCTAGGCGCGATTTTCGGGACCGGTCTGGAAGGCATCGCGCCCTCGCGGCGGTTTTATGCGGGCGGCGGTGCCTCGATCCGGGGGTTCGGCTATGAACTGGTCGGCCCGATCAATACCAACGGCCAGTTGACCGGCGGCCGCTCGCTGTACGAATTCTCGATCGAGGCGCGGTTGCACACCGGGCTGTTCGGCGGGGCGATGTCATTCGTGCCGTTCTTCGATGCGGGCGGCGTCGGCACCGGGCAGACGCCGGACTTTCATGACATGCGTTATGGCGCGGGGCTGGGGGTGCGCTATGACACCGGTTTCGGGCCGCTGCGCATCGATGTCGGCACGCCGCTCGACCGGCGCCCGGGGGAAAACCGCGTCGGCGTCTATATCGCGCTGGGCCAGGCCTTCTGATGGGCCGGTTTCCGATGGACGAGCCTGTGTCCGATCTGCATGCCGGCCGGCGCTGGCAGCACGCGCTGGTCAAATATCTGTTGCTGTTGCCGCTGGGGCTGATCGCGATACTGGCCATGGCGGCGGGCATCCTCGATACCGGGATCGGCCATCGCCTGCTCGCCGATGTGCTGGCCGAAACCGAACTCGACAACGGCATGCGCGTGCAGATCGGCCGCATCGACGGTTCGATCTACGGCCGCGCCATCCTCGAAGACACGGTGCTGCGCGATCTGCACGGGGTCTTCCTGAAGGTGCCGGCGACCACGCTCGACTGGCGCCCCTTCGCGTGGTTTACCTCCGGCCTCGATATCCACGAGCTGACCCTGCGCCGCGGCCAATTGCTGCGCCTGCCCGCTTTGCGCCCGGGCAATCCCGATGGGCCGTTGTTGCCCGATTTCGATATCCGCATCGACCGGCTGGCGATCGAGCGGCTGACGGTGGCGAAGGGCGTGCTGGGCGTCGCCGGATCATCGATTAACGAAGAACGCCATGTCGATTTCCACGCCGGCATCGCCATTCGCAAAAACCTTGCCCGGATTACCGCCCAGGGCCGGCTGGGCGGCGGCGACCGGCTGGTGGCGCTGCTTGATGCCGATCGCGCCCGCAACCGCTTTGTGGTCGCGCTGGATTATGCCGCGCCCAAAGGGGGCCTGCTCGCCGGCTTGAGCGGGGCGCAGGTCGATCGAACGGCGCGGATCGGCGGCCATGGCAGCTGGGCGCAATGGCACGGCCAGGCGCGCATCACCCAGGCGAAGCAGCCGCTCGCGACGCTGGAACTGGACAACCACGACGGGCAGTTCGCGGCCTCCGGGCAGGTCTGGACCTTTGCGTTCCCGAACGAGGCGCGCCGGACTATGGGCGCGGTGGTCGCGGTGAAGGCTGCCGGCACGCTGGCCGACAAGGTGCTGACCGGGCGGCTGACCGCGCACAGTCCGCTGTTCGATCTGTCCAGCCAGGGCGGGGTGGATTTGGCCCACGACAGCCTGAACGGCGTGGCGCTCGATGTCCGGCTTGCGCCGACCGACCTGTTCGGCGCGGCCAGCCATACCTACGGCACCCATCTGCGCGCCCGGCTGGACGGGGCGTTCGTCGCGCTGACCGCGCCCTTTACGCTGACCGCCGATCGCTTTGCCGATCCGCATAACCAGTTGGAGCGGATCGCCGCCACAGGCACCGCGCAGCGTGAAAAATCCCGCTGGCGTATCCCGCTGGAGCTGAGCATCGGGCGCATCATCACCGGCCATCCCGATGTCGATCCCCGGCTGGTGAACGCTCGCGGCCGCGGTACGCTGATGCTGGCGGACGGACGGATCAGCGGCAGCGACCTGGCGGTCAGCCTGCCCGGCGCCTCTGCCCGGCTGGCGCTGCAAGGTGATCTGGCCAGCCAGGCCTACACGATCACCGGCCCGGTCCAGGCGCGCGGCTGGCCGCTGGTCAATCTGGGCCAGGCCGACGCCGATGCGGCGATGATCCTGAAACTGGGGCGGGCCGGTGCCTGGGATCTGGCGCTCAAGCTGACCGGCCGGCTGGCGCGGGTCGACAATGCTACGCTGGCCCGGCTGGCGGGTGACCAGCCCAAGTTCAACCTGGCGCTCAGCGGTGGCCGCGATCACCCGTTCGGGCTCGACCGGGGTACCGTCACGGCCAGCCTGCTTAACCTGCAACTGACCGGGCAGCGGCTGGCGGGCGGTGTTACCGGCTATGCGGGCAGCGGCCATCAGGCGACGTACGGTGCCTTTACTTTTAACGCCACGGTCGCTGCCGATGGCCCGCGCGGGATGTTCCACTTCACCGATCCGTTTCCGGCGGCCGGACTGCACGATGTCGAGCTGGGGCTGGCGCCGATCGCGGGCGGTTTCGGCCTGGCCGTCACCGGCCGTTCCACGCTGGGGGCATTTGCCGGGCAACTTGGCCTTTATCTGCCGCAGGATGCGCCCGCCCGCATCGATTTCCAGCGGTTCGCGGTGTCGAAAACGATGGTCACCGGGACGCTGGAGTTGCGATCCGATGGCGCCGCCGGCAATCTGGCGCTGGCCGGTGGCGGCGTGCAAGGCACGCTGCGGCTGGACCCCAAAGGCGCCGGCGAGGCGCTGGATATCGCGCTGACCCTGCGCGATGCCCAATTGGGCGGCGATCACCCGCTGGCGATCGGCGAAGGGCAGATCGATGCGCATGGCCTGCTGGCCCGGGATCATACCACGCTGTCCGGCCATGTGGCGCTGGCCGGGCTGGGCATGGGGCGGCTGTTCATCGGGCGACTGACGGCGAGCACCACGCTGAGCGATGGCCGGGGTCAGATCCTGGCGGCGATCAATGGCCGGCGCGGCAGCCAGTTCGACCTGCAAATCCGCGGCGATGTCGCACCCGAACGGCTGGCGCTGTTCGCCGGTGGGCATTTCGGCGGCGCGCCGATCGCGATGCCGCGCCGCGCCGTACTGACCAGAACCGATGGCGACTGGCACCTGGCCCCGACCGAGCTGGATTACGCCGGCGGCAAGGCGATCGCCTCGGGATCAATCGGCAACGATGCCACGTCGCTCGATCTGGCGCTGTCCAACATGCCGCTGTCGATCGGCGACGTGGTCTTTGCCAATCTCGGGCTGGGCGGCAGCGCCTCCGGCCTGCTGCGCTTCAAACACCGCCGCGAGGAATTGCCGGAGGGCGAGGCGCAGCTGATGCTCAAGGGGCTGACCCGGTCCGGGCTGGTGCTGACCTCGCGCCCGATCGATATCGCGCTGGTCGGCCGGCTCGATGGCCACTCGCTGGAAGCGCGCGCGGTGGCCAGCGAGGGTGGCCAGGCGCGCGGGCGATTGCAGGCGCGGATCGACAATCTGCCCGCCGCCGGGGCGCTGGGAGACCGGTTGCGCGGCGGCTCGCTGCTCGCCCAGATGCGCTACAGCGGGCCCGCCGACGCGCCGTTCCGGCTGCTGGCGCTGGAACATTTCGACCTGACCGGCCCGGTGGAACTGGCGGCAAACGTCTCCGGCAATCTCGACGACCCGGTCATTCGCGGCTCGCTGGCCAGCGACGCACTGCGCCTGCAAAGCGCGCTGACCGGCATGGACATCACCCAGATCGTTGCGCGTGGTTCGTTCACCGGTTCGCAACTGACGCTGTCCTCGCTGGCCGGCCGCACCGGCGGTAGCGGGCAAATGGTGGGTAGCGGCACCATCGGCTTTTCCAACCTGAGCGCGCAACATGGCCCGACCCTGGACTTTCGCATCGGTGCCCAGAAAGCCCTGTTGATGGCTCGCCCCGACATGGCGCTGACTGCGACCGGACCATTGCGCATCATGTCGGATGGCAGCAGCGGCACGATTGCCGGCCGGCTGCACATCGACAACGCCCGCTGGGCACTGGGCCAGTCGGCGGTGGCGACCGAATTGCCCAGCATCGCCACGCATGAAATCAACCGCAGCGCAGACATTGCGCCCGCCGGCACCAGCTTCATGCCGTGGAGTTTCCTGGTCGACGCCCACACCTTCGAGGCGAATGCGCCCGGCGGCCGCATCCGTGTCGAAGGCATGGGCATCAACAGCAACTGGAGCGCCGCCATCCAGCTGCGCGGCACCCTGGATACGCCGGTATTGGCCGGCCGTGCGGACTTGATCGACGGCACCTACGATTTCGCCGGCCGCCGCTTCGACCTGACCCGCGGCCACTTGATCTTCACCGGCACCAGCCCACCCGACCCCCGTCTCGACATCAGCGCCACCGCCTCGGTAACCGGATTGACCGCCACGGTCACCGTCGCCGGCAGTTCGCTCCATCCCGACATCTCGTTTTCCTCGGTACCCGCGCTGCCCGAGGAAGACCTGCTCGCCCGCGTGCTGTTCGGCGACTCAATCACCACGATCTCCGCCCCCGAAGCGCTGGAACTGGGGTCGGCGCTGGCGGCGCTGCACGGCGGCGGCGGCCTCGACCCAATCAACAAACTACGCCGCGCCATCGGCCTGGACCGCCTGCGCATCGTCGCCGCCGACGTCACCATCCCCCGCCAGACCGGCTTCGGCGCCGGCAAATATTTGGGCCGCCGGGTCTATGCGGAGATTGTCACCGACGGGCGGGGCTATTCGGCCACCGACCTGGAATTCCGGATCACGCGGTGGCTGTCGCTGCTGGGCAGCGTTTCGACGGTGAACCGGCAAAACGTCAATGCGAAGATCAGCAAGGATTATTGAGGTATTTCAGGTTGAAGAGGAAGACGTGAGGGGTAATCCCCTCACACTCCCCGTCATTTATCGTTGTGCATTTTCTCGGGTGTCGCGCCTGCTCGCAAAGCGCCCCAAAAGCCTGCGGCGCTGCGAAGCTCCTCGGGACGTATGAAGCGCTTACATGGCGCGTAGATCGATTGATAACGGCCATTATGGAAAATGGGCGGGCTTCGTCTGCTTTGGGCAGCTTCTGGTAAAGCCGGTTGTGGTAGTTAAATGAGCTTACCGGGCATCTTGTCGGGCTATAGTGAGATCAAATTATGATTGCCATCATCGCTGAATTCACCCTATCCTGTTTTGAAAGCGATTGCTTTTTGCCCATTTTGCATAGCGATCTCGATCAGCAATAAATACCTTGATGTCAGCATCTCGCTCTTTCGATGCCCAGAATATTTTAAAGCTAGATTCTCTTTCGCGCTCAACAAAATACCACACAGCATCGCCCTTGGCATCTCTTTCATTTTTTACAACAAAAATGACCAAATCCGCTTCTCGTTCGTGATCTACTTTAAATAGCTTGGCGTCGGCACCTCGTTCGCGATCCACCACAAAAATTTTAGCCACAACTCGTTCCTTTCGATGTCTATCGGGGGGGCAAATGTTGAAACTGACAAGTATGTATCGAAAATTGTGATGGTCGCAATGCTCTGCAGAGCGTTGGCAACTTGCTAACTCGATCCGGATGCGATCCGATCAAGTATTTTCATTTCGACGCGTTCAAGGGCGTCAACCTCTCTTCGGTGCTCATAACGGCTCAACAAGTCACCCATTTCATTAGAAAATAGCGATTACGGTGACACGTGCAATAACCCCTCAATTGACATATTGAGAGGGCTTTGGCAATAGGGGATCATGATCAATCTGCCCTGCTCAGGATGCGTACTCTAACTTTGAATAATTAGGGGTTATTCTACGTGTCACCGAAATTTAATTCTAGGGGTTATCTACGTGTCACCGTAATCCCACCGTAATCCGCGTAATCCGCACCGTAATCCCCACCGTAATCCCGTGTCACCGTAATCCTAACTAAGTAATCCTAAGTATCCTAATCCCACCTGGCACCGTAATGCAGCCCCCAGTTGGAGCGCCGTCCACACCACACTGTATTCTACCTCTTTCTCGCTCTTTGACCTATTAAGCGTCCAACAGGCCCAACAGGAGGAAGAAAAAAGAGCAGAAGCCCAGCGAGAAGAGGCCTCCAGGCAATTCCCCAGGCTAAGGGCTCTATAGCAATCATACCATGCGTAAGTCCATCAGTTGCAAATAACCCGATCAGCAAGATGATGCATAATAACATTAAAATAAAGGCAGTCACGCGGGCGTAAAACAACGCGAAAACAGAAGCCGTTATAACGCTGCAGTAAAGTATCTCTATAAACAATTCATCTCTAAATTGGTGAGGTCCGGAGACGAAGAAGCCCAACCCGGCCCCTTGGAAAAGGCTAATCGCGCCCCAGAGAAAAAGCCCTGTTATAACCACCGCTTCTAGAAACCGTGTTTTCAATGGCATCGAGCACCTGCCGGAACAGAATTATGGAAGTAGTAGGATTACGGGGATTACGGTGACACGTTCAATGGGATTACGGTGACACGGATTACGGTGACACGTTCAATAACCCCTCAATTGACATATTGAGAGGGCTTTGGCAATAGGGGATCATGATCAATCTGCCCTGCTCAGGATGCGTACTCTAACTTTGAATAATTAGGGGTTATTCTACGTGTCACCGAAATTCCGGGCGGGGTGGGTGGGGATATACGGGGCGAGCAAGATAAGGCGCTGGCCAACTCGTACTACGCCGAGCCGATACGGAACGCCGATATTAACGGGGTCTGGGGCCACAAGCCCCAGGACTATACTGATATTCAAGCACGTTAAGATCGCATAAAAAGGCCCGGAACTCGCGTCCCGGGCCTTCTTCCTAACAAGACCGCAAAGCGATCAGGAGCTATAATACATATCGAACTCGACCGCCGAGGGGGTCGTTTCCCAGCGCATCACTTCGGGCCATTTCAATTCCTGGTAGGCTTCGATCTGGTCGGCGGTGAACACGCCGCCGGCCAGCAGGAATTCATGGTCGGCGGTCAGCGCGTCGAGGGCTTCGCGCAGGGAGCCGCAGACGGTGGGCACTTCGGCCAGTTCTTCGGGCGGCAGGTCGTACAGGTTCTTGTCCATGGCTTCGCCGGGATGGATCTTGTTCTTGATCCCGTCGAGGCCGGCCATCAGCAGCGCGGCGTAGCACAGGTAGGGGTTGGCCATGGCGTCGGGGAAGCGGAATTCCACGCGCTTGGCCTTGGTGCCGGCGCCGTAGGGGATACGGCACGATGCCGAGCGATTGCGGGCCGAATAGGCCAGCAGCACGGGGGCTTCGTAGCCCGGCACCAGCCGCTTGTAGCTGTTGGTGGTCGGGTTGGTGAAGGCGTTCAGCGCCTTGGCATGCTTGATCACGCCGCCGATGAAGTACAGGCACATGTCGGACAGGCCGGCATAGCCGTTGCCGGCGAACAGCGGCGTCTTGCCTTCCCAGATCGACATATGCGTGTGCATGCCGCTGCCGTTGTCGGTCTTGATCGGCTTGGGCATGAAGGTGGCGGTCTTGCCGTAGTTCTGCGCGACTTGCTGCACGACGTATTTGTATACCTGCATGCGGTCGGCGGTCTGCACCAGCGTCCCGAAGGTCAGGCCGAGTTCGTGCTGGGCGGCGGCGACTTCATGGTGATGCTTGTCGCAGGGCAGGCCCATGGCGATCATGGTCGAAACCATTTCGCCGCGCAGGTCGACGCAGCTGTCGACCGGGGCTACCGGGAAATAGCCGCCCTTGGCGCGCGGGCGGTGGCCCAGGTTGCCGCCTTCATAGTCCTTGCCGGTGTTGGTTGGCAGTTCGATGTCGTCGAGCTTGAAGCCGTTGCCGTCATAGCCGTCGTAGAATTTCACATCGTCGAACACGAAGAATTCGGCTTCCGGGCCGACATAGACGGTATCGCCGGTGCCGCTGGACTTGACGAAAGCTTCGGCGCGCTTGGCGGTGGAACGCGGATCGCGCGAATAAAGCTCGCCGGTCGAAGGCTCGACGATGTCGCAGATCAGGATCAGCATCGGCGTGGCCGAGAACGGATCGATGTAGGTCGCAGCCAGGTCCGGTTTCAGGATCATGTCGGATTCGTTGATCGCCTTCCAGCCTTCGATCGACGATCCGTCGAACATCAGGCCGTCGTTCAGTTCATCCTCGCCCAGCACCGACGAGACCATGGTCAAATGCTGCCACTTGCCCTTGGGGTCGGTGAACCGCAGATCGACCCACTCGATTTCCTCGTCCTTGATCTGCTTGAGGACCGTTGATGCATTAACCATTACCGTGTTTCTCCAGAATTCCCGGGCCGCAAGGCGCCGGGGCGAGGGGGGACTTGGTTCGAGTGAAGGCCGTTACCCCTGTGCGGGCCCGCACCGCCGTGAACGATCGATCGGGGCCGCCAGCCCCGGATACGGCATCAGGTGATCGACCGGTGCGAGACCGGCATCACACCGCATCCTCGTTGCGCTCTCCGGTGCGGATGCGCAGCACGCTGTCGACCGGGATGACGAAGATCTTGCCGTCACCGATGCGGCCGGTCTGCGCGGCGCCGGCGATGGCTTCCACCACTCGATCGGCCAGTTCGTCGGCCACGACCACTTCCAGTTTGACCTTGGGCAGGAAATCCACGACGTATTCGGCGCCGCGATAAAGTTCGGTATGGCCCTTCTGGCGGCCAAAACCTTTTGCCTCGGTTACGGTGATGCCCGAAACGCCGACATCATGCAGGGCTTCCTTCACTTCATCGAGCTTGAATGGCTTGATGATCGCTTCGATCTTCTTCACGCCGGCACCATCCTTTGTTGGGGGCAAAACGCTAACGCGTAGCCCCATGCGCGGACCACCTGCCCCGCCCCGGCGCATCGGTGATCCAGAAGCTCCGGCATATACATATCAAGATACGTGCCAGAATCGAAAAGTCCAACCAGGCCCAGGGCAACTCGCCAGAAGCCTTGCATTTGCGGCAGTCTCCGCAGGCCTGCGCCAACGGCCCGAATTTGCCGCCCGACCGATTGTGGCAGGTGACCAAAATTCAGACAAGCTCTGCTGAATAATTGGGCAGGCAACCGTGCGAAACCTTTCGCTAAAGCGCCAGCCCGGCCGTTTCGGGCAAGCCTGCCATCAGGTTCAAATTCTGCACCACAGCGCCGCTGGCGCCTTTGCCCAGATTATCGAGAATGGCCAGCAGCCGCGCCTGGGTACCATCTTTTGCGCCGAAGACAAACAGATCGAGTCGGTCGGACGGCGGCGCGGAGCGGTGCAGCAGGACTTCGTCAGGGCTGTCGGCATGGACTTGCACGATCGGGCTGCCTTCGTAAAAAGCGGCCATTGCGGCGCGCAGCCGGTCGGGCGATGCGGCGCCGGGGATGGCAGCCAGCGGCAGCGGCACCTCGACCACCATGCCGCGATGCGCCGGGATCACCGCCGGCGCAAACACCGGCGCATGGACCAGCCCGGCATAACGCTGCATTTCAGGCACATGCTTGTGGCCCATGGCCAGGCCGTAACCGCAAAAGGCGATGTCGGGATCATCCGCGAAGCGCGCGATCATCGCCTTGCCGCCACCCGAATAGCCCGACACGGCGTTGACCGTATAGGGCCAGTTGGCCGGCAGCAGCCCGGCCCGTACCAGCGGCGCGAGCAGCGCGATGAAGCCGGTGGGATAGCAGCCGGGATTGGACACCAGCGTGGCCGCCGCCACCGCGCCGCGTCCGCTGATCTCGGGAAAACCATACGTCCAGCCGCTGGCCACGCGGTGCGCGCTGGAGGCATCGATGATCCGCACCTTGGCGTTCGCCGCCAGCGCCACCGCCTCGATCGCCGCCGCATCGGGCAGGCACAGCACCGCAAAATCGGCGCTGTGATAAGCCTCTTGCCGCGCCCTGGCCGATTTGCGCTGGGCCTCGTCAAGCGTCAGCAGGGTGAATTCGGTGCGCGCCGACAAGCGGTCGGCGATTTCCAGCCCGGTGGTGCCGACCGCGCCATCGATAAAGACGGTGATCGTCACTGCGGGACCGCCAGCAACAGGTCATGCGGAATATAGCCGACACAACCGCCGCCCGCGACCTGCCCCCAGCACCAGCCGCCGCTCATGTCGAGTACGTCAAACCCGTCGCCGGCACGCAATCGCGCCAGCACATCGGCCTGCGCCTGCCCCAGCCTGTGCAGCGCGGCGCCGGGCGCTTTCACGACATGCGGCATTGGCACGGCGTAATGGAGCGCAAAGCAACGGTCCGCCAGGCGAATATGGGCCAGGTCGCCGCGCACCGGCCAATGCGCCGCGTCCAGCTGTTCGCTGGGGCCGGACAGGGTCAGTTGCCGGCCCGGCACGATGGTCTTGGTCAAAATCGGCTCGGACAAATCCGCGGGCCCCTCTAAACGAAAGAGCGGGCGATTAGCGGCATCATCCGGTGGCAGCAAGCTATCCATGGCGCGGCGGCTACCCTTATTTTTGCTGCAATCCATATCTTGCCTGCAACATCGCCCAGCTGGCGCGCAGCCCCAGCGCATCGCCGCCCCTGGGCCGGCCCGGCCTGGCCACGGGGCGCCAGGCGAAGGTATCGAAATGCGCCCAGTCGATCCCCTCGGGCACGAAGCGGTCCATGAACAGCGCGGCCACGGCGGCGCCGGCAAAGCCATTGGCCGGGGCATTGTTGAGATCGGCGATGTCCGATTTCAGCCATTCGCGATAGGCCTCATGCAGCGGCAGGCGCCAGCACGGATCATCGGTGCGGCGCCCCGCATCCAGCAGCGCCTCGGCGGTATCGTCGCGCCGGGCGAACAGCGCCGGCAGATCGGGGCCCAGCGCCACGCGCGCGGCGCCGGTCAGCGTGGCGAAATCGAGGATCAGATCTGGCCGAATACCGACATCGCCCTCGCCCGCCCGGCACAGCGCATCGGCCAGCACCAGGCGACCTTCCGCATCGGTGTTGCCGATCTCGACCGAAATTCCGGCACGGCTGCGCAACACGTCGCCCGGCCGGAAGGCATTGCCCGACACCGCGTTTTCTACCGCCGGGATCAGCAGATGCAGCCGCACCGGCAACCCCGCACCCATCACCAGCCGCGCCAGCGCCAGCGCATGGGCCGCCCCGCCCATGTCCTTTTTCATCAGCAGCATCGCGGCGGACGGCTTCATATCCAGCCCGCCCGAATCGAAACATACCCCCTTGCCGACGATCGCCACGCGCGGATGCGCCGGGTCGCCCCATTCCAGCTCGATCATGCGCGGCGCATGTGCGCGCCCGGCCGCACGGCCGACCACATGGACCATGGGGAATTCGCGTTCCAGCGCTTCGCCCCGCGTGACGCGGACTTTGGCGTGATGCGGCTTGGCCAGTTGCTCGACCGCCTGCTCGATCTCGCTGGGGCCCATGTCTTCGGCCGGGGTGTTGACCAGATCGCGCACCAGCATCACCGCGCCCGCCTCGGCCAGCGTCGACTCGATCGCCCTGGCGTGGCTGGTCAACAGCACGCGCGGCCCTTCGGAGGTGTCGTCATTGCGGTAGCGATCGAAGCGATATTGGCCCAATATCCAGCCGATCAGCGCGGGCGCGCTATCGTGGGCGCCTTCCGCCAGCCGATAAACACCGGCAGGCAGCGCTTCGGCCAGTTTGGCCAGGCACCAGCTGCCCAGCACCGGCAGCTCCGCCACGCCCGCAACGACCAGCCAGGCGTTGCTCGCCTCTGCGCCATCCGCGATAATCGCGTGGCTGAACGCTTCGCCGGCAAACCTCTGCGCCGCTGCCTGGGCGCGCTGCGCCGGGCCGCGCTCGTTCAACCACGCCTCCAGCCGCGCCTTGGTCACCAGATGAACGGCGATGGCGTTTTGTCCCTTGTCGGGCACGACCAGTTCGGGGGCAGGGCCTTCGATTGGGCTGAGTTGACGGTCGTCGATCATGAATCTCTCGCAAAAAGCGGATCGGCACGCTACATGCCAAACCATGAACCAGTATCAGATCGTCGCCGACAGCGACACCGTGCAGCGCGACGGCACGATCAAGCTCCACGGCCCCGGCGCCTTTGCCGGCATGCGCCGCGCCGGGCGCCTCGCGGCCGAGATTCTCGACGCGCTTGCCCCCATGGTGCAGCCGGGCGTATCCACCCGCGCGCTCGACGATGTCGTGCGCGAAATGACACTGGACGGCGGGGCGCTGCCCGCGACGCTGGGCTATCGCGGCTATGCGCATAGCTGCTGCATTTCGGCCAACCATGTCGTCTGCCACGGCATTCCGTCGGAAAAGACGCTGAAGGAAGGCGATATCGTCAATATCGACGTGACCCCGCTGCTGGACGGCTGGCACGGCGATACCAGCCGCATGTACCTGGTCGGCGACGTGCCGCTGAAAGCCAGGCGGCTGGTCGAAGTCACCTACGAATGCCTGATGATCGGCATCGCCCATGCGAAACCAGGCGCCCGCCTCGGCGACATCGGCGCCGCCATCCAGCGCCACGCCGAAGCCAGCCGCTACGGCGTCGTGCGCGAATTCTGCGGGCATGGCGTCGGCCGCCTGTTCCACGACGCCCCCGAAGTGGTGCACGCCGGGATTGCGGGCACGGGGCCGTTGTTGAAGCCGGGCATGATTTTCACCATCGAGCCGATGATCAACCTGGGCAAGGCACCCGTGCGGATGCTGGACGACGGCTGGACGGCGGTGACGCGAGATCGCTCGCTGTCGGCGCAGTTCGAACATTCGATCGGGATTACCGAGACGGGGTGCGAGATATTTACCGAAAGCCCGCTGGGGTTGCACAAGCCGCCGTATTGAGGGTTAAGGTTAAGGTGCGAGGGCCAGTGCCCTCGCGCTCCCCGGCATTGCGGCTTGCCACGAATTTGCGCTAGCCTTGGACCAACCAATGGGAGTGTTTGGTTGAATGTCCGAGAGACTTCATCTGCTCAGCGCGAAGGAAAAGGAAACGCTGCGCCTGCTTTTGGGCGGACACGATGCCAAATCCATCGCGCGCGAACTGGGCATTTCCGTTCACACCGTAAATGAACGTCTGCGCGAGGCACGGAGAAAACTTGGGGTCACCAGTAGCCGGGAAGCTGCAAGGCGCCTGGGCGGAATCGAGTCCAAAGTTCCAAATTTTTTGGCAGACAAGTTTTTAGGGGATGCTGAAGCGGTCCCCGTTGCGACATGGACTGAGCTCCCGGTTAATAGCCAGCGCAATGAATTTCGCGTCACCTGGCTCGGTGCAGGAATGCTCATCATGTCGCTTATCATCGCTGCCGCCGTTCTAAGTTTGCTTCCCGCGAGCATCGCTTCTCAGCCTTCGGATGTTCAGAAAATTCCTTCAGTTTCGGCGCCCGGTAATATTCAGGAGACTTCCGCGATCAACTCTGGCCGCCAATGGGCGATGTTGCTTGACGTGCAGCACTGGGACGAAAGCTGGACTGATGCAGGAGTTTTCTTTAAATCTCGGATCGCCCAGCCACGCTGGGTCGCATTGGTCCGATCCGTACGGCAGCCGTTAGGTCCGGTTATCTCACGCGCCCTGCAAAATGTGACCGGAACATCGTCTCCTCCCGGCGCGCCGGCAGGCGAATACCAAATCTTGCAATTCAAGACCGACTTTGCGCAGAAGCATGACGCAATCGAAACCGTGACGGCGGTACGTGAGCGATCAGGCTGGCACGTCGTCGGATACTATATTCGGTAAGTCAATTTCGCGCGCAGTCGGAAAAATCGGATCAACTCGTTATTACCGCGTCTTAAGACTGGCCAGCCCGCACCGCCGCACCGCCCGCAAACGGCGCAATCGCCAGCAGCACCAAACTTACCGCCGCCGTCAGCGCAATCCCGGCCCCCCCCCCATTCGACAGGCTCCCCGCGCCGAAGATCAGCAGCGGCACCGCCAGCGGGATCATCAGCAGTCCGGCCAGCGCCGCGCCGCCACGGAGCCCGGCGGTGATCGCGGCGATCATCACGCCGATGGCGGCCAGGCCGGGGGTGCCCACCAAGAGTCCCGCTTCCACCACGCGCAAAGTGCCACCGTTCAGGCCCAGCAGCACGCTCGCGGGCAGGGTGGCGAGCATCAGGGCGGGGGCGAAGCTTAGCCAGTGGGCGAGGATGCGCATGGCGATGATCCACTCCTCGGCGATGCCGCGCAGCGACCATTGGTCGAAGCAGCCCAGTTCTATATCGGGCGCGACCAGCCGGTCCAGCGGCAGGATCGCGGCGAGCAGCGCGGCCACCCAGATCACCCCGCCGCCCGCCTGGGCCAGCACCGTGGCGGACGGGCCGACCGCGAAGGGGAACAGCATGGCGGCGGCGAGAAAGAACAGGATCGGCAGCACCGCGCCGCGCCCCAGCAGCATCGCGATGTCGCGCCGCAGGATCAGGGTCAACTGGCGGATCATGCGGCGAAATCCGCAAGGTTGAGGGTAGCAATTCCGGGCAGCGCAAACGGCTGGTGCGAGGTGACCACGCAAATCAGGCCGCTGGCGCAATGTTCGGCGGCCAGCGTCATGGTCAATGCGGTGGCGGCACTGTCGAGCCCGTTGAGCGGTTCGTCGAGCAACCAAATTGCTGCGTCCTGCGCAATCAGCCGCGCCAGCGCGGCCCGCTTGCGCTGGCCGGTGGAGAGATAGCGCACCGGCACGTCGAGCAGGTCGGACAGGCCAAGCCGCGCGGCGGCGGCGCTGACATCGCGACCATCGATCCCGGCCCAGAACCCCAACGCCCGCCCCAGCGGCTGCTGCGGATCGAGCGCACAACGGTCATCGATCAGGCCGATGGTGCCCTCGCGTTCCACCGATCCCGCCCATGGCGCGGACAGGCCGGCGAGGATGCGGATCAGGCTGCTTTTGCCGATGCCGTTGGCGCCGATGATGTGGCAGGCGCTGCCCGGCGCCACCGCCAGCGACAATCCGGCAAACAGCACCCGGTCGCCGCGCCGGCAGGCCAGTTCGGCGGCTTTCAGGTGGCATGGCTGGCGGGCGGCTTGCATTGCGGTGCGGCTTAAGGGAAACGCATCGGACTGCCAAGGAGACCTCATGCCGATTTCCCGCCTGACCGAAACCGAGCAGACCGCAGCGCTGTCCGGGCTGTCGCACTGGACATTGCGCAAAGATGGCCTGGCCATCACCCGCGACCTGCAATTTGCGGATTTTAGCGAGGCATTCGCTTTCATGACCCGCGTGGCGCTGCTGGCGGAACAGGCCGATCACCATCCGGAATGGTCGAACGTGTATAACAAGGTGCACATCACCCTGACGACCCATGATGCGGGCGGACTGAGCGCGCGGGATGTCAAAATGGCCAAGGCGATCGACGGTTTGTTGGCGGACTCTTGAACCCCTCCCCTTCAGGGGAGGGGCAGGGGTGGGGCCTCTCCCTTGCCCCGAGCGATCCTGAGAGGCCCCACCCCCAGCCCCTCCCCTAAAGGGCAGGGGAGCAGCGTGCGATGATTGCACCTTCCATTACAGCGCCGCGTTGTTATAGCAGTGCCATGTAAAAATCGCCGCGGCCCCGCGCCAAGGGCGCCAGGGCTCGCCCAGCACGCGCGTTTCCTTTTCCGAGGGCCGTTCCGCCAATCCCAAAATCCGGTGCAGCCCGGCCTGCACGGCCAGGTCGCCGGCCGGCCAGATATCGGGGCGCCCCTCGGCGAACAGCAGATAGATTTCAGCCGACCAGCGCCCGATGCCCTTGATCCGGGTAAGCAACGCAATCGCCTCCTCGTCGCCCTCGGGCAAGGTGTCGAGATTTAGCTCGCCGCTCGATACCAGTTCGCACAGGCTGCGCGCATAGCCCTGCTTCTGGCGCGAAAAACCGCATGCGCGCAGTACGTCGAACTCGGCCGCCAGCAGCACTTCCGGGCGCATGTCGGGGCCCAGCAGCGCCTCCAGCCTGGCCCAGACCGAGGCGGCCGATGCCACGCTGACCTGCTGGCCGACGATCGTACGCAGCAGCGTGGCATAACCGCGCTGGCGGATACGCGGGCTGGGATAACCGGCCAGCGCCAGCGCCCGGGCGATACCAGGCTCGCGCGCGGCGAGCGCGTCCAGCCCGGAATTCAGCATTTCCTCGCTCAAACCCATGACATTCTTGTCCTGATCCCATCAAATTTGCGTTTATGCTTCCATCGAGATGGTTGCAAATCGCCGAGCCAGCGATTAGCAGCCGCGCCGAAGCGCGAACAGCACCGACCCTCCATGGGCGGCTGACGAGAAGGATTATCGCAATGCCGAATGTGGTCGTGATCAATCAGGCGGGCGTAGAAAAGACCGTGAACGCCCCCGTCGGCCGGACGCTGATGGAAGTGATCCGCGACAATGGTTTCGACGAGCTGCTCGCGCTATGCGGTGGCTGCTGCAGCTGCGCCACCTGCCACGTCCACATCGACCCGGAATTCGCCGACAAGCTGCCCGGGATGAGCGAAGACGAAAACGATTTGCTGGACAGTTCGGACCACCGCGACGCCAACTCGCGGCTGTCGTGCCAGCTGCCGGTAACCGATGCCTACGAAGGCCTGCGGGTTACGATTGCGCAGGAAGACTGAGGACTCCCCTCCCGCGTGCGGGAGGGAAATTTAGAGCCCCGCAATCTAAATTTCGCTATTCGATTGCGCAACGCGTTCGCGGCTTTTACCTGTCCGGGATGACCGCGCCAACTGCCCTGAACAGCACTCTCGACCTGATCGGCAACACGCCACTGGTTCTCCTGAAAGGCCCGAGCGAGGCGGCGGGCTGCGAGATCTGGGGCAAATGCGAATTCGCCAACCCCGGCGCTTCGGTGAAGGATCGCGCGGCGCTGTGGATCGTGCGCGATGCAGAGGCGCGAGGATCGTTGCAGCCGGGCGGCACGATCGTCGAGGGCACGGCGGGCAACACCGGCATCGGCATCGCGCTGGTCGCCAATGCGCTGGGCTATCGCACGGTGATCGTCATGCCCGAGACGCAATCGCGCGAGAAGATGGACACGCTGCGTGCGCTGGGCGCCGACCTGGTGCTGGTGCCGGCCGCGCCATTCTCCAATCCCGGCCATTTCGTGCATACCTCGCGGCGGCTGGCCGAGGATACGCCGGGTGCGGTGTGGGCCAACCAGTTCGACAATATCGCCAACCGCAAGGCGCATATCGAATCGACCGCGCCGGAAATCTGGGAACAGATGGCCGGCCGGATCGACGGGTTCACTTGTGCGGCCGGCACGGGCGGTACGATCGCCGGGGTGGGCATGGCATTGAAGGCGTTCGACGAAACGGTGGTGATCGCGCTGAGCGATCCGCATGGTGCGGCACTGTATAATTACTATGCGCATGGCGAGTTGCAGGCCGAGGGCAGTTCGATCGCCGAGGGGATCGGCCAGGGCCGCATCACCGCCAATCTGGAGGGCGCGCCGATCGATACCCAGTTTCGCATTTCCGACCAAGAAGGGCTGGTCTGGGTCGGTCGGCTGCTTCAGGAAGAAGGGCTGTGCCTCGGCTTGTCGTCGGGCATCAATGTCGCCGGTGCGGTGGCACTGGGCCGCCAGCTGGTCAGCGCCGGACGCGCGCAGCCGCGCGTGGCCACGATCCTGTGCGACACCGGCTTTCGCTACCTGTCATCGCTGTACAATCGCGAATGGCTGGAGGCAAAAGGTCTGCCGGTCTTCCCCTGGCTGGCCAGCCT
>CAXTOS010000014.1:0-36685 GCA_964245935.1 uncultured Novosphingobium sp.
CGATCATCTCGGCCCGGACCTCATCCGCCAACTGCCGCAATTCCGGCAACGACATGCCGCGCATGTCCGCAGGGCCGGCCACGCGGCCGAGCAGGGGGGGATCGTCTCCTTCCCCCCTCCCCTTCAGCTGAGAGGCCGGGGGTGGGGCCTCTGTTTCTGGTCCGGCATCGCGCCTGGGGGATACGCCCCACCCCAACCCCTCCCCTGAAGGAGAGGGGCTTTTAGCAAGCAAGGGTAAGGTTTCAGGCGTGTTTTTCTTCATCACTAATGCCTTATACGCCTTGGCGAGGCGCCGCAAACCCGTTCAGGCGCAAGCCGCGCAATGTCCACGCAATTCGATCACCGGGCGCACGTCGGCAAACCCGGCCTTGCCCGCCGCCTGGACCAGCGTTTCGGTCAGGCGGTCGTCGTCGATATGCACCACCCGCCCGCAGTTGTCGCAGATCAGGAAAATGCAATCATGCCGGCAGCCGGGATGGCTGTTGGCGACATAGGCATTGGCGCTTTCGACCCGGCGGGCCAGGTTGGTGCGCACGAACAGGTCGAGGATGCGATAGACGCTGTTGGCCGCAACCCGCTTGCTCCGCGCCGCTGAAACGCGCTCGGCAATGTCATAGGCCGAAACCGGTCGGTCGCACGCCGCCAGCGCGGCAAAGACATCGCCGCGCATTGCGGTCCATTGTTCGCCGGACGCCACCAGGGCGCCCTGTGCCGCTTCGACCAGCCCGGCGCCTGAATGTTCATGATGCAGATGGCTGGCCATCGGCGCGATATAGGCCCGCGCTGCCGTCGCAATCAACCCCGCGTAAAGCCGGCGTGATACTGCGCGGGAAACAGCCGCTTCAGCGCTTCGATCCGCGGCGCATCCCATGCTACGGTATAGGGATAGGCCGGATTGTTGGCCATGAAATCCTGATGGTCAGGAGCCGCCGGATAGAACTGGCGATAAGTCTCGATCCCGGTGACGATCGGCCGGTGCCACAAGCCGGAGGCGCGCAGCTGGCCGAGGTAGGCGGTCGCGACGCGGCGCTGTTCGGCGTTGAGCGGCACCAGCGCCGAGCGATATTGCGAGCCCATGTCCGGCCCCTGCCCGCCGCGCTGCGTCGGATCGGCCACGACCGAAAAATAGATGCGCAGCAATTGGTCATAGCGGACTTTGGCCGGATCATAGGTCACCCGCACCGATTCGGCATGACCGGTATCGCCTTGCGACACCCGCTCATATTCAGCCGTATCCGCCGAACCGCCGTGAAAGCCAGAGACCGCGCTGGTCACGCCGACCACATGACTGAACACCCCTTCGACACCCCAATAGCAGCCGCCCGCGAAGATCGCCTGCGCCTTGCCGGGGGTTTCATGCGCGACCAGCGTAGCGGCGGGCGCGTTGACAAAGCTTTCCAGCGGCGCGGCCGACAGCGCCTGCTGGCAACCGCCCGCCAGCGCCAGCGCGAACACTGCGCCGAAAATTCGGTTGCGCGAGCGCCGCATCACTGCGCCGGGGCCGCGATCGCGGCGGGAAACACCTGGTCGGTCAGGTTCGGCACTCGATCATGCCCGATAGTCACCGCAATGGCGATCGCCCCGAGCACGAAGCCGATGGCAAAGGAACGAAAGGTCTGGGAAGAGGAACGCATGATTATGTTATCGCTATCCATGAATGAACGGAGTGTGACCAGCAAATCTAAATCAAACCATAATGACAAGGCGCCTATGCTGTGGTGCCATGATAATTTCAATACGCATCGAACAGCATGGTGGACCAGTAACATTGTGTAATCGGGACCGACCGGGTGGAGCGCGCCATGACAGGAGGGTCGGCTCGGAAAGGGCATCACACGTCATATAAGGCAAACTGTGTCAGTGGCGGAAATGGCGCATTCCGGTGAACACCATCGCCAGGCCCGCCTCATCCGCTGCCGCAATCACCTCGTCGTCGCGAATCGAGCCGCCCGGCTGGATGACCGCGGTTGCGCCGGCTTCCGCCGCTGCCAGCAACCCGTCGGCGAAGGGGAAAAAGGCATCGGAAGCAACCGCGCTGCCCTGCGTGCGGGGCACTGCCCAGCCGTAAGTCTCGGCGGCTTCCCGAGCCTTCATCGCCGCGATGCGCGAGCTGTCGCGCCGGTTCATCTGGCCCGCGCCGATCCCGGCGGTCACGCCATGCAACGCGTAGACGATGGCGTTGGACTTCACATGTTTGGCAACCGTCCAGGCAAACAGGCAATCGGCCAGTTCCTGCGGAGTCGGCGGGCGTCTGGTAACCACCTTCAACTGGTCCGGCGTGACATGGCCATTGTCGCGTTCCTGCACCAGCACCCCGCCGGCAATGATCCGCGTGGTCAAACCTGCCCGAGCGGGGTCGGGCAGGTCGCCGGTCAGCAGCAGCCGCAGGTTCTTCTTGCGCGCGAATACCGCCCGAGCATCATCATCGGCATCGGGCGCGGCGACGACTTCGGTGAAGATGCCGCTGATCGCCTCCGCCGTGGGCCCGTCGAGCGGGCGATTGACCGCGATGATCCCGCCAAAGGCCGACACCGCATCGCAGTGCAGCGCCGCCTCGTAGGCCTCGACCAGCGTCGCGCCACTGGCGACGCCGCAGGGGTTGGCGTGCTTGACGATCACCACGGTGGGAGGCCCGTCGCGAAATTCGGCGACCAGTTCCAGCGCCGCATCGGCATCGTTGTAATTGTTATAGGACAATTCCTTGCCCTGCACTTGCCGCGCCCCGGCGATCCCGGAAATATGCGGGCCATCGGGGAGATACAGCGCCGCGCGCTGGTGGGGATTTTCACCGTAGCGCAACTCGGTTGCCAGCGTGGTGCCCATCACCCGGACCGGCGCGAACAATTCGCCCTGATCGATCTTGCTGAACCACTGGCTGATCGCGGCATCATAGGCGGCGGTGGCGGCATAGGCCTTGGCCGCCAGCTTGCACCGATCGCCCGCCGTCGTGCTGCCACCCGCTACAGCCGCGTAATCGGCAGGGTCGGTGACGATGGCGACGTGGGCGTGGTTCTTGGCCGCCGAACGCACCATCGACGGGCCGCCGATATCGATATTCTCGATCACCTCGTCGCGCCCGGCGCCCCTGGCCACGGTCTGCGCAAAGGGATAGAGATTGACCACCACCAGATCGATCGCGCCGATGTCATGCGCCTCCATCGCGGCGACATGGTCGGGATTGTCGCGCACCGCCAGCAGCCCGCCATGCACCTTGGGATGCAGCGTCTTGACCCGGCCATCCATCATTTCGGGACAGCCGGTGAGGTCCGCCACATCGCGCACGGTCAGGCCGGCCTCGCGCAGCGCCCTGGCGGTGCCGCCGGTGGAGACCAGCTCCACGCCCTGGCGCGCCAACGCCCGGCCCAGCTCGACCAGGCCGGATTTGTCGGACACGGACAGCAGTGCCCGGCGGATGACGACTTCACTCACGCAGAATACCTCATGTCGAGCCTTATAACGATTGATCGTAAGACATTATATTCAACTACTTCGTCGCCCTGACGATAAACAACAACTTTTGATTTCCCGATTACTGGCCGGGCGCCAGCTTTTTCAATGTCCACGCGAACGAGCCGCCGCCGCGCGCTACCAGGCCCTGGATCACCAGTTGCTGGATCGGCACCGGTCGGCCCTGGCCGTCGGCCCAGATGCTTTCCTCGACCATGATCTCGCCGCCGGGCAGGATGAATTTCCAATAGCTGCCGTCCGGCAGGACCAGCCCCGCACGCTGGCCATCATCCGAAACGCCGACGTCGATGCCCGGCCCGAGGTGAAAGCGCACGGCACAGGCGACCTTGGCCTGCTTTGCCCTGGCCTTGACCGGCACCAGCAGATCCTCGCCGCGCAGTTCGGTGCCGTCGTCGCGCAGGGTCAGGATGCGGCGATGGGTCAGGCCATAACGGCTGAGGTAGCCATCGTGACCGGCCTCCAGCCGGGTCGCGCCGAACGCCGGGCGGCCGGCCTCCTTGCTGTCCGGCGTGCGCCCGTCTTCCAGCGATTGTCTGTCGACCTCGACCTCGGACACGCCCGTGCCCAGCCGCCCGTTGATCAGCACCGCGGTGGAATTGGCGTCGTCGAGCACCAGTGTCGAATGGGCGGCGGTGGCGCGCAGCCCCTGCTCCAGCCGCACCGGCATCAAGCCGCCCGCCGCGCCCGAGCCGCCGCAATTGACGAACAAGCGGTGCCCGGCATGGCTGAATTCGATGGCCAGGGTCGAGGCACAGCCATGGCGGGCATGGCGCGCCAGCGGCGGCGGAGCGGCATCGAGCAACAGGATGCTCTGGCCGGCGACGACCCGCTGATAGCCCCATTGCCGCACCTCGCGCAGGGGCCGGGCGCGGATCGCGCTGGCCTCGATCAACGCGGCAAGGTCATCGGCTGCCACCGCCCAGCCGCCTTGCCAGCTCGCCAGGGTGCCGTCGCCATGCGCCAGGGTCAGCAACGGCGGGACCAGCATCGCCAGCACCGCCTGAAACGGCGGCGGCAGCGCGCGGCGAGTGGCCTGGTAACAGGCCGATAATTGCACCAGCAGCGCGATCGCCGCCATCTGGTCGATCGGGCTGCGCGAGAGCAGGCCGCCATCGTCGCCCAGCAATTCGCCCAGCGCCCGCATCAGCCCGGCCTCGCCATACAGCCGGCGCGGCTTGCCGTCGGGCAGCAGTAATCCGGCCGCGACGATCGCCGTCCAGCCCGCCACGCGCGCCAGCCCGTCTTCTCCACGCGCCGCATTGCGGTCGAGCCACCGCGCGGTGGTGGTAATCGAGGCCAGGACCCGCGCGCGCAGGGCCTTGTCCGGACCCGACAGGATCAACGGCGCATGCACCAGCCAGCCCAGCAGGCGCTGCCCGGCATTGGCCACGCTCCACGCCGCGCCCTGACCCGGTTTTACCGGCGGATGTTCATTCGCCGCCAGCCACGCCGCCATGATCCGTTCCGCCACCGGTACGACCTGCTCGCGCGGGGCCGAAGCCTCGAGATCGGCCAGCCAGTTGAAACCATGCACCATGCGCTCGACCGGGGGGGCCAGCCGTCCGGTCCCGGCAAAATCGATCTGGGCAATCAGCAGCTTGAGCCCGTGCACCTGAAAATGCCCGGCGCGCAGGGCCGTGCCCGAAGTTTTGCTGCCCGGCAGGGGATTGGCGACCGTGGCCAGCAAACGCGGGCGCTGTGGCTTGCTGAACGGCGCCGCCAGCGCAGAGCCGGGAACGCCGATCCGGTAGAGCAGCCGGATCAGCCGCTCGCCCAGGCTGTGCGATGGCGCCGCAAAGCTGGCGAGCGCCAGCGCCCGGCCCGGCTCGATCAGTTCGGCGGGGCCGCTTTTCGCGTCCTGTCTAGCGATGCCGAGCCCGGTCGGCGCATCGTCGATGCCATCTTGCGCGGCCCCGGCGGCCCATGCGGGATCAGCAACGGCACCATCCGCCCGGGGCTTGCCTGTCACCGCGCGGCGGGCCCTGGCCATCGCCTAGACCAGCCCCTTGAGCGCCGCGATGTTGGCCGCGTAGCAATCGGCGCCGCCCCGGAAGGTGGCGGTGCCCGCGACCAGCACGTCGGCGCCTGCCGCCACGCAGTCCCGCGCCGTTGCGACATCGATGCCGCCATCGACCTCCAGCCGGATATCGCGACCGGATTTGGCGATCATCTTGCGCACCGCTTCGATCTTGCGCAACTGGCTGGAGATGAAACTCTGCCCGCCGAAACCGGGGTTGACGCTCATGACCAGCACCAGGTCGATATCGTCGATCAGATAGTCGAGCACCTTGGCCGGGGTAGCCGGGTTCAGCGAGATTCCCGCCTGCCTGCCCAGCGCCTTGATCGCCTGCACCGTGCGATGGGTATGCGGCCCCGCCTCGGCATGGATGGTGATGATGTCTGCACCGGCGGCGGCGAAATCGGCCAGATAGAGATCCACCGGCGCGATCATCAGATGGACGTCGAACAGCTTGGCGGTGTGCGGGCGCAATGCCTTGACCACGGCGGGGCCGATGGTGATGTTGGGCACGAAATGGCCATCCATGACATCGACGTGAATCCAGTCGGCGCCGGCCGCATCGATCGCGCGCAATTCCTCGCCCAGCCGGGCGAAGTCGGCGGAAAGAATGGACGGGGCGATCAGCGGGATCGGCAGGGAGTCTGAGGTTGGCGCGGGCATAAGGCGTTCCGGTTCCGGATTGGGTTAGACAGGCTGGGCCAGCCGAACAAGCAGCGACCTGTCCTTTTTGCACAAATTGGCCGGGAGGCGGCGCATATCATGCTGGCCGCAAGATGCAATTGGGGGCCTCGGGTTCCGGGCCGTCGCTGCTGCCTGTCCACTTCCTCTCCGAACGGGCAGGAATTAGATTTGACGCATCCACCAACGCGCGCCATTTCCGCCGGTATGTCCAGCGGCCTTGCCTCCACGCCCGATCCCGGCCGGTTTTGCGGCGCGACAGCGGCGATGCGCCTGCTTGCGCAGGAGACGCGCGTCACTCCGGGGCGCCTGCCGCGCGAATTGGGGGGCCGGCCGATCCTCGCCGACACCAGCTGCCTCGATGGCGACAGCTATGTATTGCGTACCGACAACGGGCTGGGCTTCTTCTATCGCCAGGGCGAGGGGATCACCGTCGACCATGACCCGGGCGCCGATCTGTCGGAGGAAAGCCTGTGGCTGAACGGCAGCGTCTATGCCGCCATCGCCTGCATCAACGGGTTGATGCCGATTCACGCGTCGGCGGTGATCCATGCCGGGCGGGTCCACGCCTTCACCGGGCCCAGCGGTGCGGGGAAATCGACGCTGATCGCGGCATTGGCGCGATACGGCTTGCCGATGTATGCCGATGACACGCTGGTGCTCGATCTCTCCGACCCAGCGCAAATCGTCTGCCTGCCCGGCCACAAGCGGCTGAAACTGACCCCCGAGGCCATCGCCCTGACCGGGGCGCAAGCGCTGGAAAGCGTCGGCGTGACCGGCGGCAAATTTTATGCCCGGCCCGCGCCCGCAGCAATGGCGATGCCAGTGCCGCCTCCCGGCCCGCTGCCACTGGCCGAACTGATTTTTCTGGAAACCGGCGAGCCGCTGGCCATGACGCCGATTACCGGCGGCGCCCGCATTGCCCGGCTGGGCGACGATCATTATACCACCGACCTGTTCATGCGGGCGCACAATCGCGGGCGCGGTGAAATGTTCGCGCTGCGCGCCCGGCTGGCCCGCCAGGTGTCGATGTCCTGCCTGATGCGCCCCCGCGACCTGGCGCAGTTCGCTGCTTCGGTGGCGCTGGCAGCCCGGCATATCGATGACCAGGAGAACGTTGCATGACCGTGCCGACCAAACTCGTCGATCGGTTCTCCGAAACCACCGTGGATGACGAGGTGGTGGTGATGCACCTGGCCAGCGGCGACTTCTTCTCGTTGACAGGCTCGGCCAAGGCCATCTGGGAGCATATCGACGGTTTTCGCTCGCGCGATGTGCTGATTGCCGATCTGGCGCAGGACTACGGCGTCACCGAGGAGCAGATCGCGCCGGATGTCGATCAATTCCTCCGTGGCCTCTGCGATGCGGGGCTGCTTGCGCGCTCATGAAGCGCCCTTGCCGCGCCGCGAGGCCTGGCGTTTGCGGAGGCGCACGCTGCGGGCGATGGCGCTGCTGTGCGTGGCACAGGCGGCGGTGAAGCTGGTGCCGTTCCGTTATTGGCGCGCCACGCTGGGGCAGCCTGGCCCGGGCGCCGGTACGCCGGAGCATGGCGATATTGCGGCGGCAGGCAGGGCGGGCCCGGCGCGACGCATCGCGGTGCATGTCGAACGCGGCGCGGCGCGGCTGCCCTTCGCCGCCAAATGCCTGCCGCGCGCGATGGTGCTGTGCTGGTTGCTGCGCCGCGCGGGTGTCGCCTACACGCTCAGGATCGCGGCCCGCCCCTCGGCGACGCAGTGCGCCAATCTGGCGGCGGATGACGACACGCTGCATGCCTGGGTGGAAGCGGAGGACACCATCGTGATCGGCGCGTTGCCGGGCCCCTGGCTGGTGATGCTGAACTTGTCCGGCTAGCGCCAAACGCGACACCGGGTTACAGCGAATGTTGCGTTGCACACCATTGCGCATTGCCAGATGAAGCGAAATCGTTCACCCTATAAGATAGCAACATGCGCGACAGGAGCCGGTGGAACCCGACTGCGTGATGGTCGTTGCTTTGAATGCAATCGTTTTACTGCAATCCATGCAGATGCCAGGGGCGGCCCGTAAGTCGCCATGCGAAGGAATTTGATCGTGACCAAGGCCGCCGATAAAAAGCAGTGGAATTGCCCCCAGCTGGTCCGTCTTGGCCGTATTGCCGATGTCGCCGGCACGGTCGGCACCGGCATCGAGGGGCCACAGCACATCCGCAGCTGAGGTAGGCGCCGTTGAGCAGGACGGCTGCGCATTTGAATGAATATTACAAGGTGTCGCACATGAAGCAGTCCGGTGCGGCGGTGTGATCGCTGCCCTGCTGGATACGGCTGAAGTGAATAAGGACGGCACGGGCTTTGCGCGTTTGCTGGAATATGGTGCTGGCCGGACCTGCCGCTGGACGCCGGTCGGTGGCCATCTGCTGGCCCAGATCGGGGGCGAATCGGGTTGCGGTGAGTGGGCGCCGGGCCGCGCGCCGTCCGGTCGTCTCGCTCTCTTCAATGGTCAGCTGCACAATGGCGCGGCACTGGCGGCGGAACTGGGCGTGGCCAGGGCGGAGGGAAGCAACCCGGACCCTGCCGCGCGTGGCGATGCCTTCCTGTATGCGCTGGCGCTGGATCGCTGGGGCGACGCGGCGGATGAACGCGTCATCGGTCATTACTGCGCCATCGCGCTGGAGCCGGATTGGGCAAGCTTGCGCTTGTCGCGCAGCCCGTTTCTGGCGCCCCCGCTGCATTTTCGCCATGACGCGCGTGACGCCGACGACCCTGGCAGGCGGGCGATCGCCGCTTCGATTCCGCGTCCGCTGTTCTGGCGCAGCGATCGGACACGCAAGGTCAATCTGGATCGGCTCGCGCGCAGCACGCTGATCGATTTCACCGATCGTTTTGCCGGCTGGTATGAGGGTTGCGGCCGGGTGCCGCTGGGCTGCGCGATCACGCTGACGCCGTCCCGCTTTACCGAGATCTGGCGTTACGATCTGTTCAGTCGGCCACAACGCCGTCTGGCGCGTGACCAGGACTATGTCGATGCTGCCAATGCCCTGCTCGACGAGGGCGTGGCGGCGGTGCTGGCCGGCAGCCGGCGACCCGGAGTCCTGCTGTCGGGCGGCCTCGATTCAAGCCAGGTCGCATTGTCCGCGCTGCGGCATCTGCCCGAAACGCAGGACTTGCCGACCTTCACCTACGGGCCCGAGGCGCAATGGACGGGCGCCCCGCCCGCCGGCCGCTATGCCAGTGAATTCCCGGCGGTGGCCCGGCTGGCGGCGGCCTATCCGCGGCTTCGTCCGGAATTCTTTACCCACGACGGTCAGGATTTCCGCCACGGCATGCGCGACCTGCTGGCGGCGATGGATTGCGGCGCGCCGGCGCTCGGCCTCGCCTGGGGGTATCACGACCTTTGCGAACGCGCGCGCGCTGGTGGCTGCGATGTGCTGCTGACCGGCGACTGGGGCAATATGACGTTCAGTAACGACGCGCCGTGGGCAGCGGTGGAATTTTTCCGGCGCGGGCGCTGGCTGCGGCTGTGGCAGGTGCTGCGCCACCAGCCGGCCGACCAGCGCCCGATGTGGCGGCGGTTCCTGGCGCGGGTCATCATGCCCCAGCTGCCCCGGGGTTTGTGGCACCGGGCCTGGCGCTGGTGGCACGGCGCGGCGCCGGAGGGCTTGCGCCGCTCGGGACTTTCGCCCGAATGGGCCGCCCGGCATCGCCTGGTCGAACGGGCGCGCAGCGCGGGATGGGATGTCGAACGGCCGCAGTTCACGTCCAGACGGCAGTTCTGGCAGCGGTTGATGACCGAGGATGGCCAGGATCACGAACAGGTTCTGCAGGGCATGCAGCAACTTTATGGCATCCCGCTGCGCGATCCCACCGCTTACCGCCCGCTGGTCGAATTCTGCTATGGCGTGCCGACCGGGCAATTCACGCGAGGGCCGATGAATCGATTCCTGGCGCGGCGCATGGCGGCGGAGCGGCTGCCCGATGCGCTGCGCCTCAACCGCGATCTGGGGCTGCATCACGGTGACTGGCCCTTGCGCGTCGACAGGGCGCGCGAAGAACTGATTGCAGAGCTTGACCGGATGGCCGCCGATGACGATATTTCGGCGATGTTCGATCTGCCCGGCTTGCGCCGCAGCCTCGTGGATTTTTCTCCCGCCAGCGGGGACGGAGACGCCATGCTCTACCAGAGCGCCCTGCCGCTGGTGATCGCGGCGGGGCGGTTCATCGCCTATGCCAAGGGCCGCAACGATATCTGATGCCGGAACTTGCCGTGACTGCCATGCAGCCCCCACCAGCGCCCGAGCGTGAGTTCCCATCGTTCGATGTGGCAGACGGGGCGGTCATTGTTTCCGGCAGTTCGATGATATCCGCCCGCGATCATGCCCGGCCGGCAGCGGTGCTGGCGGTCCTGATGATCCTGTCCGCGCTGACCGAGGGGATCGGCATCGTCCTGCTGGTGCCGATGCTGGGGGCGATCAACGGCGGCGGGCTGGTCAGCGGCCGGATCGCCAGGACGCTGGCCGCGCTGGGCCTGCCATTGCACATCGCACCCTTGCTGGCGCTGTTCGTGGCGGTCGTGCTGCTGCGCGCGCTGATCAATCACGCCAGGGCGCTCGCCGCGCTGCATTTTCAGGCCGGACTGGTCGATGGCCTGCGCCGCCGGGCCATGCACGCCCTGCTGCATTGCGACTGGCGGGTGCTGGTGACGATGCGCCAGGCCGACAATGCCAGCCTGTTGATCACCATATTCGACCGCATCGGCTTTGGCGTCGACCAGGGCCTGTCGGGGTTGGCGGCGGCAGTTACGCTGCTTGGCCTCGCCGCCGCCGCCTGGGTGCTGTCACCGGGCCTGGCATTGAGCGCCATCGCGGCGGGCATGGCGGTGCTGGTGCTGTATCGCGGCCTGCGCCGCCGGGCGACCCGGCTGGGAGAAGCGCTCGATCATGCCTCGCGGCGCATCCACAACGATGTTTCGGAACAATTGGCGGCGCTGCGGGTCATCAAGAGCCTGGGTCGCGAGAACGAGACCGAAACGCGTAGCACTGCAGAGTTCAACAGCTTGCGGCGCGCGCAGCAGGCCTGGCAGCACAGCGCCGGGGTGGGCCAGGCCGCGCTGGAATGCGGCGGTGCGGTGGGGCTGGCGGGGCTGGTCTGGGTCGCGCTGATGCATTGGCATACCTCCGCCGTGACCATCCTGCCGATGGTCGCGCTGTTCGTCCGCGCCTTGCCGCTGCTGGGCGGGCTCCAGCTGCATTGGCAGAACTGGGCCCATGCCCGCCCCGCGCTCGCATCCGCGCGCGAGCTGATCACCCTGACCGAGGCCGCACAGGAAGCGGACGACATCCCCGGAACCCAGGCTCCGGAATTGCGCCGGTCGATCACCTTGCAAGAGGTGTCGGTATTTTTTTCAGCGGATGCGCCGCCCGCGCTCGATGCAGTTTCACTGACCATCGGGGCGCGCGAAACGGTGATGATCAGGGGTCATTCGGGAGCTGGCAAAAGCACCCTGGCCGATTTGCTGGGCGGGCTGCTGTCGCCCGATGCCGGCCAGATTTGGGTCGATGATATCGAACTGACCGGTGCCGACCGGCGCGGCTGGCGGCGGCGCGTCGCTTACGTCCAGCAGGAGCCGGTCCTGCTCAGCGCCACTTTGCGCGACAATCTGCTGTGGGGCGATCCGGCCGCCGATACCGCCCAGCTGGAGGCTGCGCTGATTGCCGCCTCCGCCGGGTTCGTGGACGATCTGCCGCTGGGGCTGGATACGCTGATCGGCGATGGCGGCCGGCGCCTGTCGGGCGGCGAGCGGCAGCGGATCATGCTGGCACGGGCGCTGCTGCGCGATCCGGCGCTGCTGATTCTCGACGAAGCGACCAGCGCGCTCGACGCGGCCAACTCGGCCGCGATCGCCGCCGCGCTGGCCGGGCTGAAAGGAAAGCTGGCGATGGTCATCATCGGCCATACCGAATCGCTGGCCGGGCTGGCCGATCGCACCATCGAGATCGAGGGGGGCAGGATCGTCGTGCCCGTGCCGACCAACCGGTAAACCGAAGGTACGAGGGCCGGATCGATCGGCAGGAATTTCCGTCAAATTCACTGGCCATTCACCCAGCCGGCCGATAATGGGCTGATCAATGCATGACCAGTCGACCGGGGGGTGGACAGGGGATCCAGACGCTGAACGAAATGGCTCCGCCAGCGGGGCCATGATTACGAACATCGCCTGCCAGGAACGAATTTTCATGCCCTTTTCAGCCTTGTTTTCCATCCGCCCGTGGCGCGCCGGTTTCATGGCGCTAGCCGCGCTTGGCGCTATTGTTACAGGCGCCAGCCCCGCCATGGCGGCGGGCGATGCCACCTCTGCGCCGGTAGGCTGCCTTGGTACGGCCAGCAAGACCTGGCTGAAAATCGTCACCGAGGGGGTGCGCAGTTCCAGCGGCCAGATCGCGATCACAATCTATCCGGATGATCCCAGCCGGTTCCTCATCCACCATGGTTCGCTGTTCGTGGATCGTTCGAATGCCGCCGCCGGCACCACCAACAGCTGCGTCTTTCTGCCCCGGCCGGGGGTCTATGTGGTGGCGATCTATCACGACGAAAACGGCAACGGCTCGTTCGACCGCAACAGCCTGGGCCTGCCTACCGAAGCCTTCGGTTTTTCCAACAACCCGCCGACGCTGCTGGGGCTGCCGTCGTTCCGCTCGGTGCGGCTCGACGTGGCCCACAGCGGCCTGACCGCCCATATCAAGCTGACGTATCCGTGATTCAAATCCTCCCCGTTCCGTGGAGGATTTAGAGCGCTACGCTTTAACCGTAGATTTCAACCAGATAACGCGGCGCCTGGTCCTCGGCGATGGCGTGGGCGCGGGCATCGTCGACATCCATCCACCAGGCTTCGTGCTCGTCTTCACCGACATCCATGGTCGCGGCGCGGCCGACATCGGCCAGCAATTGCATGCCATCCGACAGGCTGCCCGGCTTGCCCGCACGGATCGCCGCCGCAATCGCCTGCGCCAGTTCGGCGGTCGCCAGAAACGCGCCGCAGTCCACCGCATCATAGCCGGTGATCGTTTTGCCGATGGCCACGATGTGGCCGGCGCTGGTCATCTTTACCCAGGTCGCGTCGTCGGGATCGATCAACGGGCTGCCTACGCGCCGATCGATCGCCAGCGTTACGCCGCGTGTCGCCGCCCCCTGCCCGGCCAGTCGCCGCAGGATCGATGCGGCGAAAATATGATCGGCCATCAGCAGCAGGTAGTCGCCCGCAATCCGCGCAGCGCCGGCCATCACCGAATAGCCATTGGGCCGCGACCAGTCGGCGCAGCGCTCGGCCACGATCTCGACCCCGGTTCGCGCCGCCAGCTGCGCCAGGAACGCCTCGACCCGCGCGGCTTCGTGGCCGGTGACCACCACCACCCGCTCGACCCCTGCCGCCTGCGCCTGCCGCACGCCGAGTTCGATCAGCGGTATGCCGGCGACCGGCGTCAGCGGCTTTGACGGTGAAACGTCGAGCAGCCGGCTGCCGAAGCCGGCTGCGATGATGAGCGCGTCCATCTGTAAGCTCCCCGGGCAGACAGGCAAACGGCGCCGGTCAATTCAATGACCGGCGCCGCACGGCACTAAATCGGCGATCATTCCGCAGCGATAGCGGTGTCGCCGATATATTCCTCGACCATTTGCGCGGCGGTATCGTCGTTGAACTGTTGCAGCGGATGCTTGCAATAATAGGCCGATGGGCCGATCAGCGCGCCGCCCTCGCCGCGCTCCAGCGCGATCTTGCAGCAGCGAATAGCATCCATCACGCAAGCCGCCGAATTCGGGCTGTCCTCCACCGACAGTCTCAGTTCCAGGTTCATCGGCACATTGCCCCACTGCGTGCCCTCGAGCCGCAGGAAACACAGCTTGTTATCCTTCTGCCACGGCACATAATCCGATGGGCCGACGTGGATATTCTCGTCGGCCAGACGGACCGCCAGCATGGCCTGCACCGCCTCGGTCTTCGATTCCTTCTTGCTGCCCAGCCGCTGGCGATCGAGCATGTTCATGAAATCGGTATTGCCGCCGGTATTGAGCTGATAGGTCTTTTCGACCGAGACCCCGCGCGCGCCGAACAGGCTGGACAGCACGCGGTGAACGATGGTGGCACCGATCTGGGCCTTGATGTCGTCGCCCACGATCGGAATGCGCTTCGCCCGGAACCGTGCTTCCCATTCGGGGCGGCTGGCGATGAACACCGGCATGCAGTTGACCACGGCCACGCCTGCCTCGAGCGCGCATTCCATGTAGAATTCGGTGGCTTCCTGCGAGCCGACCGGCAGAAAGTTCAGCAGCACTTCGGTGCCGCTGGACCGGAGCGCGGCAACCATCGCTTCATGGGTGATTTCCGGAGCGTCCGAAAGAATGAAACCCTTTTCGCCGACCGTGGTCATATGCGGCGCGACGCCGTCGAGCACCCGGCCCATCAGCACCCGGGTGCCTGATAGCGGCACTTGCGGCTGGAACACCGCGGTATTGTTAGGGTTCTGGAAAATGGCTTCGGAAATATCCTTGCCAACCTTGCGCGCATCGACATCCACGCCCAGCACGAATTGCACGTCGCCGGCGCCGTAGCCACCGATACGATCGTGAATCAGCCCCTGGGAGGAGTTGTTGGAGCGATAATAAGCCACCCCCTGGATCAACGAACTGGCGCAGTTGCCTACGCCAATCACCGCGACCTTGATTGCTTTCATCAATTCGATCCCTCCAGGCAGATGCACCGCATCTGGTTCAAACTAGCATTCTTGATAAAGTGCCAAAATCGTTCTTCAGAAAGTGCCAGAAACTTTCTTCAGAAAGAGAAAGCCAAAAGCAAGAAGTTTGAGGTACGTCAAGCGCCTTGCTCAGCGGCCAAGCGCGGATTGGCGGACATGGGTGGTCAAAACCACCGCCAGCCAGACCGCCATGATCGCCGAAAAAGCCATGATTGCCTGATCGGTAAGACCCGCGACCACCAGCACCACCGAGGCCAGCGCGAGAAAATCGCGCATCGTCAGCCACACCACCCATTTGCCCCAGCCCGACCCGCTGTCCCGAAAATGCCCCTTCAGGCCATCGAAGGTGATCGGTGCGCCGCTGCGCCGCGCCTGCGAACCCAGTGTCGTCAGCCCCAGTGCCAGCATCGCCAGGCCGGCGATACCGAACATGGCCGTGCCCCAGTGCCCGCGCTGGGCCAGATTGATGACGATGCCGGCGACGAAGCTGAGATTGGTCGCGGCATCGATCAGGCTGTCGATCATCGCGCCGCGATCGGTGGTGCGGTAGGTGGCGCGGGCGATCTCGCCATCGACCCCGTCGAACACCGATGCCGCCTGAAACAGGATCGCGCCGGCGACCAGCCCGGCCGGGCTGCCCATCAGCACCAGGACCGCAAACATCAGCACGGCCAGCGCTGCCGTGCCCATGGTGGCGTGGATCGGCCGGATGCCGGGAATCTTCAGCAAGACGTTGCTGATGGCTTGCGAGACCGGGCGATTGAGACTGCGCGAAACCAGGCCATCGGTCGATTTGGCGGTGGCCCTGACGATTGCCCGCCCAGCTGCGGCATAGTGCGCGGCACCGGCGGCACCCGCTTCCATTGCAAAGCCCGCGCCGGCGTTGTGGCCGGCTTCGGCAAAGTGCAGGGCGGGGTTAAGGCTGGTGCCGGCGGCCCGCGCCGCGCGGATCGTGGCTGCATCGACCAGCGCTTCGCCGGTGATCACCAACGCCGCGCCACCTGACCGCAGCGATGCCGGCGCAAAGCCGGCACGCGCCGCCCGTTGCTCCAGCCCGTGCACGCGCATCATGCCGGCCATGCGGATGATTTCCTCGCGCAGGCTGGATGTCGGCGGCGCACCGGAACCAACTTCCAGCCAGCATTCGTCCAGGCCGGCCAGCGCCGCCTCACGGATCGCGCGGGCGGCTGCGGGCAGGCCCGCGACCAGGCCGGCGGCGGTGGCGCTGCTGCCGAACCGGATGACAACAGCCGTCACCAAGCTTGTTCCCTTCAAATTGAAAGTGTACTCGCCCATCTACATGCATACTCTGGTTCGACTGCGACAAAGCTCTATATGCAGGGATCGTGGCGCCGCCAAGCCGGCGCGGGATTATAGCATGAGCCTGAGTACAAATGATTACAAAGCTCGAAAGTTCACCGAGGGAGGTCGCAAAAGTGCAGGCAGTGCGACCACGCGAGCTGGAAGACTCGCTCAACTTCCATATTTATCACCCGCTGGCCTGGCGTTTGGCTCAGCGATTGGCGAGAACGCCGCTGACGCCCAACGTGGTTTCGGTCATCGGCGCCGCGTTCGTGGTCGCCGCGGCGATCGCCTATAGCCAACCGTGGTGGCCGGTTTCGGCGCTGCTGGGCATGATGCTGCATATGACCTGGCACGTGATCGACGGCGCGGATGGCGATCTTGCGCGGATAACCGGCCGCGCCAGTCCGATCGGCGAAATGGTCGACGGCATTTGCGATTACGCCGGGCATATCGTGCTGTATCTGGTGCTGGGGTGGCTGCTGTCGCAGCAGATCGGGCTCAGCGCCTGGCCGCTGATCGTCGCGGGGGGCATCAGCCACATCATCCAGTCGAACCATGTCGAGGTCCAGCGGCGGTCCTACCAGTGGTGGGTCTATGCCAAGCCGTGGTTGAGAATCACCCATGCCCAGGCCGACGCGGCGACTCAAGGCCAGGGGTTTTCCGGCATTGCCAGCTTTTATCTGGGGGTCGCGGCGGGCGTGGCGTCATCGACGCAGCGCATCGACAACGCGGTGGCCGCCGCCGCCGACGATCCGGAACGGCTGGCGCGGATCGGCGAACTGGCCCGCGCCGAGGCGCCGCCGCTGCTGGACCTGCTCAAGGTGCTTGGTCCCAATCCGCGAACCATCGTGCTGGGGCTGTCGATGCTGGCGGGCAGCCCGATCTATTATTTCGCCTATCAGGTGGTGGTCCTGAACGTGCTGCTGATCTGGTCGGTCCATCGCCACAATGCCGCTGCCCGGCGCATGCTGGCCGCGATCGGCAACTGGCCTGCGCAAGAGCATTTGCCGCGGGCCAGGATCGGCGTATCCCGCACCGATGGCTGAAACCGAACTGCTGGCCCGGGCCGAGGCACTGGCGGGGCAGATGACCTCGCTGCGCCGGGCGGTTCATGCCGATCCCGAACTGGGACTGCACACCCCGCGCACCCGCGACAGGATCCGTGCCGCCCTGGCTCATCTGCCGCTAAGCTGGCGCGAAGGCCCGTCGACCACCGGGCTGGTAGCGGTGCTCCGGGGAAGAGCAAGCGGTTCCCCCGCGGAACGCCCCCGGCGGGTTCTGCTGCGTGGCGACATGGACGCCTTGCCGATGCCGGAGGAAACCGGGCTGCCGTTCGCCTCGACTACCCCGGGGGCGATGCATGCCTGCGGGCATGATGCCCATGTCGCGATGCTGGCGGGCGCAACCGAAATCCTGTGCGCCCGTGCCGACCGTCTTGCGGGCGAGATACAACTGATGTTCCAACCCGGCGAGGAAGGCTACCACGGCGCCCGCCATATGCTCGACGACGGGCTGATCGACCCGCTGCCCGACGCCGCCTTCGCGCTGCATGTCATGCCCAATGCCCGCCACGGGCTGGTCGCCGGGCGCACCGGCGCACTGATGGCAGCGGCCGACATGATCGATATCGTGATCGAAGGGCGCGGCGGCCACGCCTCGATGCCGCATCAGACTCTCGACCCGGTGCCGGTCGCCTGCGAGATCGTGGTGGCGCTGCAAACGCTCGTTACTCGCCAGTTCGATGCGCATGACCCGGTGGTGGTGACGATCACGCGTATCGCGGCAGGCAGCGCGCACAACGTCATCGCCGACCGCGTCACGCTGGCCGGGACCATGCGGACGCTGTCGGCAGGCAACCGCGATCGGCTGCGTGCGGCGGTCATCCGCCTCGCCTCGGGGATTGCCGCCGCTTACGATCTGGAGGCACGAGTGACGATCACGCCGGGTTTTCCGGTAACGCTCTGCGATCCGCGCGCGGTGGATTGCGGCGAGGCGGTCGCCCGCGAATTGTTCGGTGCCGACGCCTTCCAGCGGTTGCCCGCGCCGATCATGGGGGCAGAGGATTTCGCCTATATTCTGGAAAAAACGCCCGGCGCCATGTTCTTCCTGGGCGCTGCACCCGACGGTGCGGACTGGTCGGCTTGCTGCGGCATTCATTCCACCCGGATGATGATCGATGAAGCCGTCCTGCCACGCGGCGCGGCGCTGCTGGCGGGCCTGGCAGAACGATTTCTGGCGCGCGGGTTCGGCTGATCGCAAGGCAGGCTTTGCAGACCGGCAATACTAAAATGTACGCAATTGGCGCAGGTTTCGATAAGCCGTGATTATAATATATCCGGCATGACCCGCTATGATTTTTGAGGAATAGCGAGCTTAAAATGAAAAACTTCATCATCATCATGATCTTGTTTTTCACGACTTTCATTCCATTGTTTTATATTTCCTCCGATCAAATGAGGAAATTCCTTACCCCGAGTCTGATCGTTTGCGTCGTGCTGGTCACGCTCGCGGGGATCTACCTGCCGAATATCGAGCTGTATTTCGGCGCCATCGTCCTGATATTCCTGGCCACGGTGCGTGGCCGGCTCGATGCGGTGTGCCGCTATATCCTGCTGGCGGCCATCATACCGCAAATTCAGTGGCGAATAGGCGCGGCGGGCCATTATCTCGGCGTGATCGACTCGGCGGGCGCGCTTGGGGCGACGGCCTATGTCATTGCAAAATTCGATCGAAGAAGACCGTCCGGCAGCACCGGCGGTTGGGCCACCGAGGATTCCCTGGTGCTTGTCATCTTTCTCATCATGGCGATCGGCACCACCGGATTTGGCAAGTTCGACGATACGCTGCGGTCCTGGATACAGCAGTTTCTGCTGATCGTGACGCCCTATATATTGTTCCGGAGCACCCTGAAGAGCACCTCGGATTATCGCGCGGCCATTGCCTGTTTCGGGGCAGCGTCCGTGTTCCTGGCGGTATTCTCCATATTCGAAGCGTGGATGAGTGCGGATATCTTCGATATCATCACCAAGCATCTGACGGGCATCTATATTCGACCCATGAATATGCGCGGCGGCTTTTTGCGCGCCTCGGCCACCATGGGCGGACCGCTGGCGCTGGCCTGCTTCATGACCGTCGGCATTTTCGCACTTGCTTGCTCACGGAGCTTTTTCCGGAACGCGATCGGCTATTATGGCAGCCTCGGCGTGGCCGCTGCGGGCTTGTACACCACGCAATCGCGCGGCAGCGTGATCGCGGTGTTCGGCGCGGCGGTCGTGCTGGCCCTGGCGCTGCGCAAATGGGGCGTGGCCGCAGCCGCCGCCATGGTCGCCATCGCCGCCTGGCCCACGCTGCAAATCCTGGCGAATATGTCTCCGGCGGTCGCATCGTTCATCAATGGCGGAGCGCCGGCAAATCAGGGCAAATATTTCGATTACCGCAATCTGCTGCTGGAAAGAGGGCTGCAAGTGGCAGCCGGCCACCCGATCACCGGGATGCGGCTGACCCAGGTGCTGGATGCGCTGGCCGATATCGCCCAGGGCGAAGGCATCGTCGATATGGTCAATGTCTACCTGGAGATCCTGCTGATTTCCGGCATCGTCGGGCTTTTGCCGTTTCTCGGCTTGAGCGTGGCGTCGGGCTTGCGGGGGTCGTTCGGGTTCAGGCGCATCCACGATCCTGCGCTGCTGCGCGCGCGCGGGTTTACCCTGGCCGCCTTCACCGTGGTGCTGTTCCAGCTCAGTTTCGTGAGCTTTATCGACCGGATGCCGATGCTGCTGGTGCTGAATCTGTTTGGCATCAGGCTGCTGGTGCAGGAGCGCAAGTCCTTGCGCCGACCGGCGGTCATGCCGTTGGAGCCCGGCCAGCCGGCCGATGACGCACTGCCCGCTTCCAGAGCAGATCGCGACATGCCCTCGCTGCCGCGGCTACCGATGGCCTCGGCCTAGGGCGGGTCGGTTCGGCTCACGGCGCGTTCCCGAAATCCCGGCGCAAGGGCTGCTGTTCATTTCAACCGCTGTTTTTTCCGGTCGACCCCGGTATTATTTTCAGCCTGTCCTACTTGAGCAAGGTCAGCACCCCCTGCGCGCTCTGATTGGCCTGCGCGATCATCGCGGTCGATGCCTGGCTCAGAATTTGCGCTTTCGACAATTGCGTCGAAGCCGACGAGTAATCGGTATCCTGGATGCGGGAGCGCGCCGCCGACAGGTTGGTCTCCCCGCTGGTGAGGTTGTTCACTGCCGAGCTCAATTCCGATTCGCCCGCGCCAAGCCCCGCGCTGGTCGCGTTGACCTGGGCGATCGCGGCATCGACACTGACGATCGTGGCGGCCGCATGCGCGGTGGTATCCACCAGCAGGTTGGGGGTGGTCACCAGGTTGGCCGTGGACAGCGTGCTGAGCGATGAACTGGTCAGCGTGACCGCATCGCTGGCGTTGGCGCCGGCCTGGATATTGAAGGTGGCGGCGGCAGCGGTGGTGGAAAACAGATTGTTGCCGTTGAACTGGGTGCCGGTGATGATGTTGTTCAGTTCGGCCGACAGCGAAGTCACTTCCGACTGCATGTTGGTGCGATCGGAGGTCGAATATGTCCCCGATGACGACTGCACCGCCAGCTGGCGCACCCGTTGCAGCATGTTGGTGACTTCGGCCAGCGCACCTTCGCCGGTCTGGGCCAGCGAGATGCCGTCATTGGCATTGCGGATGCCCTGGGACATGCTGTTGATCTGCGAAGTCATCGAGTTGGCGATGGCGAGGCCGGCGGCATCGTCCTTGGCGCTGTTGATACGCTTGCCGGTCGATAGCTGCTGCATCGCGGTGGATAGCATCGCCGAGGCCGAAGTGGACGCGTTCGTCGCCTCCATGGCACTGATATTGGTATTGATCACGGACATGGTTTTTCCTCCGAAAAGCCCCCAACCCGCTCGTCGAACGAGGCTGTAACCGGCAGAACGGCCGGCGCCCCAGGAAATTAACCACAAGGCATATGATTTCTGCAACCGTCATGCGAGTCCAGGCAGATTGCCGGCATTGCCGTTTTGCCCGGCCTTGTTATATCCTGCGGGATGCAGGCGTATTCCAGGGGTGTTCATGGTCCGGATTTCCAATTTCTTCAACGCGTTGATCGCCGTTGTCCTGCTGGCGATCAGCGCTCCCGCGCTCGCGGCGGGCACCGGACCGCTGGTGCTGGGGGCGGCGTCGTTGCAGGAATCGCTGAACGCTGCCGCCGATGCCTGGGCGGCAAAGGGGCATGCACGGCCGGTGGTGTCGCTGGCGGCGTCTTCGGCGCTGGCGCATCAGATCGAGGCCGGGGCTCCGGCCGACCTGTTTATTTCGGCTGACGAAAAATGGATGGACGATGTTGCGGGCAAGGGATTGATCCGCGCGGCCAGCCGGGTCGACCTGCTGACCAACAGCCTGGTGCTGATCGCCCCGGCCGCCAGCAAATTGCAGCTGAAAATCACCAGGGGCTTTCCCCTGGCGCAGGCATTGGGCGATGGCCGGCTGGCCACCGGCACGGTCACCGCGGTGCCGGCGGGAATCTACGCCAGGCAGGCCCTGACCGCGCTGGGCGTGTGGGACCAGGTCGCCACGAAGATTGCCGGAACCGACAGCGTGCGTTCAGCGCTGGCACTGGTTACGCGTGGCGAGGCGGCGCTGGGCATCGTCTATGGCACCGACGCCAGGGCGGAGCCCGGCGTGCGGGTGGTCGATGTGTTTCCGGCGGCCAGCCATGACCCGATCCGTTATCCCGCCGCCGTGCTGACCGCCTCGACCAATCCCGATGCCGAAGGGTTCAGCCGCTTTTTGCAGTCCGCGGCGGGCAAGGCGATCTTTCGCCGCTTCGGCTTCGGTATAGGAAGCTAGAGCGTCCCATTGATCTTGCTGAAATCCCCCCCCTGGGGGAGGTGGCTCGCGCAGCGAGACGGAGGGGGCGAGTTGGGCGAACTATCATGTGGCGGAGAACATTTGCAATGCCGCCCCCTCCCCCGGCCTTCGCCGGGACAGGCTCAGCCCTGCGGGCCACCTCCCCCAGAGGGGGAGGATTGAAGTGGGCCGTATCGGACGCAGGATGCTCCAAATCCCCTGATGAAATCCAGTGACGCTGCTGTCGCCCGACGAGTGGGGGGTGGTCGCGCTGTCGCTGCGGGTGTCTGCGGTGGCGATGATCGGCTGCCTGCCGCTGGCTTTCGGGCTGGCCTGGCTGCTGGCGCGGCGGCGCTTTCCGGGCATGATCCTGCTCGATGCGGCGGTGCATCTGCCGCTGGTGCTGCCGCCGGTGGTGACCGGGTGGCTGCTGCTGATCGCCTTTGGCGCGCATGGCCCGGCGGGGCGATTGCTGGCGAGCACGCTGGGCCTGAAATTCATGTTCCGCTGGACCGGCGCGGCGCTGGCCTCGGCGGTGATGGCGCTGCCGCTGATGGTGCGCGCGATCCGGCTGTCGCTGGAAGCGATTGACACCCGGCTGGAAGATGCGGCGCGGACCCTGGGCGCCGGGCGCTGGCACTGTTTTTGCACCATCACCCTGCCGCTGGCCATGCCGGGGTTGCTGGCCGGACTGGTGCTGGGCTTTGCCCGCTCGATCGGCGAGTTCGGGGCGACGATCACCTTCGTCGCCAGCATCCCGGGCCAGACGGAAACCCTGCCACTGGCGATCTTTGCCGCGTTGCAGACCCCTGGCGGCGAAGGCGAAGTGGCCCGGCTGGCAATCATTTCGGTATTGCTGTCGCTGGCGGCGCTGGTGGCATCGGAAATGCTGGTGCGGCGCGGCGCCGACCGGCAGAATCCGGACGGCCACAGCGGACGGCATCGGATTCAGCGGCGCCATGCCCTCTGACGCATTCGCCATAGAGGTCCATTTGACCCGGGGCGCGATGCCGATTGCCGCGCACTTCGCCGCGCCGCCGGGGCTGACCGCGCTGCTGGGCCCGTCCGGCGCGGGCAAGACCAGTGTGCTCGACATGATCGCCGGGCTGGTGCGGCCCGATCGCGGCCGGATCGTGGTGGCGGGCGCGGTGCTGTTCGACAGCGCCGCCGGGATCTGCCTGCCGCCCGAAGCGCGCGCCTGCGGTTATGTCTTCCAGGATTACCGGCTGTTTCCGCATCGCTCGGTGCGCGAGAATCTGCTTTATGGCTGGCGCCTTGCCCCGGCTGCGCGGCGCTGGATCACGCCGGAGGACGTGATCGCGTTTCTTGGCATCGGCGCGCTGCTCGATCGTGCCCCGCGCACGCTGTCCGGCGGCGAGGCCCAGCGCCTGGCGATCGGGCGAGCGCTGCTGTCCGGACCGCGCGTGCTGCTGCTGGACGAGCCGCTGTCGTCGCTCGATCCGCCGCGTCGCGACGAAATCATGAGATTGATCGAACGCATCCGCGACGAGTTGAAGCTGCCGATTCTCTATGTCAGTCACGATCGGGCGGAAGTGGATCGGCTGGCACAAACGATAGTGCCGATCGGCCGGCAAAACCCATAAAAAAAGCCCGATCGTTGCCGACCGGGCTATGAAGTTTTGGGAGAGGATGCCTGAAAGGCCTGACCGATATGCGCCCAAGGCCAAAATTGTGCAAGTGCGAAATTGTAAATGGCGCGTTGCAAAAAATAGGTCGCCAATTAAAATACTGATATATAATAATTTAATTCGCCGAAGTGATATTGTTTCGTCTTTATAACTCTGGCCAGTATACCAATTGCTGCGTTGCAACAGCAACCAACGGTGCCGTCAGTGTGCCAGAAACAGTGCCGGCCCGACCTCGCCGTTCAGGAAATGTCGCGTGACTCCGCCGAACAGATACTCGCGCATGCGGCTGCGGCCATAGGCACCCAGCACCAGCAGATCGACCTGCAGGTGGGCCACGGCGGCGGCCAGCGATTGCTCGGTCGAGCCGACGCGATCGACCTCCAGGAACCGGGCATTTATGCCATGGCGCGACAGATAGCGCAGCGCCCCGGTCGAGTGGAAACCGCCGTCCTTTTCGTGCACCGTCAGGACGTGAACCTCGGCCCCGGCCAATAGCGGCACCGCCGCGCGCAAAGCGGCGGCGGCTTCTTCGCCCCCATCCCAGGCGACGCAGGCGCGCCCGACCGGTATCCGGGTTCCGCCCGTCCCCCGATCATTCACACCGGGCACCAGCAGGATCGGGCAGCGCGTCGACATCGCCAGCGCACCGGCAAAATCGCAACCGCGCGACAGGATTATGACATCGGCGAGCCGAGCCGCATCTGCCAGCGCATCGACCGGCTCATCCTCGCAGCGGATCACATCGAAGGCCACATCCCCGGCCGCCAGCCGCGCTTCGATTTCGGCGGCATAAGCGTCATCGAGCGCCATCGATTCGGCGATCGCATCGGCAGCGATATAGCTGCCGCCCATCGGATCGACCGCGGTGTAGCGGGCTACCGGCGTATCCACCATCACACTGACATGGCCACCGGCCTGGCGGGCGAGCGACAAAGCGGTATCGAGCCGCGCCTGCATCGCCTTGGTGCGGTCCGCATAAACCAGTATCGAGCGCATGAGCTTCTCTTTTCCGTGTTTCGAGGGACCGGATCGGCCTTGATCCACGACCGGATATCGTGATGACCGGGGTCCGGAACAAGCCGGCCGCGCTAATACCCTTGCTGCGCGGCGACCGGCACGATACTCCGGCGATACGGTCCATCTTCGAAAGAGCAATCATGGCAGACGCAATCGCGGCGATTCCCCTTGCCCGCATCGATGGCGCCAGCGACAGGCTGGCCGATCATGCCGGCCGTGTGCTGCTGGTGGTCAACGTGGCCTCCAAATGCGGGCTGACCCCGCAATATGCCGGGCTCGAAACGCTGTACGCAACCTACCGGGACCAGGGCTTCGAAGTGCTGGGCTTTCCTGCCAACGATTTCGGCGCTCAGGAGCCGGGCACGCATGAGGAAATCGCCGCGTTCTGTTCGGCCAGTTACGGCGTCTCGTTTCCACTGTTCGCCAAGGCCGACGTGACCGGCCCGGGCAAGCAGCCGCTGTATGCCGCCCTCACCCAAGCCAAGCCCGAAAAGCAGGGCGATGCCGCCGGCTGGCGCGAAAAGCTGCGCGGCTATGGCATGACCCCGACCGAAGATCCCGAAGTGCTGTGGAATTTCGAAAAATTCCTGATCGGCCGCGATGGCCAGGTGGCGGCTCGTTTTTCGCCGGCGGTGACCCCCGACGATCCCGCGCTGGTCACGGCGATCGAGGCCGAACTGGCCAGATAAGTGATGGTTGCGAAGAGTTCCACCGGTGGCCGATCGCTGCTGGTGGACAGATTGCGCGAGCGTTATCTCGACACGCTGGCATCGATTTACATCTATAACGAACACCGGGGCTATACCTCGCTCGACCGCGTGCTGGAGGCGGTGCGCGCCTGCTGCCCCGACGATCACGGCTTCATCGCCGAAATCGTCAGCCATCGCGCCGACGAACAAAAGCATTACCACATGTTCCGCCGCTGGTTCGAATTGCGCGGGCGCATGCCGCTGGCGGTAGACCGCACCTGCGGCCATATCGATCGCTTTATCGAAGCGGTGTTCGGCTGCACCATCGAGCAACTCGACACGCGCCGCATCATCGCGCAGCCCGCCGAATTCGAAAGGCTGTGCCGGGTGATCATGCTGACCGAACAGCGCGGCTTTGCGCAAGTGGGCCTGTTGCTGCGCAATCGCGCCGTGCTGTCCGACCCGGTGATGACGCGCATATTCCGGGTTATTCACAAGGACGAGCCAAGCCATTTCCTGCCCTATCGGCACTGGCTGGAGCGGAATGGCAAAGGGTCGGCCAACTGGCGCGAGCGGCTGACCGATTTCACGATTCACAAATCGCTGTTGCTGGCGAAATTGCCGTCGCTGTTTCTCGACCCCTCGGTCAAACGCCTGCGGGCGTGGCCGGACGTGGATGGCCAGGCATATAGCTGAGCGAGCTGGTGCCGTGCCTGCATGATGCCGCCATCAACGCTGGCCAAGCACGCGGCGAGCGGCTATGATCCGACATCGCCGCCTCTAGCGTCTGGCATCCGGTGACTGAGAGACGTCCTGTGTGCTCCCGCTTGAGTGGGGAACAGGCATGCCAAACACCGTTCGGACTGTTCGGGTATCAGGTATAAATCGGCCGTTCCGTGGGTATTGAACCCCGCGACATCGACCTCGCCAATTGTGATCGAGAGCCAATCCATATCCCGGGAAGGATCCAGCCCTTCGGCTTTCTCGTGGCGGTGTCCACCGACTGGCTGATCTCCCGCGTGTCGGAAAATATCGCCGAGTTCGTGCAGCAGACGCCGACGGCGCTGTTGGGCAATCCACTGAACATGCTGTTTGCCCACGACGTCGAACATACGTTGCGCAATCTGGCGAGCCGATTGCGCGGCGCCGATGCGATCGAACGGATGTTCGGCCTCGGCTTGCTGGCAGGCGGTCCATTATTCGATGTCGCGGTCCATTGGTCGGGGCGCACCCTGGTGATCGAAGCCGAGCCTGCGATCGGCGGCGCGGTCGATGCGGCGATGCTGGTGCGCAGCATGATATTTCGGCTGGATCAGGTCGGCCCGATGGCGACGTTCCTGCGCGAGGGAGCCCGCCATATCCGCGCCTTGACCGGATTCGACCGGGTCATGGTCTACCGGTTCGATAATGCCGGGAGCGGCGAGGTCGTCGCCGAGGCGCTGGACCACGGCGTCGAGAGCTTCTTTGGGCTCAATTATCCAGCGTCCGATATTCCGGCCCAGGCGCGGGCGCTGTATCTGCGCAGCGTGTTTCGGATCATCGCCGATGTCGGCGCGGCGGCGATCCCGATCACGCCGGTGCTCGATCTGAATAATGAGCCGCTCGACCAGTCGATCTCGGTGCTGCGCGCGGTGTCGCCGATCCACCTGGAATATCTGCGCAATATGGGTGTCCGGGCGTCGCTGTCGATCTCGATCATCATCGATGGCGCGCTGTGGGGGCTGTTCGCCTGCCACCACCATACCCCGCGCCTGCCGGGCTTCGCCCAGCGCAGCGCGGCCGAGCTGTTCGGCCGCATGTTCTCGATGATGCTGGAAAGCCGCGAACGGCAGTTGTTGCGCACCTATGAAAGCAAGGCGCGGGCGGTGGCCGATCAGCTGATGACCGCCGCCGCGCGTGATGGCAGCAGGCTGAAGGATGCGGCATGGCTCGGCGACGTGATCTTCGCCGCCATCCCGGCGGACGGCATCGGCGTGTCGGTGGATGGCGAAATCGCCCTGACTGGCCTCACCCCGAACCAGGCCCAGTTCGCGATGGTCGTCGAAAGCCTCAACCGCATCTCGTCCAGCGAAGTGTTCATGACCGACCGCATCGCGCAACTCATCCCCGCCGCGACCGAGTTTGCCGATAAAGCGGCCGGCATGCTGGCGATTCCGCTGTCTCGGTCCCCGCGTGACTATGTCGTGCTGTTTCGCACCGAGCGGCTGCATGCGGTGCGCTGGGCGGGCAACCCGGAAAAAACCGTCGAATATGGCCCGAATGGCGCGCGCCTGAGCCCGCGCAAAAGTTTCGAGGCGTGGTCGGAACTCGTCCGGGGCACGTCGCTGCCATTCACCAGCGAGGAATTGCATGCCGCCGAGACGTTGCGCGTCGCGCTGCTCGAAATCGTCCTGCAATTATCCGACGCGGCGGGACGCGACCGGGCGCGCGCACAGGACCACCAGGAGCTGCTGATCGCGGAGCTCAATCACCGTGTCCGCAACATCCTGTCATTGATCAGGGGGCTGATCTCGCAGACGCGGGACAGTTCGCTGTCGGCCGATGCCTTTGTCTCGACGCTCGACGACCGCGTTCAGGCGCTGGCGCGCGCGCATGATCAACTGACCGCCAAACGCTGGGCGCCGGCCCGGTTGATCGAGCTCATCGTAACCGAGACGAATGCCTATCTCGGCGAAGCGCGCGACCGCATCATCCTGGATGGGCCTAACGTCGTGATCGACCCGGCCGCCTTCACCGCGCTGGCGCTGGTCGTGCATGAACTGGTCACGAACGCTGCAAAATATGGCGCGTTGAGCGATAGCGGCCAGGTCAGCCTGTCCTGGGCCATCGCCGATGATGGAAGCCTGGGCATCTGTTGGCGCGAGACCGGCGGTCCCCCGGTCTTGCCACCGACGCGCAAGGGCTTTGGATCGACGATCATCGAACGATCGATTCCCTATGATTTGGGGGGGCAAGCGGCAGCATCCTATCCGAAGGCCGGTTTCGAGGCGGAATTTTGCATTCCCTCGCGCTTTGTCGGAAAGATTTTGCCTGACGACGATCAGGTGAACCTGGCGCCGCGCGCGCCTGCAGTGCATGGCTGCCCGCTCGAAGGATGCATGGTGCTGCTGGTCGAGGACAGCTTGATCATCGCGCTCGATTGCGAAGATCATTTGCGTGATCTTGGCGCTGTGGATGTGCGCACGGCGCCATCGGTCGCCCGCGCCCTGGCGCTGATCGAGCAGCGCGAATTCGATTTTGCGATCCTGGACTGTAATCTCGGACACGAAACCAGCGTCGCAGTCGCGCACGCGCTGATCGAGCGGAAAGTGCCATTCGCCTTTGCCACCGGCTATGGCGAGGCGCCCAAAGTCGAAGGCAGCCTCAAGCACATCGGCGTGATCCGCAAACCCTATAACCCGGCCACGCTGGCGGCGGCGGTCGTCGCGGCAGGACCGTTGGCGAAACGGCGATGACATCGGCCATGGCCGACCTGCGGGAAAGGACGATGGCCGCTCACGCGCGCGTGGATGTCGCGTTCAGCGCGTATGATCTGGCCGACAAAGCAGATTATTGTGCCTTTCTTCGGGCCCATGCCCGCGCCCTGCCCGCGGCTGAAGCGATCATTGCCACCGATGCCATGCCACGATCGCGAGCCAGAACACCCCTGCTCCGTGCGGATATGGAGAAGCTGCGGCAAGCGATGCCCGGGCCGCGGATTTTCGAAGGGTCGGGCGAAGGCGCCTTTGCCTGGGGCGTGCTGTATGTGGTCGAGGGTTCGCGCCTGGGAGGCGGGATCCTGGCCAGACGGGTTTCTGCCGGATTGCCGACCGATTACCTGGCGGCAGTCCACCAGCCGGGCGAATGGCGCGGCGTCGGCGAGGCGATCAACGCCGAGGCGCAGCGCCATGGCAAAGCCTGGCTGGACCACGCCGCGACCGCCGCTGAAGCGTGTTTCGAGCTGTTTCGCGCGGCGTGCGCTGCCTGACCAACCCCGTCCGTCCCGAGCTTGTCGAAGGGCTGTCCTTTTGTTCGTGGGCGTCGCCCGGCCGCAAGCAGGAAGTGCAACCCGTCGACAAGCCCAGGACAGGCAAGGTTTGGTTGGCAGTCAAATTCATCCTGACGATAACGGAGATAGTTCATGCCTCAAGGCAATACGGTGGCTCGCGCATTCGAACTCGCCAGAGGCGGCGCGTGCCGGAATGTGGACGACATTCGCCGGCAGCTGAAGCATGAAGGATACGTCAATTACGAAGCGCATCTATCCGGCCTGTCGATCAGAAAGCAGCTGGTCGCCCTGATGAGGCAATGATTGCCAGTCATATTATTTCGCCGCCTCCGTCAACCGTTTGGGCTGCCGCCTGCCCCAGAGGGGGAGGATTTTAGTAATCGAGAGCGAGCACTCGATAACCTACGCCGTCGCCGCCTTCAGCGCTTCGACCAGATCGGTCCGTTCCCAGGGGAAATAGTCGCCTTCGGCCTTGCGGCCGAAATGGCCGTAAGCAGCGGTGCCCGCGTAGATCGGCTTGTTGAGGCCCAGCCCGGTGCGGATGCCGCGCGGGGTCAGGCCGCCCAGCCGGTCGGCGGCGACAGCAGCGATCGCCGATTCGAGACGGTCGTCCTCAACGGTGCCGGTGCCATGCGTATCGACATAGAGCGACAGCGGCGCGGAGACGCCGATGGCGTAGGCAAGCTGGATGGTGCAGCGCGCGGCCAGACCGGCGGCGACGACGTTTTTCGCCAGATAGCGCGCGACATAGGCCGCCGAGCGATCGACCTTGGTCGGATCCTTGCCGCTGAACGCGCCGCCGCCGTGCGGGGCGGCGCCGCCGTAGGTATCGACGATGATCTTGCGCCCGGTCAGCCCGGCGTCGCCATCGGGTCCGCCGATCTCGAAGCTGCCGGTGGGGTTGATGTGGTAGACGGTCTCGTCCGACAGCCAGGCGGCGGGCAGCAGATCGGCGACGACCGATTTGACATAGGCCTTCAGCGTGGCCTCGTTGTCGCCGGTATCGTAGCCGGCGGCGTGCTGGGTAGAGACGACGATGGCGGTCGCCGCGGTCGGCTTGCCATCGTGGAAGCGCAGCGTGACCTGGCTCTTGGCATCGGGCTGCAGAAACGGCGCGGCTCCGGAATGGCGGTCGGTCGCCATGCGCTGCAGGATCTGGTGGCTGTAATACAGCGTGGCCGGCATCAATTCGGGGGTTTCATCGCAGGCATAGCCGAACATGATGCCCTGGTCGCCCGCGCCTTCATCCTTGTTGCCGCTGGCGTCGACGCCCTGCGCGATATGCACGGACTGGCCGTGCAGGCGATTGACGAATTCGAAGCTTTCCCAATGAAAACCGTCCTGTTCGTAGCCGATCCGCTTTACCGTGGCGCGCACTGCGGCCTCGATTTCCTCTTTCGCGCCATTGATCCAGGTGCCGTCCTCGTAAACGCCCTTGCAGCGGATTTCGCCGGCCAGCACCACCAGCTGGGTCGTCGTCAGCGTCTCGCAGGCGATGCGCGCTTCGGGATCCTTGGCCAGGAACAGATCGACGATGGCATCGCTGATCTGGTCGGCAACCTTGTCGGGATGGCCTTCGGAAACGCTTTCAGAGGTGAACAGATAATCGCCGCGCATGAATGTCCTGCCATATAAAGCAATCTTTATGTCTTATGCGTCTAGCGAGCTTGACGCGGCGTGGCAACCACGGAGCGTCGTGCCAAAAGCATCGACCGATGCGACGACACCAAAATGGACAGCACCAGCCAAATTGCCGCCCAGCCCAGCGCCAAGGCATTGCCCCAGCGGGCAAACAGCATCGGCTGATGCGCCGGCGGGATCAGGCCGTCGAGCCGACCCGCGACGCCGCGCGGCAGGGAGCCCCGCACAATCCCGTCTGCATCGACCACCGCACTGATGCCGTTCACGGTGGAGCGCAGCACCGGCAGCCCCTCCTCGATGGCGCGCAGCCGCGCCTGCGCCAGATGCTGCGGCGGGCCCCAGCTGCCGAACCAGCCGTCGTTGGAGGGATTGAAGATGTAGTCCGGGCGGTGCGCGCGATCGACGACCTGGCCGGAAAACACGATTTCATAGCAGATCTGGATCCCGGCGCGCCCCCACGGCCCCAGGTCGAGCGTTTGCGCGCCCGGGCCGGGCAGGAAATCGATGTCGCCGGGCACCAGCCGAGCCAGCCCCAGCGGCTCCAGCCACGCGCGTTCCGGCAGATATTCGCCATAAGGCACCAGATGGGCCTTGGCATAGCTGCCCCGCACGGTGCCGTGTTCATCGAGCGCGGTGACGACATTGCGCGCGTCGGCAGCCTGGCGCCCATGAAAATCGATATCGACCGCGCCGGTCAGCAGCACGCTGGCCGCGCCCACCGCCCGCCCCAGCCGCGCGCGGGCCAGCGCGGGATCGCCCGCAAAGGTCGTGGCGCGATACCACCCCGGCGGATAGCCATCGCGCAGGTAATCGGGCACCCCCGATTCGGGCCAGAGCACGATCCGTTGCAGCGCGGATGCGCCCGACAAAGACGCGGACGCGCCGGAATAGGACAGCGTCGCTTCCGTCAGGAAATGGTCCTGGAAGAATTGCGGGTCATCCAGCGTGGGTTGTGAAATATTGGGCTGCACCAGCGTGTAGGCCAGCGTTCCGGCCCGATCGCGCGCGCCGTAATGACCCGGTTGCAACAGCAGTGCGACCGGTACGGCCAGCAGGGCCACCGCCGGCATATCGAATTTACCCCGCGTCAGGACCGCCCACCAGCAGCCGGCCAGCATCACCATCACCCCCGACAAGGCATAAGTGCCCAGCCACGGCGCCACCGCGGCCAGCCCGGGGTGCGCGAACGAGCCGAGCGCGGCCACCGCCAGCGGATTCCAGGCAAAGCCGGTGAAGGCCCAGCCGCGCAGCCATTCGCTGACTGTCCAGCTGCCCGCCAGCGCCAGCACGAACGCCAGGGTGGCCGGTTTGCGCCGACGCCCGGCGATCATCCAGGCCAGCCACGCACCGAACGCCGGATAAATCGCCAGATAGGCCGCCAGCAGCACCACCGCCGCCCAGCCAAACCAGGGCGGCATCTTGGCCTGAAAGGTAAAGGCGGTGGCGATCCAGTTGTTGCCCAGCGTAAAATGGCCCAGCCCCCACAGCCACCCCAGCAGCAGCGCCCGGTGGCCCCGCCCTGCCCCGGCGACCAGCGCCAGCAGGCCGGCAACGCCGATCAGCGTGGCCGGCCACCATGCCAATGGCTGAAATCCGCAAGCGGCAAAGGCGCCCAGCAACAACGCGCAACTGCGGGGGTGCGCGACGAACCAGCGGCCTACTGCCCGCCAGCCCCGCGCCAGCGCGGATTTGCCGGCCGGTTTATCAGCAACAGGCAAGACTTGCATCACGCCTGCCAGAGCAAGACGCGACAAGATGGCATCGCCCCATGCTCTGGAATCTTTGTTTTCGCGTGATTCAAGAACAAAAACCGGTACCCACTTTTTGTCATCACGCCCAGGTTCAGATCAGGGACTGGATCGATCCGTCGGTATCATCGGCCACCGGCTTGCGCTTGGCGCGGCGACGGGGTGCGGGCTTTTCAGCCAGCCCCTCTTCGACGATGGTCGCCGGAGCCGCCACCGGTTCCGGCGCGGCCGCTTTCGCAACGATCGGGGGTTCATCACGCGCAACCGTGAACGAGGGCGGCAGCGTCTGCGGGTCGATCCCGGCAGAGATGGCCCGAGTGGCGCGATCGGTATCCTGGTTTTCGCCCGGGACGGCACCTTCAGGACGATCTTCGCGGCGTGGACGGCGATCCTCCCGGCGCGGGCGCAATCCGCGACCGCCGCGATTTTCGCGCAGGAACGGATTTTCGGGCGGCTCGTAAGCGGTAACGGTTTCGCCGCCACTCTCTCCGACCGGCGATTTCCCGTCATGATCGACAGCGGAGCCTGGCCCGAGCGGGGCCTGCTCATCGGCGCCTGACTGGCGCTGGTTCAGATCGTCGTTGCGGCCATTGGCTTGCTGGTCATGGGCGGGCCGTTCGTCGCGGCGGCGCGAATCGGACTGCGCCTGCGGGCGCTCCTGGCCACGGTCGGAAGAAACGCGTTCCGGCGTCCTTTCGGGGCGTTCCTGGCGTTCGGAACGTTCAGGCCGCTCCGGCCGATCCTCGCGTTCGCGGCGGGTGTAGACCGGCGGCTGATCGAAAGCGGCAAATTCGCTGTCCGCGCCGAAGTCTGCCGAATCCTCGCTCTCCTCGCGATCGCCGTCGCCTTCCTGCCAGCGATCGTCGCGGCGCAGGCGCTGTTCTTCCTGCCGCACCCGCGTGTCGGCGATCACCCGGAAGTAATGATCGGCAAATTGCAGATAATATTCAGCATTGACGCGATCACCGATCAGGTGCGCATCATTCGCCAGCTTGCGATATTTTTCGTGCATCTGCGGCGCATTTCCACGCGCGCGACTGTCGATACGGTTGACTTGTTGACCACCATTGGCGCCTTGCGGACGGATACCATTGTTATTACCGCGCCCGCGCCTGCGGTTATTGCCACCACGATTGTTATTCAAGGGTGTATATTCCTTAACCCGGCCTGCCTCCGGCGTTCCCGGATGGCGAATTGCCCATTGTCATGCTGCGGCCCACCGGCGGGCCGAAATCCCGGCATGTGCCATCGGCGAATGGTTATAACCCCATGCCCACTTCCATGCCCATGTACATATCGGAACGTACATGTTGGAATCATGTCAGCCGGACGGGAAATATTCATCCATCGGCAGACCTGCAACGCTGCTTAGGCAGCCCTTTGGCAATTGCCAAGCAAAAAATCGGTTCGGCGCTGAAATTCAGTATTTCCGACATAGCTGTAGTACGCGCGGCCTTCCGGCCAGGTCATGGTGCAATTGCGCAGCCAGCCCGGCGGCGTGGGCGATGGCCGATACCGCCGGGGCCTGGGCGTGGCCGATTTCCACCAGCGCCGCCCCCCCGGCGCCCAGCAAATCCGGCAGTTGCGGGATCAACAGGCGATAATCGTCCAGCCCCCCGGCGCCGGCAAACAGCGCTGCCGCAGGCTCGTGATCGCGCACGTCGGGCGTCAGCACGGCGTCGTCCTCGACATAGGGCGGATTGGCGAGGATCAGGTCGAACGGGCCACCGAGATCGCGCGCCCAATGGGGCTCGCGCCAGTCGGCCGCCACCATCCGCGCCCGTCCCGCCAGACCCAGCCGGGCGGCATTGGCCAGGGCCACTGCCAGCGCGGCGGGGCTGCGATCGATGCCCGTGCCGCGCGCATCGGGCAGATGGGCCAGCACCGCCAACAGCAGCGCGCCCGATCCGGTACCGCAATCCAGCACCGTTGCCGCCGCGGGCCGGGCGGCCAGCGCCGCTGCCACCAGCACTTCGCTATCGCCGCGCGGGATCAGCACGGCGGGGGTGACGCGCAGGGTCAGCCCGAAGAAGTCCTGCTCGCCCAGGATATAGGCGATGGGTTCATGCGCCAGGCGCCGCGCCGCCAGTGCGGGAAAGCCGGCGGGCACGGGATCACGCAGATGGCGCAGCAACAGGTCGGAGCGGGAAACGCCCCGCGCGTGGGCCATCAGCCATTCTGCATCGAGGCGGGCGGTGTCGCTGGTCGCGCCGAGTGCCGATGTGGCGATGCGCAGTGCCTCGGCAATGGTGGGCTGGTCAGAGCGGGATGGCATCATATGAAACCAGCGGTCCGCCGGATTGCGGCAGGGGACGGGGGGTGGGTGACTTTATTCGGCGCGCAAGATGCCAGTTCACCAGGAACGAGGCCCACCCCTAGCCCTTCCCGCAAGCGGGCGGGGAACAGGGTGCGACCTGGCTTAAGTGAGGGATCATTCATCCAGCGCGGCCAGCCGCTTGGCCTGATCCTCGGCAATCAGCGCGTCGACCAGTTCCGCCAGTCCCGGCCCCTCGAGTATTTCGGGCAAGCGATGCAGCGTCAGGTTTATGCGGTGATCGGTCACGCGCCCCTGCGGGAAATTATAGGTGCGGATGCGTTCCGAGCGGTCGCCCGAGCCGACCATCGCCTTGCGCGCCTCGGCTTCCTCGCCATGCGCTTCGGCGCGGCGCAGATCGTAAATCCGCGTGCGCAGCACCTGCATCGCCTTGGCCTTGTTCTTGTGCTGGCTGCGCTGGTCCTGCTGGATCACCACCAGCCCGGTGGGCAGATGAGTCAGTCGCACCGCCGAATCGGTAGTGTTGACATGCTGGCCGCCAGCGCCGGATGCGCGATAGATGTCGATCTTGATGTCGCCATCGTTGATTTCGACATCCACTTCGTCGGCTTCGGGCAGCACCGCGACGGTGGCCGCAGAAGTATGGATGCGGCCGCCGCTTTCGGTGACCGGCACGCGCTGCACGCGATGGACGCCGCTTTCGTACTTCAGCTTGGCGAATACGCCATTGCCGGCGATCTGCGCGATCACTTCCTTGAAGCCGCCGATATCGCTGGTGCTGGCGCTGACCAGCTCCAGCCGCCAGCCCTGCTGCGCGGCATAGCCTTCGTACATGCGGTAAAGATCGGCGGCAAACAGCGCGGCTTCATCGCCGCCGGTGCCGGCGCGGATTTCCAGCATCGCCGGGCGCGCATCGGCCGAATCGCGCGGCAGCATGGTGATCGCGAGGGCATGTTCGGCCTCGGGCAATGCGGTTCTCAGCCGGGCAGATTCTTCCTCGGCCATCGCACGCAGTTCGGGATCGGTGTCGCCCATGGCGGCAAGGCTGGCCAGTTCGCCGCGCATCGCGGTGACGCTGGCGGCGGCCTTGGCCACCGGTTGCAATTCGGCATAATCGCGGCTGGCGGTGACGAATTCAGGGCCTTCCAGCGTGCCCGAGGCCAAGCGCGCCTCCAGCTCGGCAAAACGCTGGGCGATCTGGTGCAGGCGGGTTGCGGAGATGGTCACTTTCTCAAGCCCCTCCGCTTCAGGGGAGGGGTTGGGGTGGGGCTTCTCCCCATATCCCGAGCTACCTGGAGAGGCCCCGCCCCCAACCCCTCCCCTGAAGCGGAGGGGAGCAGAACAGCAGGACCGGTCATGCCGCGCCTGGCTTGAACAGAGGACTGATGATGCCTTCAACCTGTTGCTTGATCGCTCCTTCAGCCAAGACAATATAACCGGGGAGCTGCCCGGCCCCGGGCGCCAAAGTAAGCAGCGCCCGGGCATCGACTTTTTGTGCTTTACCGTACCGCTTCCTGGGGCTTCCAGTGGCGATCAGGTCAACCGAGAAACCCGCTCTTCGGAGCGCGGTCGCGGCTTCGACTGCATGGCTGAGCACAGCATCATCCTCCACCGCGATGATCACATCC
>CAXTOS010000015.1:0-35038 GCA_964245935.1 uncultured Novosphingobium sp.
TGGTGATCGACCCTTCCACAAGGCGCGTCCGTAAAGCGGTTGCAAGGGAAAGGAAATACCGCGCGGCAGGGATTGAATTCCGCCCCCGCCCGGCCCTGAAACGACGACGGGCAACCGCCGTTGTGCTCCGCTACCGGCCGCCGTGCTGCTGGGCCACCCTTCTTTATCAGGCCAGCAGCCGCTTCATGATTGCGCGGATTTCGTCGGCCATGTCGGGCCGGCCCAGCGCCAGTTCCAGGGTCGCCTCGACAAAGCCGACCTTCGAGCCGCAGTCATAACGCTTGCCCGCAAAGGTCACCGCATGGAACGGCTGATTGCCGATCATCCGGGCCATGGCGTCGGTCAGTTGGATCTCGCCGCCGGCCCCGGCCCCTTGCGTCTTCAAAACGCCCATGACTTCGGGCTGGAGGATATAGCGGCCCGAAACGATCAGATTGGACGGCGCCTCGTCCACCTTGGGCTTTTCCACCAGCCCAATCACTTCGGTCAGGGTGGCGCCGGGTACTTCGCGCCGCTGGCCCGGCGCGATCACGCCATAGCTCGACACTTCGTCATGCGGCACTTCCAGGACCGAGATCATATTGCCGCCGACATGGCTATAGGCATCGACCATCTGGCGCATGCAGCCGGGGCTGCCGATCATCAGTTCGTCGGGCAAAAAGATGGCGAAAGGCTCATCGCCGACGATGGCGCGCGCGCACCAGATGGCATGGCCCAGTCCCAGCGGCACCTGCTGGCGCACGGTGACCAGATTGCCCGGCTCGATCCGGGTGGGATCCAGGACTTCCAGGGTCTTGGACCGGTTGCGCATCGTCGCTTCCAGTTCGAAGGCATGATCGAAATGCTCGACGATCGCCGTCTTGCCACGACCGGTCACGAACACCAGCTGTTCAATGCCGGCGTCGCGCGCTTCATCGACGGCGTACTGGATCAGCGGCCGGTCGATGATCGGCAGCATCTCCTTGGGGATTGCCTTGGTGGCGGGAAGGAAGCGCGTGCCCATGCCGGCAACGGGAAATACGGCAGTGCGGATCGGCTTGATCGGGGCATTCTCGCGCATAACAGCTTGTTTCCATCGCTAGGTCGCGCGCTGGTTAAGCGGTTTTCCATAGCTAACGCAAGTGCAGCAATCCCACCTCTTGCGCGCCTTGCCGGACCGGCTAAACGATTCGAAATGGACAAGATCATCATTCGCGGGGGCAAGCGCCTGTCGGGCACCCTGCCGATTTCCGGTGCCAAGAACGCGGCGCTGACCCTGCTGCCCTGCACCCTGCTGACCGACGAGCCGCTGACCCTGCGCAATCTCCCGCGCCTGGCCGATATCGACAGTTTCCAGCATCTGCTCAATCAGTTCGGCGTATCGACCACGATCGCCGGCTCGCGGCCCGAGGATTTCGGCCGGGTGATGACCCTGGCCGCGACCCGCATCACCAGCACCGTTGCGCCCTATGAGCTGGTGCGCAAGATGCGCGCCTCGATCCTGGTGCTCGGGCCGCTGCTGGCCCGGATGGGCGAGGCCAGGGTCTCGCTGCCCGGCGGCTGCGCGATCGGGAACCGCCCGATCGACCTGCATCTGAAAGCGCTGGAGGCATTCGGCGCGACGATCGAGACCGCCTCCGGCTATGTCCGCGCGATCGCCCCGGATGGCGGCTTGCCCGGCGGCAGCTACAGTTTCCCGGTGGTGTCGGTGGGCGCGACGGAGAACGCGGTGATGGCCGCGGTGCTGGGCAACGGCACCAGCCTGCTGCACAATGCCGCGCGTGAGCCGGAAATCGTCGATCTGTGCAACATGCTGACCGCGATGGGCGCCCAGATCGAGGGTATCGGCGGGTCCGACCTCACCATTCATGGCGTGCCCCGGCTCCACGGCGCCACCTATATGGTGATGCCCGACCGGATCGAGGCGGGCAGCTATGCCTGTGCCGCGGCGATCACCGGGGGCGAGGTCATGCTGACGGGCGCGCGGGTCGAGGATATGGCGGCCACCGTGCAGGCGCTGCGCGATGCCGGGGTGACCTGCGAGGCGCGGCCGGGCGGGCTGCATGTCGCAGCCAGGACCCCGATCCGGCCTATCACCCTGTCCACCGCGCCCTATCCCGGTTTCGCCACCGATATGCAGGCCCAGCTGATGGCGCTGCTGTGCCGGGCGGACGGGGCCAGCGTGCTGACCGAGACGATTTTCGAAAACCGCTACATGCACGTGCCGGAACTGAACCGGATGGGCGCGCATGTCGAAACGATGGGTCGCACCGCGATCGTGCACGGAGTGGCGCAATTGACCGGTGCCGAAGTCATGGCGACCGACCTGCGCGCCTCGATGAGCCTGGTGATCGCCGGGCTGGCGTCGGCGGGCGAAACGCAGGTCCACCGCTTGTATCACCTCGACCGCGGCTACGAGCGGCTGGAGGAAAAGCTCGCGCTGCTGGGGGCGGATATCGAGCGGGTGGGGGGGGACTAGGGCATCCCCCGCGTTATCTGCTTTGCTTCAATCCTGCCCTGCCGGGGCAGGTGGCAGCCTGCAGGGCTGACGGAGGGGGCGTTTCGTAGCCATCGCTTTCCCACGATGTTTCATTCGCCGCGCCCCCTCCGTCTCGCTGCGCGAGCCACCTCGCTCAGAGGAATAGGATTTCCGGATGGATTGCCCGGCTTCGCAGCGGCACGTAAGTAATGACGCCGCGCATGTTCATCTTTGGCCTGGGCTACAGCGCCAGCTGCATCGCCGCGCAGCTGGACGCGTGCGGGTGGGACGTGATCTCGACCGGGCGCAATGGCACCGTGCCGTTTGGCGACGCGGGTCATGTCCGTGCGGCGCTGGCGGATGCCAGCCATGTGCTGTCCTCGGTACCGCCCGGCAGCGATGGCGCCGAGCCGGTGCTGGCCGCTTATGCCGATGCGCTGGCGGGCAAATGGCTGGGCTATCTGTCGTCCACGGGAGTCTACGGCGATTGCGGCGGAGCCTGGGTCGACGAGACGGCGCCGGTTGGCCAAGGTCGGCGCGGCGCGCGGGCACAGGCCGATGCAGCATGGCTGGCACGCGGGGCGCGGGTGTTCCGCCTGCCGGGCATTTATGGCCCCGGGCGCAGCGCGCTGGACCGCGTGCGCGAAGGCAAGGCGCATCGCGTCACGGTCCCGGGGCAGGTGTTCAGCCGGGTGCATGTGGCGGACATCGCCAGCGGCGTCATCGCCGGGCTCGCGGCGCCGGCGGGGGCGTATAATCTGGCCGATGACCGGCCCTGCGGCCAGAACGCGGTGATCGAGGAGGCGTGCCGCCTGCTCGGGCTGGCCGCGCCGCCGCTGCAAAGCCTGGCAGAGGCCGGGCTATCCCCGATGGCGCGGGGGTTTTATGCCGAAAACCGCCGCGTCGCTAACGGCAAGGCGAAACGCGTACTGGGCTGGCGTCCCTTGTATCCCACTCACCGCGAGGGCCTGGCGGGGCTATTTGCGGCTCGATAACGCAATCAGCAGCCCGGCCATCGCCAGTGCCGCGCCGCTGCTTGCCAGCAGGGTCCAGCGATAGCCCTCGAACAGCGTCGACAGCCCCATCGCGATCACCGGCACGGCGACATTGCCATAAGCTGCGCGGCCCGCGCCCAAGGTGCGAATCAGTCCAAAATACAGCGGAAAGGTGACCACCGACCCGGCCAGCGCCAGATACGATGTTCCCGCCCAGAACGCCGGACTGGAGCTGAACACCGGGGGCCCGCTGGTTGCGAAAGCCAGGACGGCATCGGCGGCAACCCCGGCCAGCATGGCCCAGGCGATCAGCGGCACCAGCGGCTGGCCGTGGCCCGCCCTGGTCGCCTGCAGCACATTGGCCGCCGATGCGCAGAGCAGGCCCCCCAGCGTGAGGGCCAGCCCCAGCAGCACCGCGCCTGACGCCGGCGCCAGGCGATATTCGTGCAGCAGCAGCAGACCGATGCCCACGATCGCCACCGCCGAGCCAAGCAGGAAACGCGGCGATATCCGCGTCCCCAGCAATGCCCGGGAAAGCAGTGCGTTGGGCACCATCAACAGGGCAAAGAACACCGCCACCAGTCCCGATGTCAGATGCTGTTCGGCGCGATAGACGAATTGGAAATTGCCGCAAAATTGCGCCGTCCCGACCAGTACCGCCAGCCGCGCACCTGCCGCCGACAACCGCATCCGGTCACCGCGCCACCACGCCAGCAGGAACATGCACGGGCAGGCGATCGCGAACCGCCAGGTGATCGTCCAGCCCGCAGGCGCCCCGGCAATCTGGTACTTGATCACCAGCCAGGTCGAACCCCAGATCAGCGCCACCAGCATGAACGCTGCCGCGGTGCGCAGCGGCGCTGTATCCGGGCTTTCCGGCTTGGCGATTGGCGTGGTCATGACCATATCGCGATGCACAGACGAGCGGGACCAGGTCAACCCGCAGCCGGAACACCACCACTGGACCGAAAAGGACAGATCCTTGAACAATATCACCATTACCCGGCACGATTCCGGCGATGTCGGCCAATATCACGCCCGCGTCGGCGGCAGCGAAGCCATGGCCCGGCTGACCTGGGTACGGTGCGGCAGCGCCCGCGTGGTCGAACACACGCTGGTCCCGCCCGCGATCGGCGGGCGCGGCGTGGCGGCCAAGCTGGTCGAGGCGCTGATCGCCGATGCGCGCGAGCAAGGCTTTCGCGTCGTGCCGGCCTGCAGCTATGTCGCAGCGGCGTTCAAGCGCCACCCGGAATGGAGCGATCTGCTGGAGAAGTAACGCCGGGCGACATTCACTTTGCCGGACGGTTGGTGTACCCCTGCCGCATGATCATCATCGGGCTCGATCCGGGGCTGGGCTGCACCGGCTGGGGTATCGTCGCCAAGTCGGGCAACCGGCTCAGCCATGTCGCCAATGGCCAGATTCGCAGCGACACCGCGCAGTCGCTGGCGGAGCGGCTGGTAACGCTCGACCGCGAACTGACCGACGTCATCCTGCATCACCAGCCCGACAGCGGCGCGGTCGAAGAGGTGTTCGTCAATTCCAACGCGCAATCGACGCTGAAGCTGGGGCAGGCGCGCGGCATCTGCCTGCTGGCGCTGGCGCGCACCGGCATGCCGGTCGCCGAATATGCGACGCGGCTGGTCAAGAAGGCCCTGGTCGGCACCGGCGGCGCGGACAAGGTGCAGGTTCAGGCCATGCTGAAGATCCTGCTGCCCGGCGTCAAGCTGGCCGGGGCCGACGCCGCCGATGCCCTGGCCGTGGCAATAACTCATGCGCATATGGCGGGTTCGCCGGTGCGGCGATAGCGCATCGTGCGCTAAATCTGCGTCATACGGGGTGGATGCAGATTTTCAGCCTCTATGAATCTCGACCGGCCATGGCTCAAGACTACGACACCTGTTTCTCATGCTCGCTGACCCATTTTTCAGGGTCGGGATTTACCGGTTTGACACCTTCGAGATGATCGACCTCGAAGGCGATGAACGACACCGCCAGATCATGCCGCTGGTCGCGCGAGGCTTTCTGGCGGAACAGGGTCAGGCCTTCGCGTTCCTCCTCGGCCATGTGGTCGCCATTGGCCTTGTTCGCGGCCAGCACGGCCTTGCGCCAGGCCGCCGACCCGATTTCGGCCTGCGCGACGCCGGCGATCGCGTCGCGGATTTCGTTGTGATCCTTGATCGCATCCACGGTTTCGGATTTAGCCTCTTGCGCCTCGCCAACGGCGCGACCGACCTGCAGTAGCTGGGGATAAAACCATTTTTCTTCCGCCTTGGCATGCGTTTCGAGGAAGGTGGACAGCCGGTGCCAGACCCCGCCCAGTGCGACCACGTCGTCGTCCGGAATTTCGTCGATGATGGCGAATAGCCGCCGCTGTTCGTGATGGTCGTCGAGAATGAGTTGCGTGATATCCATGAGGTCTCCGATATTCGGCCTGATCCGCCGCCTGGCGATCCTGCTGGGGATGAAAACGTTGCGCCTGTTCGCGCGGGTCACTATCGATTTTCCCCGCCACCAGATCCGCTTCCTGCTCAGGCCGGATGCCTTAAGGCGTGCGGCGCTTTGATCGACATGCCCGTTCACGCCACCTCGTCAAACCGCGCGTCCTCGGTTCGCGCAGGCTGGTTTTCGGCGCGCGCGATGTAATCCCGGGTCAGCGGGACGGCGGTCTTGCGGTGCGCCAGCTGGATCTGGAACACCATCAGCGACCGATGGCGAAAGGTCATCTCCGCCCCGGCGAGATAGAATTCCCACATCCGGCAAAATTTTTCGCCATACATCGCCTTGGCCGAGGCGCGGCGCTCGGCAAAGCGTTGCGACCAGTGGCGCAGGGTATCGGCGTAATGCAGCCGCAGGATCTCGATGTCGGTGACGATCAGCCCGCTCTGCTCGATGGCCGGGATGACCTCGGACAGCGACGGAATATGGCCGCCTGGAAAGATATAGCGCTGGGTCCACGGGTCGGCCCCACCCTTGCCGTCCGATCGCCCGATCGCATGGATCAGGGCGACGCCGTCGCGATCCAGCAATTGCGCCACCTTGGTAAAATAGCCATCGAACTGGGCAAAGCCGACATGTTCGAGCATCCCCACCGAGACGATGCGGTCGAACGTCCCGGCAACATCGCGATAATCCTGCAACGCGAAGGATACGGCGCCGGCCAGCCCGGCTTGATCGACCCGGACGCTGGCCGATTGCAATTGCTCGCGCGACAAGGTGACTCCGGTCACCTGCACCGCCGCCCGGTTGGCCAGCGCCATCGCCAGGCTGCCCCAGCCCGAGCCGATATCGAGTACCCGGTTGCCGGGCTCCAGGCAGAGCTTGGCGGCGATATGACGCGCCTTGGCCGCCTGCGCTTCGTCCAGCGTTTCGGTGCCCGTCGGGAAGTAGGCGCAGGAATAATGCATCTCGGCATCGAGAAACAGCCGGTAGAAGTCGGTGCCAAGATCATAATGGTGCCCGACGTTGCGCGCGGCCCGCCGGCGGTTGTTGCCGCCCGCCGCCCGGATCACCCATTGCAGCACCGTATTGAGCAGCTTGATCGAACGTGTCTCGCGCAATTGCACGCGCTGGTCGGTCACCACCATCAGAAAGCCGCGCAAGTCGCCTTCCTCGATGGTCAGGTCGCCGCGCATATAGGCCTCGCCCGCCGCCAATCCGGGGTTCAGCGCGATCCGCAGCGGCAGCCAGCGAGTGTGGAAGCGGATCGTCGCGGTCGGGCCCTTCCCGCCATCCGGGTCGTGCCGGCCAAAGCTGCTCACGCCGCCGCGCCAGTCGACAACCGTCAGACGGCCGTTCTGCACGATCTTGCGCAGGACTGGCCCCAGCAAGGGAAGAAAGGCCGGTCGCGCTGCGTTCGGGACCATCGTCTTCTCCATTTTTGGAAGGAACATCCGTTCAACTGGCGATCAATAGCCGCAAGCCCTTCATTGAGTGAGTTAAAACAATCAAAACCGGCTCAGGTTCCACCAACCAACCAGAGGACGCGGCCCTGACCGATGCCGGCATCTCTCCCTGCTTTTGCCTGATCGGGCAGCCAACAACTCTTCTGTCCGGGTGTCAACCCAATGGGGCTTGAAACCAGGGCAATCGGGTGAGTTTGCGCGTGACAAACGGGTGAAGTGCTGAATCTCTGCGACCCTTGATGACAGGGTCGTGAAGTACAAGAATGCCGACGGAACCGATCCTGCCGATCGACTCGCTGCCGTCATCCGCCAGCACCGGGCCATCGAAAACAGCCTGCACTGGGTCATGGATATGGTCTTTCGCGATGACGAATGCCGCATCCGTACCGGCCACGCCCCAGCCAATTTCACAACCGTCAAACTCGTCGGCCATAATCTTATGCGGCGATCGCTCGGTAACAAACTCACCCCGATGCCCTTGGGCAATGGCCAGGGCGATCGCATGTGATTCGCCATGCTGACGGAAGTCAGCATGCATTCCCGCAATGCTGGTCATCTACGCAGGGTCAGCCCGGTCGGGATACGATTGTGGTTGCTTCACGCCGCTTGGTTTGCAAAGTCGATAGAAACGGCTTTCCAATTGGCGCTGCGCCTAATGGATCCCCTGAGTTCACGACACAAGTGCAATACCGTGTAAGGTGTTGTCGCGATAGGAAAATGTTATGGTCAGCTCAGCCTTGATGAGCGCATCAAAAGAAAATCGCTGCCGCACTGCATATAACGGGCAAGCCGAACAAAGTAATTGTCGACATTGGCCAATCGCCACTGAAGGAGTTGTATTGCAAATGCCTGCAGTCGTCCCTAATCCGGTCATTCCGAATCAGTTGGCATGCGCCCAGAACATTCCGTTCATTCAGCTACTCCTGGTTGCCAAAGGAACGCCCGGGCCCGGGACTTAGCGGTCATTTCCAAAAATTATTACAGCGGCGGCTTCTAGACAGAGCCGACATGCAAAACAGCCAAACTCTTGGCACTTCGCAAGCGACCTAATTGTGCCAGTCCGCAATTATAGGCCGAATACGGCCCAACTCAAAGACCTATCGGTCTAGACCTGAGGTTGGTAATGAATGCTATGAACACGCAACTCACCTGCTCGCTCGCGTGGGGCGTGGATCGCCGTAATCGCATTGGCGACCATGTCTGATTTAATGTAGATTCCATAACGGTATAACAGTTTGGGCAAGAGGAAAAGGCCTGGCCAGCAATCAGAAGGCCTCATGCGTAACCTTGGCAGCCTTGCACAGGGGTTCTATCATTCCAACACAAAGCCCAACTTAATCAGCCTTTCTGCTATCAAAGGTCGCATCGCGGGGTCGGCAACCTCGACCTCCAATTCGACTCGTGCCGACTTGGCATCGTTCACCAGGAACGTTCGGTCATGAACGACCGTATTGATATTGCCGCCGGCGAGCCCGATTTCGGTGCACAACACGCCAAGTTCGCCCTGCCGATCGGCAAGCTGTATACACAGTCTGAACAAGCGTTGCTCGCGAACCATCTGGCGCTGAAGAATCGCGCCAAGCAGGCGGTTGTCGATATTGCCGCCGCACAGGATCAGCCCGACGCGCTTGCCTCGGAAACGATCCGGATCGGCCAGCACCGCGGCCAACCCGGCTGCCCCTGCCCCTTCGCACAGGGTTTTCTCGATCTGCAACAGCAGCGCGATGGCGCTTTCGATGCGGTGCTCAGGCACGACAATGATGTCGTCGATCAGCGCCGAGACATGGCGACCTGTCCTTTCCCCCGGCACCGCGACGGCGATACCTTCGGCGATCGAGGCCCCCCCGGGCACGTCCTTGTCCCACCTGCCGATATGTCTCGCCATCGAAGGGTAACGGTCGCTCTGCACGCCGATGACTTCAAGGCCCGGATGCAGGGCGCGCGCTACTGTGGCCACGCCCGCGATCAGGCCGCCGCCACCGACGGCAATCACCAGCACGTCGAGATCGGGCCGCGCGCCAAGCATCTCGAGCGCCACCGTGCCTTGCCCCGCCATCACCAGATCATCATCGAAAGGGTGAACCAGCGTCAGCGAACGGGCGGCGATCAGCTTCGGGATTTCGGCCGAGGCCTCGGCAAAGTTTGTGCCGATCAGCAGCACTTCCGCCCCCAGTTTGGCGGTACGCAGTGCCTTCACGGAGGGCGTTGAGACCGGCATGACGATCGTTGCGGGAATGCCCAGTTGCCCGGCATGATAGGCAACGCCCTGCGCATGATTGCCAGCTGAAACCGTGACGACGCCCTTTGCGCGCTGCTCCGGGCTGAGCGACAACAGCTTATTGAGCGCACCGCGCTGCTTGAAGCTGCCGGTGAATTGGAGGTTCTCGAATTTGAGCCAAATCTCGGCCCCGGTCAGTTCCGACAGCGTCTGCGAATGCAGGAATGGCGTATTGTCGACCTTGCCATGGATGGCACGCGCGGCGGCGCGGACGTCATCGATCGAGATCAGTTCGTCGCTCACAGGAACAGCTCCGCAGCCGCAGGGATCGCGTGCCGAATTGGCCCGGCGTGCGGCTTTACCGCAACCCGGTCATTGGGGCCCAATGCAGCGAAATACAGCGCCGTAATGATCGTCGAGATCGACGCACTGCTCGCCTGATGCCCGCCGACCGTTAGCCCGTCGCGACTGTCGTGCAAGTGATTGTCATTATGGATGGTCCAGGATCCCAACCAGCGCAGCCGGGCGTCGATTGTTTCCAACATCTGGACGAGATCGGGGGTCACCTCGCTCGTTGCTGGCGCTGCCAACTTAACTCCGGTTTCCAAAATGGCCTGCCCTGCTGTCGCGCTGGATCTGGGGGAAATTGCGGACCTGCGTCTGCGCGAACTCGATGCCGGCGAGAAGCCTTCGGCGGTATCGCGCACCTTGCGATCGTTATCCGCTTTTGCCGCAATGGTTGCGCCGCGCTTGAGATATTCGGCCATGTTGCCTCCAACTATCGCCGTCGCCGCAATAGACTCCGCTCGCATTTCATTTTATCCATTTTCGGATAAAATGCGAGGAATGATGATGGATCGAATTTGGACCCAGCTAGAACTGGAAGCGCGCGTCGTCCGCTATGCCGATCTGCGGCCTTGCTACAATGCGTTTATCGACACCCGGACGCCCTTCTGGTCCGCGGTTGTCACCGCTTGCAAAGCCTTCTTCTGCGCAGGCATCACGTAGGAACAAATCCCTGAAAGCGTCGCCCCGACTTCAGCGTTTCCGGCAGTCTCGACCAGATCAGCGCTGCTGCAAGGAAGCTGAGCGGTGCCAGAGCCATGCCGTAGGCCAGCGGCGCATGCGTTGCGATCGTTGCGACGATCAGTGGCGCGAACAGCGAAATGACATGGCCGCCGTGAAACAGCGAGGTTCCCATCGGCCGCAGCCGCACCGGAAAGAGCTCGGCGAAATAGGCCGCCCAGCAGTTGGTACAGGAAAGGCCGACCGCATAGGCCAGTTCGATTGCGATGAGCAGCGGCAGATAGCTCGGCGCGGCCAGGAACAGCCCGACGCAGAGCGCCGCGAGCAGGAAGCCGAGCAGATTGTATTTGCGACCGTAGCGATCGGCGATCACGCCCCACAGGAACGTCCCAGCCAGCGTACCCACCCCATCGATCGCAACAATGACCCCGATCATCTGGCCGGTGAAACCGCGCACCGTCAGGAGGTAAGTCGTAATAAAGCCGCTATAAAATTGATAAGCGCTGAAGTTCAGCCCGGCGAGCACGATGCAGGCGACCGTCAACCTCAACCGGGGTCGCGCGAACATCTCGCGCCAGCGACCACGCTCGTCATTGCGCGCACCGGAAACATCGTCATTGGCATAGACTATGAGACGACGATCGTCAGGGAGAAAGGCGAGCGTCACGATCGCGACCAGCACCGGCAAGGCCGCTGCAATCCGGACCAGCACGCGCCAGCCCTGGTCGCCCAGCGCTGACCCCAGGGCGCCAAAGGTCATCAGCGATACTGAAAACATCGCCATGTTGATTGATAACAACCGCCCACGCAGCCGGGGCGGGAAGACGTTAGCCAGATAGCTGATCGACGAGATGTAACAGCCGGGCAGGACCACGCCGACAATCGCGCGGGTGATCGCCCAGGGCCCCAGACCACGCATCCCCTCGTTGGCAAAGGTGCATGCCGCCAAAACCAGGCTGCACGCAATCAACACGGTCCTGGCGCCAAACCGTGCCACCAACGTCGGCATCAGAAACGAACCGATGATGACGCCGCCGGCCTGCACCGAATAGAGCAAGGTCGTATCCGCCAGCGTCATCCCGGCATCGCGCACCAGGAACGGACGGATGTAGTCGATCAGGATGAAGTTGTAATTATAGGCAAGGCTGGCGGCCAGCATGACCGCATATATGACCATTCGCTCGCCCAGACGAAGCGTGTCGGCCCGTCGGCGCTCAGCCACGATCATATGCGGCCTCGGCCACGAGTCGCGTGGCACTCGTGGCCGGGATCACGATGGACCGGGCGTACGGCAAACTCTAGAACTTGAAGCCGGCGGCTACACCATACTGGCGAGGCGGTGCGAACGCGATGAAATAGGCTCCTCGACCGCCGAATTCACCACCAGATTTCACCGCCGTGTTCTCGATATTGGTAATGAAGCCCTCAATTGTAAAGCGATCGCCGGGTGCCGCATAGGTGAGCCGCGCATCGGTTTTGGTGTAGGAGCTCTGGCGTTCGATGAAGGCATTGAAGTCGGTCAGGTAATAGCTAGACACCAGGCTCGTCTGCACGCGCGGTGTCAGGGTGCCATTTCCGTTCAGATCGATAGTATAGCTGCCCGATACGCCGACCCGGTAGTTGGGGGAAAAGCCCGACTGCTTGCCCGCGATCGAGATCAGATTGCCGCTGATCGGATCGAACGCCGCCGCCCCGTTGAGATAATGCGCATCGAGATAGGAGGCGGTGACGCCCACTTCGAACCCCTTGGCCGGGCGCATCATCATTTCCACTTCCACGCCCTTGGCGCGGCGTTTGCCGACGTTCTGGGTGTAGGTCAGATTGGTGTTGGCATCATAGCCGTTGATCTGGATCCGGTCATAATTGTTGATGAATGCCGACAGGTTGAATTGCAGGCTGTTGTCCAGCCACCGCGTCTTGGCCCCGACTTCATATGCGGTCACGGTTTCGGGGGCAAAGCTTTCAGGTGCCGCACCGCTCACGCCGATATTGCGACCGCCGGAGCGAAATCCGCTGCTGACGCTGGCGTACAGCAGTTTGGTGCTGTCGATCTTGTAGTCGAGCGCGCCGCGCCAGGTCGCCCGGCCAAACGTCGTGCTTTGCGGCTGATAGGTCGTAAACGGCCCGAAGCCGGAAAAGCCCTGGCCGAACGCGGTCTTCTTGTCGCTGGTATAGCGCACCCCGCCCGTCGCCCGCAGCGCGTCGGTCAGATTATACGACGCCTGCGCGAACCCGGCGAAGGACTCGGTATTGTAGTTCGATATCAGATTATCCTGGATCGCCCCCAGTTGCACCCGCACCTGCTGGAAATATTCGAACGCCTTGGTATTGAGGTAATAGCCGCCAACGATCCATTGAAACGGGGTGGTCGTCAACGACGCCAACTGCATTTCGGCGGTGGCAGTCTTGTTGCGCGACTGCTGGATATTGGTACGGACATTGTACTGGGTGAAATCGCCGTCACTGGTGCGGTAGGCGTCGAAATCATTGTAGGATGCCAGCACCTTGAGCTTGGCGAAATCCAGCTGCTGGTTGACTTCGAGCGAACCCCAGTAGTTGTTGATCCGGCGGGTCGAGGGGGTGTCCTGGGCGATGGTATAGGGATCGGTCGGGACCGGCACCCCGGCAGCAGGCAGACCGGGAATATCGCCCGCGTTCGCCCGGGGGTTGATCGGGATGACGATTCGGCCGTTGATGTCCTGTTGGCCGGCCGCATTGACCTGAATACCCTGGACCTTGTACTCATAGGCACCACCACCGGCGCCGCGGCCCCGCCAGATATTGCCGCGCAGGATGATGTCGGTCTGCGCGCTGGGCTGCCAGCGCATGGTTGCGCGGGCAGTGAAATCGTCGACATCACCGGCACGCGTGCCGCCGGGGGTAATATTCTTAACATAGCCGTCGGACTTGTCGTATTGCGCGGCGATGCGCAGACCGACCGTATCGCTCAACGGCGAACTGACAACCCCGGTCAGGCGATAGTGATTGAAATTGCTGTATTCGCCGCGCCCGCTGACCTCCAGCGCGTTGCCGGGCAGGTTGCTGACAAGCGAAATGTTGCCGCCAAAGCTGTTGCGTCCGTACAGCGTGCCCTGCGGACCGCGCTGGACCTCCACCCGGGCAAGATCGAGAAAGCCCGCCAGGGCCTGCTGGTTGGACGATTGGTAAATGCCATCGACAAAAAAGGCGATCGTCGCATCGGCCTGCGCCTGCCGGCTGTTGTCGGTGTTGACCCCGCGAAGCGCCGGGCGGCTGTCCGAACCCGACTGCCCCACGGTCAGGCCGGGCGTCAGCACTTCGAGGCGGGTGATATCGCGTATCCCCGCCTGTTCCAGACCGCGCGCATCGATGGCGGTGATGGCGATCGGCACCGTCTGCAGCCGCTCTTCGCGACGTTGCGCGGTGACGACGATGTCCGGAATCCCGGGGGTGTCGGCCGCCGGCTCGGCAGCGGGTGTCGCGGGTGCGGTCGCACCGGCCGTGCTTTGCGCCAGTGCGGGGACCGCCAAACCTGACAGCGAGACCGCGACGAGAAGACCTGTCTTATACCGTGTCATCGATTTTCCCCTTATTTATAAACCCTGTCGATCGTCCTCTCGCGCCCGCCTTGTTCAGATCGGCTCCGCAGCCATGATCTGCTGCAGCAGGTCGAATTCGTTGAACATCATCCATTCCTCGACGACCTTGCCGCCCTGGATACGCTGTTGCAGGATCCCCCAGATGCGGCATTGCCGCCCGGTCGGCGCGCCATAGACGCCGAAACCGCGCTGCGTGCCAACACCTGACCAGCGCACCGAGGTCATGAAGCCGTCGGCCTCGTTCCCCATCCAGTAGACATCGTCGACCTGCGTTGCGATGTCCGGGAACATCGCAATCATCGACAGAATGAACGACTTGTACGCAGCCAGCCCGCGCAGTTCGCGATCGGTCGGGCCGTGAAAGACCAAATTGTCGTCGTACAGCCGGTCGAGCGCCGCCATGTTCCGCCAGTTCCACGAGGCATGATGGGCGCGGCGAATTTCGTCCTCGATGTCGAAGGCGCTACCCGGCGACGGATAGCGGGCCGGCTTGCCCTGGCCCGCCAGACGCTGCGGCTCGCTGGCCAACAGCCGCGGCCCTTCCTCGCGGACACGCGCATTGCCGAATTCGCGCGCCTTTTCGAACAGGTTGAAGCCCAGTTGCTGGAGCATCGAGGATTGGTTGTAGATCACCCATTCCTCGAAAATTTCGTTGTCCTGGGCCAGGCAATTGGCGATGCACCAAACATTGATGCGGCGGCCGGTGGGCGGCCCGAACCGGCTCCATCCCGTATTGGTACCGGTAATGACGGTGCGGTGCGACGTGTAGAAACCTGTGTCCTCGTCCCCCGCCCAGACGATCTCATCGGCATAGAGGCGGATGTCGGGAAAAGCGTTGACGGTGTGCACCGTGTCGGCGACGATCTTGTCGCGGCCATATTGTAATCCGGCGTCATCCGTGACCCGGCAATTGTGCCGATAGGTATCGTAGATGTAGCCGATATCCTTTTCTTCCCAGATGCGGTGGGTAATTCGCACGATATAGTCGATAATGTCGGTATATTGATCCTCGAAGCCGCGCATCGGCTGTCGCCGGGCTCCGTTTGACGGTACGAGCATGCGGTCCGTCCCGCCACGGACAGAATCGCGGAGGGAAATATCATAGTTTGTCGGCATGGTCCGAACCCGGCTAACGCCATTGGCACGCGCTTGGGGCGCGGGCAGCAAAGGTTTCGGAATGGTCTCGGTCTTTTCCACTTTCGTTCGATCTTCCTCAGTCAGCTGCATCGGGCAACTCTCCATTTGTCCGGATTCGGACAAAAATGCGCCTGTTGTCATCTATGCGCAACAGGAATCTTGAACCGCAGGATTTAACCGGCCAAAAAGCGTCGTGAGGGAGTAAAAAGTCTTGGGAATAAAAGCAGGACCAGGGGATCGCGCGGAGCTGGCAGGGCTCGTCGCGTTGTTGATCGCGCGGGCAACCCTGCTGGCCTATCCGGAATTACTGCCCGAGCTTGCGGGGCGCCTGGAAAAGCGCGGATATCGTGCCGTACTGTCGGTCCTGGATCATGAAGGCGATGTCGACTCTGCCCTGCACCAAGCGGCAAGCAATGGAATTGTCGGTGTTATTGCTGCCGCGCTGCCGTCGTTAAGCGAAGTCTTCGCGCTGGAAAGGGCAGGGTTGCCGCTGCTGTTGTACAACTGCTTCACGCCCAGCGTTCGCGCCGCGGTGGTCAGTTGCAACCACCGTGAATGCGGCTGGACGATCGCCATGCGGTTACTCGACGCCGGACACCGCCGGTTTGGCATCATCGATTCTCCGGCCGATTCGCTGGTCGGGCGCGAGCGCGTCGCCGGCGCCGTGGAGGCGCTGGAAGAGCGCCAGGCCAAGGGGATCATCATCGAAGCGGGTGATTTTTCGTACGAAAGCGGAAAAGACGCGCTGGCGCGAATCTTCGCACGCGTGCCACGACGGCCGACAGCTATCATCGCCGCCAATGACGCCATGGCGATCGGCGCCATGGAGCATGCCCGCGCGCTCGACATTCGCGTCCCGCGTCAGATTTCCTTCGTCGGCTTTGACGGTATTGGCGTCGCGCGCTGGCCCGCATATCAGCTGACGACCATGCGCCAGCCCTTGCGGCGCATGGCCGAGGCCGCGGTCGATGCGATCGTCGACCGCATAGAATATCCCGAGCACCGCCCGGAAACGCGGCTTTTCGCGGGCGAACTGATCGTCGGCAAATCCGCCCGGTTGGAACGGCCGATGCCGGGTACCCCCTGACGCCAGTTACGCTTAACGCCAGTTACCCTTTAACAAACGCCGCGTCGCCGCGCCGCGAGATCGTGAGCCCGGGCAAACAGGTCATAGTCCATCTGCATCAGCAGTTCTGGAATATCGATGAATATCCAGTTTTCGGTGAGCAGCGCCCCTTCGCGCCGCCACCAGTCCATCACCCGAATGGTAATTTTGCGGCCGGTCGCGGGAATACCAAACAGTTCCTTGCCGTTATGCGTGCCGTTGATGCTCGGCCATCCTGTCGATGCGACATAATCGCCGTCACCGAAGCGCGCGATGTGATTGCCGCCACGAAAATCCGGAAATGCCTCGTTCCAGGGAATTTCATGATAGCGCATGAAGCCTTCCAGCCCGCGCGTCGATCCAATCCCGCCCGGGCCATACCACATCATGGTTTTCGTCCAGAACCGGTCCATGTTCATCGTGTCGTGGTTGACCCCGTCGAAACCGAACATGCCCTCAAAAATCATGGCCTCGACCTGGCGCAGGCTTTCCGCGCCCTGCTCGGGTGGCATCGTTGCCAGCATGACGCCATCCTTGGTGCTTGGACCCGGGCAAAGCCCCTCGATCCCCCGAGCAGGCGGTAGCGGATTGACACCGACTTGCCGCATCACGTCGATGAAATCGAGAATGACGTAGGCATCGGTGATGCGGCCGCCCTCGATCTTGTAGAATTCACCGAAACGCACGTAGGCCCAGCCCCCATGTGCCGGCAGGCCCATCCAGTCGCGCATGAATGTCCCATAATAATAACCGGTTGCGGATATCCAGTCATGATCCTGCCAATGACCCGACATGACGATGTCGTCATAGCGCTCAAGGTCGGGAAAGGCCGTCTTGAGCGGCTGCCAAAGCCGCTGGTTGATGTCCTCAAGACCATGCATCTGGTTGATCGGATGCGCGCAGATATAGGCCGCGTCCGGCGCAAAGATCGAACGCGCGACATCAAGCATGTCGGCCGCCGGTGCCGTGGCAAGACGGCGCAGCTGGCCAATGACATTAGCCTTGGTTCCGCCCGCATCATGAAATTTCATAGCACCACTCACTTTGTCCGAGTTCGGATGTTTTATCGGCTAAATTCGCGCTAGGTGCAAGGACGTGAATGCGGCTGCGCGGCGAGCCACTGATGTAGTGCAATCCGCGCGAATGACTGGTTGTTGGCGGATCTGCGATGCAACGATTGGTGAGCGAATGGCCAGCTTCGGCCGACTCATGCCGGGTCCAAGCCGGTGATCGCGCCGGAGATAGCCGTCCCTAATGCGGTTGTTCAGGGTGCCGGCCACGCTCCTACGAAGCGGTCGATCATTCACCAAACCCAATTGGGAAGGTTTTGGACGGCCTTGCCATCAAACAGTTATAGAGGATCGAGGTTAATGGGGCGGACGTTGTGGTACCCGTACAGTCATCGAAGCACCCACGTCCTCACCGCAAGCTGGCGAGAAGGCCTGTCGGCGTCAGTTCGACATGAGCACACAGCGGGGGGCGCAGGGCGTGTTCGCCGCCCGGCATTGCGAAATAATCTGCGAAGATCAGATCAATTTCGCCCTCTGCCCGTTCCTCTGCCATAGTCTCTCGCTAACGCGATTATGAGCGATTTACCCGGCGACCGCTCAAAGGCCATGGACAAACCCGTCAAAAGGACCAGGCTGCCTTCGATCCCGGAGGTAACGTGAATGGAACGGGCTATGACATTGACCGGACGGGAGATGCGCTCAACCATCGGCGAGGATGGCACGCTGACGCTATCGTTGGAGAATGTCGTAATTGGGGATCCTGCCGAGGATGAGATGATCGTCAGGGTCGAGGCCGCGCCGATCAATCCGAGCGACCTTGGCCTGCTGCTTGGCCCTGCAGATGTTTCCACGCTAAGGATGACCGGCGGCGATGGCCCGCCATCCCTCACCTTCACGGTTCCCCGAAGCAGCCTGGCGGGTGTGCAGGCGAGGCAGGGTCAATCCTTGCCAATCGGCAACGAAGGGGCGGGCACTGTCATCGCTGCTGGGAGCAACGCCAAAGCGCTGGAGGGCAAGCGGGTCGCCATGATCGGTGGTGCCATGTACGCCGACTATCGCAAGATCGGCATCGGCGATGTCGTGCCGTTGCATGAGGGCGCCAGCGCGGCCGACGGCGCATCGATGTTCGTCAACCCGCTGACAGCGCTCGGTTTTGTGGAGACTGCGCGCAGCGAGGGGCACAAGGCAATCATTCACACCGCTGCCGCATCCAATCTGGGCCAGATGCTGGTGAAGATTTGCCTTGCCGACGGCATTCCCTTGATCGCGATCGTGCGTTCGTCCCAGCAGGTCGATCTGCTCCGCAGTCTTGGCGCGACCCATGTCATGAACAGCAAGGATGCGGATTTCCTCGCCCACCTTACTGGCGCCATTGCGGGAACGGGTGCGACAATTGCCTTCGACGCCATCGGCGGCGGATCACTGGCCAGCGACATCATGCAGGCCATGGAAAATGCCGCGGCGCGGACCATGGCCTCGTACAGCCGCTATGGCTCGGACACGTTCAAGCAGGTCTATATCTACGGCGGGCTGGATGTGGGGCCCACAATTCTCAACCGCTCTTTCGGGTTCCAGTGGAGCGTGACCAGTTGGTTGCTTTTCCCATTCCTGCGAAAGTCCGGCCCAGCGGTACGCGAGCGGCTGCACCAGCGCGTCGTTGATGAACTCACGACCACCTTTGCCAGCAGCTATACGCGCGTCATTGGTCTGGCCGAGGCATTGCATCGCGATGTTCTGCTAGCCTATCAGCGCAAGGCGACGGGCGAGAAGTTTCTGATCAACCCGACGCTGGGTTAGATTGCGTGGGATATTCGCTCTCGATTTCGCTCCACGTGTGCACAGGGCGGCCGAGATCGCGAAAAAATTTTATTTCCCGGGCTACGCCGCTGCTTTCGCGCCATCCCGGAGCATCGACAACCACCAATTCGTCCATGGCTTCCATAAACACGCGATCTATCGGTTCCCAAAGCTTGCCAATTGTCAATTTCTCCACCCCTCCAAGCTTCGCATTTATCGGGTGCGACATGGAAACCTGGCTGAATACGGCATCGCCAGCCCGGAGGATCCGCGCGGCAACAGCGTTACACAAGTCAAAGCGCGCTTCGACGACCGCGTTATCGGCATGACCATAGGGGCAAGCCAGGAAAAATTTACGCATAAGACAGATATCCTGTTGGGGTAGAATTGGTCAAACGGTCGTCCGCCAATTGCGCGCTCGCTTGACCGCGTCTGCAAAACGGGCGTGATCGGCGGGCGCTACGGTGCCGGCGTCGTCGAAAGTCTGCGATGCTGCGCGAGCGGGGGCGACATCGATTCCGCAAAGTTCGGCAAGACCCAGCGCGGTCAATTCATGCATGTGCGGCACGACAATTCTGCGATTGCTGGCATCTGCCAAAAACTGCGCGAAATAGCGGCTTTGCGACAGGCCCCCATCGATCGAAATACTTGGACCAAGCGGCACGACAGCAGATGCCGCCTCGATCAAACCGACGGTGAGCATTGCGATCCCTTCGAGAATTGCACGGATCATGTCGCGGCGATCCGTTGCGTGATCCATGCCGATGAAAAGCGATGCGGCCCGGCGATCGCGATAGGGTGCGGCCAGACCCACGAGCGCGGGCACGAACACGATCCCTCGGCTCAACGCCGATGGGCCTTCGAACACGTCCAGTTCCTCCATGGCAGTAAACAAACCGATCTTGCGCGCCCACTCGATTGCTGATCCGGCATCGTAGACGCCGCCCTCGATGGCGTAGGTTTGACCGGCGCCGGCGCGCTTCCAGGCGATGGTTGGCAACAAGTCGCATGGAGGCGGTCGTTGGCTGCCAGTCAGCGCCAGCAGGAAGGCTCCGGTGCCGAACGTGATCTTGCAATCGCCAGGCGCGCGGCAGCCGTGACCGAACAGTGCCGCTTGCTGATCAACGATCGATGCCCGGACGGGTGTGCCCTCAATGGCCCCAAAACCGCCGTCTACGGCAAAAATCTCAGGAAGGCATGCAATCGGGACGCCGTAGATGTTGCCCAACCCGGCACTCCATGAGCCGGTGGCGAGATCGAGCAGGCCGGTTCGCGACGCAGTGGCGAGATCGGTCCGGAACACGCCGCAAAGTCGGTCGAGGAAAAAGGCGTCCGTCGTTCCCATTCGCAATCGGCCTTCGGCGTGGGCCTGGACCACCGCGGGATTGTGCTCGAGGAGCCAACCTAATTTGCTTGCAGAGAAATACGGCTCGAACGGCAGCCCGCAAATTTGCAGCGAGCGCACTTCGTCTGCTGGATCTGCATGCCCCAGCCCCTCGGTCGTGCGAACGTCCTGCCAGACAATCACCGGCGACAGGGATTGGCCCGTCACGGCATCCCATGCCAGGCAGCTCTCGCCCTGGTTCGCCAAGGCAATGGCATCGACTGGGCCCGCGGCCGCCAGCACAGCTTTCACATTGTGGAGAAGTTCCTCTGCGTCGTGCTCGACCCAGCCCGGTTGTGGATGGAATTGCGCATGACGGCGGGTTGCAGCCACAGCCCATTGCCCACCATCCTCGATCACGAGGCAACGCGTAGACGTCGTGCCTTGGTCGATCGCGGCGACACGCATTCAATCATCCAAGCTGAAACTAAAATGCACTTGGCTTGCGTCTTGAGCCTCTCCCGGCATGGGAACCAGCACGCGGCGTTCAGGGTACCAGGCGCCGGCTCGATTCCAGACCGGGCGGCCATCGATGTTCAGTGACAAGGTTCCCCGCGCTCGGCGCTGGAAACGCAATTGAAAATGATCAAGAGCCCGTCTCCCCGGGCCAGCGGCTCGTAGAAGGGATGGCGTTACCAACTTAATCGGGTCATCGTGGGTTACCACCAGCGGAGTGGAGCAATCCGGATCATTCCGCAGATCAACCGCGAGCGACGCGGCGATTGCACGCCCCTCGCGAAAGCACCACCCTCCCGTTTCGATAGCACGCAGGACATTGCCGGCAGCAAATATACCTGGGTTACGGGTGCGCCCGTGCTGGTCGATTGCCGGGCCGAAGCTGCCCTGGTCGAGCGCAATTCCGTACTGCAGGATGAGCGCAGCCTCCGGCATGAACCGGCCGGTAAACAGCACCCCGTCGCAATCGAACGTGCGGTGGTTCTCGCCCTGACCGACGACCACCTGTTGCACGCGACTGCGCCCCAAAATGTCGATGATCGTGGTGTCGCGTAACATCGGGATGCCCATCATCGCCGGGAAGAGGCCCAGCGGCGCGCGAACGAGCGCTTGGGGGTTTTGCTCGATCACCGCGACCGGTCTTGCCCCATGGGTCAGGCACGTCATCACCGCCGACAGCGAAACGAGCTCGGAGCCGACGATCAGCGGACGACGAAACGGCATAAGCCCATGAAACGCGACAAATGCCTGGAGTGCCCCGGTGGTTACGATGCCAAGCGGGCGGTCGCCCGGTACCAATTGGCTCGAGCGTGAGCGCTCGCGTGCGCCCGTAGCGAGCAAGATCCGCCGGCCGCGCAAATTGGAGACGCCTGCCGCCGAAGTCACCTTTATTTCACCGCCATCGCCCAGCTGCGCAACCGAATGACCCATGCGCACATCGATCCCGGCGCGCTGCGCTTCACGCTCCAACCTCTGGCCATAGGCGGCGCCGAAATAGACTCGCCCGAATTCGCGCATGCCGAAGGGCGAGTGGCTGCAATGCCGGGTGGCGCCGCCGAGTTGTGCTTCGCGGTCAAGCAGCACTACCTGGTCAACTCCCTGTCGGCGCAGTTCAATTGCAGCAGCAACGCCTGCCGGACCTCCGCCGATCACGATAACATCGGCATCGAAGCTACTCATACCTTGGGTTCCGGCGCAACAGCGAGCGGTTCGGCAAACTTGCCCGTGGTGATTTCTGCCAGACGCGCGTGGCAATAGAACCCCTGGCACCGCCCCATGCCGGCGCGGGTGCGCCGCCGCAGGCCCCCAAAGTCGCCCGGTGGTATCGGGCTGGCAAAGGCGGCGTCGATTTCACGCTTCGTCACCAGTTCGCAATGACAGACGATGTCACCGTGGCCGGCCTGCTGCCAGTCGCGATCGCAGTGTTCGGCCAGATTTGGCATCCTGGGTTCGGGCGCGGCGACGGGTGGCATCCATTTGGCACCGAAGCCTTCGGCGATCGTGAGCGCGTGTTGCGCAAGCCCCAGCGCGGAACTGAGCCCGGTCGACCGGATGCCGCCCAAGGTGATCGCGCGCTGAATCGGTCGGGCAATGACGCGATAGGATTTTTGCTCGGTAGCCGGCCGCAGTCCGGCATAGGTCGCGGTAACCGGAATGGCTGCCAGTGCGGGCACGATGTCGGCAGCACGGCGCAGCAGGTCTGCCAGTGCCGCCGTCGTGACTGTCGCGCGCACCCGGTCAACCTGCTCCTCGGCGGTCGGTCCCACCAACACATTGCCAAACACCGTCGGACAGACCACGACGCCTTTCGTCACATCGGTGGGAACCGGCAGGACGATGTGGGAAACAAGGCGGGCTGCGGCCTTGTCCAGAACGACGAACTGCCCCTTCCGCGGGCGAATCTCGAATTCACGCGCAAAGCCCAGTCGCTCATCGACAACATCGCCGAACAGTCCGGCTGCATTGATCACGAGGGCCGCGCACAGATCGCCGGCTGTCGTCTGCAGGTGCCATTCGCCATCGAACTGGCCCTTTTCCAGCTCTGCCCCCCGCTTGAACGTAGCGCCCAGCGCAACCGCCTGGGTCAGGTAGGCGAGCGGCGCCGACCACGGGTCGATCACATGTTCGCCCGTGACGTGCATCGCAGCCACGAGGCGGTCGGAAAGCGTGGGCATGGCGCCAAGCGCTTCCGCCCGGCTGAGCAGCACAACTTCGGCTATGCCGTTTTCCCGGGCTTGGCTCGCCAATTGGCCCAGGCGATCCGCTTCGTCGCTGCTCCAGGCGCAAACAAGTGCGCCGGCTTCAAGCAGTGGCAGGTTCAGCGCCTGCCGGATCGCTAGATATTCCGCGCGGCCATTGCGGACCAATTCGAGTTCCAGGCTATTCTGGGGCGCGTCGAACCCGGTGTGGAGAATAGCGCTGTTGGCCTTCGACGCCCCCGACAACAGGTCGGATCCCTTTTCGATCACGATGACCCTGGCGCCGGCCAAGGCAAATCGCCGAGCGGCCGCGCAGCCCACAACGCCGGCACCGATGATAGCGACATCGTAGAACCCCAGAGCGCTATCCAGGCCGCTGTTCATTTCAAGCAGGCTCTATCGCCAGGAAAATTGTTCAGCTTGTCGGGCCAGTTCCGCCAGCTGCTCGCTTGGACGACGCCGAACATCAGGTGCTGGTGGCTCTAAAGGGCTCGTCGCGATAGAGTTGCTGAAGCACGAAGAACTCGTTGAACATTGTCCAGTCTTCGAGGATGCGGCCATCCTTGATCTTGTAATGGGTGATTCCCCACATGTTGATGCGGCGCCCGGTAGGCTTGCCATAAATGCCATGGCCGGTGTGCGTGCCGATGATCACCCAGCGCACATTGACCATGTAGCCCTCTGCCGCATTGCCCATCCAATAGACGTCCTCGACGACATGGGTAAGGTCGGGAAACATGGCCAGTCGCGATACAATGGCCTGCATATAATCGCCGAGACCGAAAGTTGAGCGGTCGCAGGGGCCAAAGGCGGCAATCGTCGGCGCGACATATTCCCGCACTGTGCCGATCAGGCGCCAATTCCATACGTAGTGAAGCATGCGGCGCACAAAATCTTCGGGGTCGAAACCGCTGGACGTTGCGGGAGGCATATGGGCGGGTTTGCTTTGCCCCCGCAGACGGTCGATTTCGCCCGTGCCAATCAGCGCGAAATTATCGACATCGCTTGCGTTGGCTGCCTCTCGAGCTGTCTGGCGCACATCGAGGCCAAGCTGCTGAACCATGCTGGCCGAATTCTCGATCACCCACTCTTCAAAGATTTCGTTGCCCAGCGTGATGCAATTGGCAACCACCCACCAGCTGCACCGGCGACCCGTGGGTGGGCCAAACGCGCTCCAGCCCGTGTTGGTCCCAACGAAGAAACTACGATGCGACGTATGGAAGCCGTTCTCATCGTCGCCCGCCCAGATAATCTCGCTGGGCACCCACTTCATATCGGGGAACGCATTCATCATGCCCAGGCTGCCGGCGATGACCGCATCGCGCCCGCTCCGCACGCCAGCCTCATCACGGATCAGGATGTTATGCTTGTAGAAGTCATAGACATAGCCAATGTCCTTTTCTTCCCAAGCGCGGTGGGTGCCGCGCACGATGAAATCGACGATATCGGTGTAGTGATCTTCGAAACCGCGCATGGATTGCCGCCGCGATCCGGGATAGTGCAATTGTTGATCCGTGCTCATGCGCCCGCGCAACGAGATCGAAAAATCCGTTGGGCTCTTGCGCGAGAACGGGTTCGGACGAAAGTCGTGGATGGCGGCCCGGGCACGATCCGCCTCGGGCAGCCATGCGGGCATCGGCTGATTGCCCCAGTTCGCAATTCTGCTGCTGGCGTCCTTGGAATCCGGCGTCGATCCATCAACAGGACGCTCGGCCGGCGACCGGTTCGGAGTCGACAGTTCGTCCGACCGCGCGCCTTCACCTGATCCGGTTAGCTTTTCAGCATTCGCCATGGTTTTTCCTTACCAGTATCATTGCCAGTGCCAGTGGTGTGGAGCATGTTACGCTGGCATTGAATAGCCAGCAAGCAGTGTTTGCATTCGGATGCACATATTTTTGGAGGTCCTGGCTGTCAACCTCGTAGCAAATGTCTTTCGCTGAGACACTATCAGTCCCTAGCTTTCGATAAGTCCTCAGCATGTTGCCAAAGTAATTTTGATCCGCTAGCTTTGCATTCGAATGCGAAATTACCATGCGCGTGTTGGGGAGAAATGCTGTGGCCGCCGCCATTTTCGACGACGTAGCACCGGCAGCGATCGACCCGATTGCCAACGAGCTGGGCTTGCACCGGCGACTGGCCATTTTCACCCTGCTGCTCGCTAGTGAATTCATGTACGGCTGGGCGTGGAACACGGTGGATGTCCTGCGCCCGTATCTGCGCACGGCGCTTCATCTTTCCCTGCTCCAGGCCGGCTCGATGTACTCGGCGCAGGGTTCCGGTGCCTTGACCGGTGCAATCGTTATCGGCCAGTTGGCCGATCGTTTCGGCCGCCGCATGATGCTGAGCATACTCGTAGCTGGCTATGGCACCATGTTGCTGGCCGGCACATTCGTCCAGTCCTACCCTGAACTGATGGCTCAGCGCTTTTGCCTTGGCCTGTTCATGGGGGCTTCGTTCCCGGTAAGCGTAGGCATTTACGTGAACCTGTTCGCGCCCACGGTCCGGGGTCGGCTAGCCGCCCTGCTCAACGTAAGTTTCAGCGGATCGATCGTGGCACTGGGCATGGCCATGGGCCAGGTTGGCCAACATAACTGGCGATCGCTATTCTGGTTCGGTGGGTTGCCGCCATTGGTACTTGCCATTCTCGTACCGATTCTGATCCCTGCCAATTCGTCGATCGACCGCTACCATGTCCGTGCCGGCAAATTGCCCATAACTGAATTATTTCATCGCGGCTTGCGCCGACAGACCCTGCTTCTGGCAGGCATGACCGGCCTCAACTTTTTTGGCTACGAAGCATTCAGCGGATGGCTGACTACCTATCTCACCGACGAGCGAGGCCTGACCGCAGCCGTCACCGGCAACCTGGTTGCAGCCCAGTTTACCGGCAACATCATCGGCGGCTTTATATGGGGCTACATCGGCGACAGATTCGGGCGCAGGGTCAACGCCATCGGGTTCTTGATCGCATCCGCAATGATCGCCGTCTATCTCAGCGTGCCGACAGACATCTGGACCTTGCGTCTGGTCGGGTTCGTTTATGGCGCTTCGCTGAGCGCCAGTGTGATCTGGGGTCCATGGCTGGCCGAACTATATCCACCACACTTGCGCTCCACGGCGGCCTCTATTTTCAACTGGGGTCGCGTGATCAGCTTCTTTGCGCCCCTGATTACCGCGCGCATCGCGTCGTCGTTCGGGCTGACCGCGGCCATGGCCAGCGCGAGCGCGGCATTCGGCCTGGCGGCGGTGGTCTGGATGCTGCAGCGGGAAACGCTACATCGGCGTTGAACTGATGGCCCGGCGTGGTGATCCTGGTCCTTGGGGCAAGATCACCGCTGCCCGCTCTAGGCGGCGGCTTGCAACGCTGCCAGCTTGATCTGCACCAGCATCGAGAGCTCGTCATAGACCACCCATTCGTCAATGATCTTGCCATCGCAGATGTGGAAATGGGTGACGCCCATCACCAAAAGATGGTGCCCGGTTGGCGTGCCCAACGTGCCATAGCCCAGGTGATGGCCGTCCATCAGCCACCGCAGCGCGTATTTGGTGCCGCCTTCTTCGCTTTCCACCGAGCAGATATGCTGGGGCACGAAACTGCAATCGGGCATCAGCGCAACCAGCCGCAAGGTCTGTTGCAGCACCGCAGCAATGCCGTACAGTTCGCGCATCAGCGGCCCGTGCCACTGGCAGTTTGCAGCATAGATGTCGTTGATCTTGCCGAACATGCGCTTGTTGTAAATATGGTGCAGCCAACCCAGAAGCTGCGCTTCGCCGTCGTTGTGCGCGATCGAAAGATCGGCTTCGCTCTCGGGGGGGTATTGCCCCAACAACCGGCGATTTTCGGTCAGGTCCAGCACTGTCTCGCCCACATCGAACTTGGTCTGGGCAATCCCTTGCGCAAACCCATGCGGATCGAGACCGACCTGGATCAGCGGCCCCATGTTGTCGCGTACGATCCATTCCTTGTAGATCCGGTTTTCCAGGATCATGCAGTCGGCCACGGTTCGGGTGCAATAGGTGCGACCCGTCGGCTTGCCCCAACCGCCCGGCTGGGTGTGCCGGCCCAGGCCGTGGGTCATGTGGCTGGTGTAGAAACCGTTTACATCGTCGCCGTTCCAGATGACCTGCTGGGCCATGCCGCGCCGGTCGGGAAATTCCGCCAACCGCTGGATGGTATCACGAACATGTGTCTCGCGGTCGTACATCGTGCCCATGGTCGTGTAAGCGACGCAATTGTGGGTATAATGGCTGTAGATCAAGCCGACATCGCGCTCGTCCCAAATGCGATGCGTACAGCGGATGATGTAGTCGACGATATCGGTGTAGCAATCGTCGAAACCGCGCATTGATTGGACGCGCGGGCGATCCTCGGGCACCAGTTGCGTAAAATCGCGGCGCTCGACCTGGAGCACGCGGCCAGAATCTGCTTCAGCGGGAACTGCATCGGGCTTTTTCGAAGATTGGTCGTTCACGAAACCTCCATTGGATTTAACGGTCAAGTCGAAGCGTGCGGGCTCGCCAGCCATTCGGCCAAGGTTCGTGCACAGAAATCTGGACGCTCGAGCGGCAGAAAATGCCCCGCATCGCTCGCAATACAAAGCGTGGCGTTCGGAAGTCCGGCAGCGAGTTCCTGTTGCAAATTGCTGGGCGCGATCATGTCCAACGCACCGCCCATGACCAGCGCCGGCATGGTCATGCCGGCCAGCCACGGGCGCTTGTCGCTGCGGGTCAATGCCACCTCGGTCTGCATAGCCAGCGTGTCCGGCGGCGAGGTCCGGGCCATATCCACAATGAGATCGCGCAGGCCGCTGTCGTTCTGGCGATCTGGCGCAACAGACCGAGGCCAAAGAATGTCGCCGACCAGCGTGACCGGATCGATTCCGGCGAGGGCGCGGCGGTCGGCATGGTCGGCGTCCGGAACGTCGCAGCCATTTGCAGCTATCAGCGCCATGGCTCCGATGCGATCCGGGGCTATCAATGCCATTTCCAGAGCGACGATAGCCCCCAGCGAAAAGCCCAGCGGGACGAAGCGGGCGGGCATCGTCTCCAGCATCCGCGCAGCCAGCGCCGCTGCTGATCGAGATCCACTCATATCCGCGTGCAACACCTCCCTGCCCTGCATGGCCGGTTCGCCAGCCATTGCATCCAGCCACGGGCCAAACACCCGCGCATCACACAAGGTCCCTGGCAGCAGCACCAGCGGCCAATTAGGATCGATGCACTGAAAGGCGTTCACTGTGTCCATTCCCCCGTTGGCAGTACGCCCGTCGCGGTTAACGGTCTTGATGGGCTGCACACCATAGATGTTATAGATGTTGCAACTTGCCAAGCGATAGCCTACCACAATTGCATTCGAATGCAAGTGGTGTGCGGGGCTGACGCGATAATGGAGCAAACTGTGACTGAATGGACATCCGAGGCAATGGCGGCGCGCCTGGTGCGGTATGCCGATCTGGTGCCATGCCGTACCGCATTTATCGACACGCGCACGCCGGGTTCAACCGAAAAGGAGAATTTCACGATCATCGGTGCGGGAGTTTCCGAAAGCCCCGACCAGTTCGTGCACATCACCCCGCCGCATGGCTTCAACATCGGTGGGGCGCGCCAGCCCGAGGGATGCAAGAATTCCCAGCATAGCCATGAGACCGCTGAGGTGTTCGTGGTGCATTCAGGTCATTGGCGGCTGATTTTCGGCCCGAACGGCGAAGATGGCACACTGGATATCGCACCCGGCGATGTCATGTCGGCGCCGACGCATATGTTTCGGGGTTTTGAAAAGATCGACGAGGGCACCGGTTTCATATGGTTCGTGCTGGGGCAAAACGATCCCGGCAAGGTCACCTGGGCGCCGGCGGTACTGGAAGCAGCCGCCGACTTTGGCCTGAAGCTGGCCAAGGGTGGAATGCTGATCGATACCAGTACTGGCGATTACGAATTGCGCGATGTCGCGTTGGAAACAGCAATTTCTGCCGATGCGGCGGCGGAGTTGATAACGCCACCAATCGATCAGCTACTGCAATGCGTGTCGCGCGCGGGGACGGCGCTGCCTAATCCTGCTTCGCCGCTGGCAGGAGATGGCGTGGTGGAGGCTGGCGTTATCGTACCCGTCGCCACTGCCGACAGCTTTGCATCCGGGCCGATCGCCGGCTGGTGGCCGCATGGCTTCAACCTGCGCGAGTTGACCTTGCAGAGCGGTGCCTATGTGCCGCTGCACAGCCGCAGCGAAGCGGAAGTCATCTTTATCCAGTCGGGGACGCTGGAAGTCAGCTGGCCCGGCGGCAGCCTGTTCATGGGCGCTGGCGACACCTTGTCGGTGCCGGTGTCCTTGCCACGTGCGTTCCGCAACACCGCCTCGGTGCCCTGTGTTGCGGTGGTCGTGCGCGGAACGGAAAACCCCACGATGCCGGTGTTCGGTTGAGCGTCAGACCCTGATAATGGCTGGCCGACAAAATCACCGCTCCGGATGGAGGGCATATGATGCCTGGCTCGGTCATTGCCAGAGCAGCGTGGCAATCCCCAGCGCCGGCAGTGAATCGCCGCGCTGTGCTTGCAACAGCGTAATAGTGCCAATCAGACCGTTCGCCGCATCCGATCATAGCGAATGGCAGCGGCCTTCTGATGGCCTTCCAACCCTTCGCTGCCGCTCTGGCGGATTGCCGGCGGGGCAATTACCTTGACGGCCTTGTCCTCCAACCACTGATGAGTGGCAATTTTGACATAAGAGCCAACCCATAGCCCGCCGGTGTAACGCGCCGCGCCCATCGTCGGCAGAGTATGATTGGTGCCGACGTTCTTGTCCGAATAAACCACGCTCGCATTCTCGCCGATGAACAGCGAGCCGTAATTGCGCAGCTTTTTGGCCATGCCATGCGGGTCGGCGGTGTGAATTTGCAGATGTTCAGCCGCGACATGGTCGGAATAGGCGATCATGGCCGCCTCATCCGCGCACAGCAGCACCTCGCCATAATTGGTCCAGCTTTCGCTCGCCACCGCCGCGGTGGCCAGCATCTGCAACTGGCGCTCCACTTCCTTGACGGTCGCTTCAGCCAGGGCACGGTCGGTGGTGATCAGACCGACCCGCGTCCGCACATCATGTTCGGCCTGCCCCAGCAAGTCGCTGGCAATCAGTTCGGGATCGCCGGTCGCATCGGCCAGGATGAATATCTCCGATGGTCCGGCGAGCTGATCGATGCCGACTGGCCCGAATACCTGCCGCTTGGCCTCGTTCACGAAAGCGTTGCCCGGACCCACGATCTTGTCGACCTTGGGTATGGAATGCGTACCAAAGGCCATGGCGGCGATTGCCTGCGCACCGCCGATACGGAAGATCCGGTCTGCGCCAGACAGATGGCAGCCCGCAATCATCGCGCGATGGGCATTGGGCGGCAGGCAGGCAACGATTTCGCTGCAACCGGCGACCTTTCCCGGAACAATGGTCATGATCGGCGCTGACAACAGTGGGAACCGCCCGCCGGGCACGTACGCGCCCACTCGCTCAATGGGAATGACCCGGTGGCCCAGGTGGAGGCCCGGCATCGGCTCCACCTCTAACGGCAGAATTGTCGCCAGTTGCGCTTCGGCAAAGCGGCGGACATTGTCGATGGCAAACTCGGTATCGGCGCGGGTTTGCGGGTCCAGTTCTGCCAACGCGACCTGACGCTGGGCCGGTGTAACCTCGAAACTGTCGAGGTCGGCCTTATCGAACCGCACCGAATAACGGCGTACCGCCGCGTCGCCTTCGGCACCGACGTCGGCCAGGATTTTGGCGACCAGCCCGGTCACATCGCCATTGTCGGCAAACTGGTCGCGCGCAGGCGATTTGATATAGCTGGTGGACTGGGAAAAGCCTTGGGGCGCAGAGATCATGAATTGTTCCTGATTGCAGGATAGCTCGTGGCGCCAAGCCTTAGTGAATTCGAATGCAGATGTCATCTTCCATCTCGCGGGTGTGCGTTTCGACGTTTGCCCCAAGTCGCCAAGCCCTTTACATGCACATCTTTCCAGCTTTGGGGGCGGGCATGCCAAAGGCGCAGACGAGCAAAAAATCGACGTCGATCGTGATCGAAAAGGGGCGCCGTCCCACTTCTTATGATGTTGCGCGCATTGCCGGGGTGTCGCAGTCGGCGGTATCGCGTTGTTTTGCGGCCAACGCCTCAATCGCCCCGGCCAAGCGCGAACTGATCCTCAAGATTGCCAAGGAGATCGGCTACCATCCGAATGCGCTGGCGCAGGGTCTGATTTCCCGGCGTAGCAACATCGTGGCGCTGGTCATATCGACCCGCACCAACCTCTATTACCCTGAAGTCCTGGCGGAATTGAGCGAACGGCTGAACGAGCGCGACATCCGCGTACTGTTGTTTTCCCTCACCGCCGAGAGCGATGTTGATGGAGTGCTAGACCAGATCTGGCGGCACTCGGTGGACGGGGTCATTTCCGCCGCCCGGCTTTCGGCAGCCCAGGTTGCCCAGTTCGCCGAACGTCGCGTTCCGCTGGTGTTGTACAATCGCGTGGCCAGTGGGGCAGCATCGGTGCGCTGCGATTCAGTCGCGGGCGAACGTGCTCTGGTGGAACGGCTGCTTGCTGCAGGCCATCGCCGTTTTGGCCTGATTTGCGGGCCGACCGATAATTATGTCGCGGAAGAAAGGCGGAATTCCGCGCTGGCTACTCTGGCGGGTGCCGATATTCGCGATGTGCCTGTATTCCCCGGTGATTTTTCCTATGCCAGCGGCCACAGTGCCATGCACCGGCTCTACGCGGAGGTCGATCATCTCGATGCGGTGGTCGCGGTCAGCGACCTGATGGCAATCGGTGCGATGGACGCCGCGCGAAAAGACCTGGGGCTGAAAATTCCCGATGATCTGTCGGTAGTAGGGTTCGACGGCTCGGGCCCGGCGCAATGGGGCAGCTATGACCTTACCTCAATCCGTCAACCGGTGCGCCGGATGACCGAGGCGGCGGTGGCGATGCTGGTTGAACGGATCGAGGATGGCGGTGCGCCGCCAGAACAGCGCCTGTTCGCGGGCCAGTTGCTGAACGGCAGCAGCGCGCTCCTCAGCAATGCCGGCGGATGAATTCGGAAGCAGCGCATGAGCCTGAGAGTTTCACAGCAAACCCCGAATTTGGCCTCATTATTTCTGACAGATAGATAGCGCCTGCTATTTAATATATATATTTCAATATGATACATCAATCGCCTGTTAGAAGTCTGTTTTGTGAAAAAACAATGATTTCGAATGCAAAAATTCATGGACATCGTTTCAGATCTGCGATAGCTTGGCTGCACATCAGGGCTAAGGGGCAAAACATGCGGGTCTATCAAACACTTCTGAGCGCTTCCGTGCTGGCGGTCGCCGCGAGCAGTATACCGGCCATCGCCGGCGCCCAGCCGACAAGCACGCCCGTCCCGGCCACCGCATCCGCAGCCGGTGACAGCAACAACGGCGAGATTATCGTGACCGCACAGCGCCGCTCGGAAAAGCTGCGCGATGTGCCGATCTCGATCACGGCGCTCAATTCCGACCAGCTCAACAAACTGCATGCCGACAATGTCTCGCGGCTCGAGTTCGTTACCCCTGGCTTTACTTGGGGCACGCAGGGGTCGGACTCGTTCCCGGCCATTCGCGGCGTGCGCACTAGCCTGGTTTCGGCGCAGAACGACCCGGTCATCGGCTTTTACGTCGACGGCATCTACCAGAGCCGCACCCAGCAGCAGAGCATCCCGATCTTCGACGTGGCGCGTATCGAAATCCTGCGCGGACCGCAGGGCACGCTGTACGGCCGCAACACCTTCGGCGGCAATGTCAGCGTGGTCACGCAGGAGCCGACCAAGGATCTGGGCGTCGGCCTGGATATCGACAAGGGTAACTACAACGAAACGCGCATCGCCGGTTTCGTGAACTATCCCGTGAACGACAATCTGCAGGTCCGGGTGGCAGGCGTGTTTCAAAAGCACGACGGCTATGTCCATTCGACCACGCCGGGCGTAGTGCTGGACGACGACAATGAAAACGCCGAGCGGATCAACGTCAAATGGACCCCGACCAGCAATATCGATGTGACGCTGCATGCCGGGACATGGCGCCGAGACGATGCCGGAGCCGGCTCCTATGGCTACAAGGTGGCGGGGACGCTGATCAATCCGGCCACCGGCTACCAGTCGTTTTATGGCAAGCCCTACGCGGTCAATCCTTCGGTCCCCAACGGCTCGCCCAACGTGGGCGGCCAGGACGTCGGCTTGCCCGTCACCGGCGGCGCATGGACAAACAACTGGGACTACCAGCCGTTCGAGCACATCGCCGAGGATTACGTATCGGGTCAGATCGCCGTCGACCTGGGCGCCGCAACATTAAAGTCGATCACTGGCTACACGCACTTTAAAGCATTCCGCAGCGCCGACAACGATCAGTCAAGCAAACAGTTCGAGGCGTTCGGCTATGGCTCGGGCATTCAGGAGCCCAACACGCGCGCCAAAACCTTTACCGAGGAACTCCAACTGGCATCGAATGGCCACTCGCCGTTCCAGTGGATCACCGGTGTCTACTATCTGCATGACAGCATTTTCGAGACCTATGAGCAGACCATCACCGCTCCCAACGCGACCACCGACGGCTACAAGGAATCGACAGCGCTTACCACCAATGCCTTTGCGCTCTATGGGCAGGCAAGCTACGCGATCATTCCCGACACATTGAAACTGATTGCCGGTGCACGTTACAGTCACGAAAAGAAGGCGTTTGCCTTCGCCGACTACGCCGATGCGCCGCCAGCCACCTTCGATTTCACGACGCCCTACAGCCAGACTTCAGGCTCACCCAAATTCAGCAGCGGCACTTGGCACGCGGGCATTCAATATACCCCCAACCGCAACACGATGATCTACGCCAGCGCATCCACCGGCTTTGAATCCGGCGGTGTCAACGATACCGGCGGCGACCCGACGATCCCCAGTTCCTATGCCCCGCAAAAGGTTTCGGCTTATGAAGGCGGCGTCAAAACCAAGCTGCTGGACGGCAAGGCGGAACTGGACGCCGCAATTTTCTACAACAAGTTCAGCAATCTGCAGATCAACGTCTACACTCCGCAGGTTTCGTATTTCGGATCCGCCGGAAAGGCCCGAAGCTATGGTGGCGAAGTCGCGTTACTCACCAATCCTGTGCCCAACATGCACATAGATGTAACCGTGTCGTTCCTGAACGCCAAATATACGCACTATATCAGCGGCAACAATTTCTCTGGCGCATCCGGCGGTGCCGATCCGGCCTCGGTCGATCTGTCAGGCTACAAGATTCCCCAGTCGCCGAAATTCAAGTCGACCATATTGGCATCCTACGACTTCGAATTGGGCAAGGCGGGCACCATTACGCCCTCGGGCACCTGGCTGCACTCGGCTAGCTATTACACGACCGACTACAACACCCCGCTGGATTTCCAGAAGGCCTACGACAAGTTCGACGCCGCGCTGCGCTGGACCGATGCCTCTGGCAAAACCTATATCGAGGCCTACGGCCAGAACCTGACCGATCGGGCATCGCTGACCAGTGGTGTGGTCGGCCGCCGGGAGCGTATCCAGGTTTCCTACGACGCACCGCGCACCTATGGCGTGCGGCTGGGCACCAAGTTCTGATTGGCCGGGGGGGCTTCGGCCCCCCCGGATTTTCGCCTCGGATAAAAAGCGGCCCCCTCGAAAGAACAGGGCCGGCTTTTCGTCGGTGGCCCTAGCTAGAGCGGATTGTGACCCGATTGAATCGGAAGGGATTCCCATGAGGGAAGTTTT
>CAXTOS010000016.1:0-33544 GCA_964245935.1 uncultured Novosphingobium sp.
TGGTCCGTCTGGACAACCCCGGCAACTACGGGACCCCGAGCGGGGCAGCCGACCGCATCGAAATCGTGCGTGGTCCGGCCAGCGTGATCTACGGCCCGTCGAAGATCGGCGGCTACATGAACTTCGTCCCCAAGACCGCGCGCGCCGCCAACGGCACTTACTCTGCCGAGGCCAAGGGCGATATGGAGCTGGACCTCGGGAGCTGGGGCAGGAAGGTTCTCAAGGGCAGCATAACCGGGCCGGGCAATATCGGCGGTCACAAGTTTGGTTACAGTCTGTATGCCGAGGTCGAGGATTCGGATAGCTATTATCGCTATGTCAAAACCAGGAACGCGCTGTTCTCGGCCGCGTTCGATACCGACATCACCTCCAGCCTGCGCACCGAATTCGGCTACACCTATCAGAAATACGACAGCGTGCAGAACAGCGGCTGGAACCGCCTGACGCAGGATTTGATCGATCACGGCACCTATATCACGGGACAATCACGCAGTGTTGATACGAACGGCGACGGCAAGATCTCGAACCAGGAGGGTTATGCCGCCAATGGCGGCCCCCCGTTCGGCGGCCTGACGATTTTCGGTTCGTTCGGGTGCGGCGGCGGCGCTGGTCCGTCAGGCTATGTGAACAATCAAGCCTGCGTAACCGCGAACTATCCGGATTGGGCGCTGCTCAACCCGGGAACGACTCATCTCAGCATGAAAGACACGCTGACCGGGCCAGATGACAAGAACAACAACATACAGAACACGGCTTATTTCGATCTGATTTACGACGGGGGCGGCGATCTGAAGATAAAGAACCAGCTGTTTTACGATGGCGGCAAAAACCTGAACGAAAATGCCTACGGTTTTTCGCAGGCCTTCAAATCTTACGTACTAGAAGATAAAATTGTATTGTCTGACAGCTTCAAGACTTCCTTTGCAAAGATTTCTGTTCAGGCCTCTCCTTCCCTACGCCTCACTCACTTCCACTTTGCCGATGACTTTGGCAATGAATACTGGAACCGCCCGGATATCAGCCAGAACGACATCTACCAGCCGTATGACACTCGGCTGTTATCAACCCAGATAGACAGCAGCTATTCGGACTACGTCAACGGCCACTACACCGATCTGGGTATGGCGGGACTGGTCGATATCGATTCCAATATCGGCTTCGATTTCATCGGTGGGGTGCGCTATGATAGCGTTCATTCTGTAACATCCGCAATTCTGTCGAAATACGATCCGACCCAAATCGCATTGGATGTCTACGGCAGTCCGTTTAACCCGCCAATCGCGCCCAAACAATCCGACACCGAAGGCGGCTGGTCTTGGAATGCCAGCCTGTCATACAAGTCGGAGATCGGCCTTGTCCCCTACGTGACCGTTGCGCGCCAGACCACTGTAGTCGCCGGGGAGGGCTCCGAACTTTATCCGATAAATATCTTGAATCACAAGGTACTTGGTAAATCTAACCTGCTAGAAGGGGGCATCAAAGGCGAGTTTCTGGACAAGAAACTGTATGCGGCCGTATCGGTTTACAAGCAGAAACGCATCCAGGCCGGCGCCGAGTCCGGTCTTACTAATCAGATACTTCAAACCAAGGGTATCGAAGCAGAACTTCGCTGGTCGGTCGATCGTCATCTTTTGGTTACGGCTGCATTTACGCACATCAAGGTGATCAATATCGGCGCGCTGGTTGCCGGGTCTTATTTCAACTATTTTGGGGCGGGCGATCTGGTCGGCGTCAACCCGACGCTGATCTTCGGCGGCTCGCAAACGGGTAACATTCCCATTCCGAACGAAAATCTGGCCCGGCGTCCGGGTGAACCAGCAAACGTCGCCTCGGCGACGGCGACTTACGCCTTCGATAATGGTATCGCGGTCAGCGGCGACCTCAGCCACGTCGACGCTGTGTTCGCAAATTATACGCAGACGGTGAAGCTGCCGGCCTACTGGTTACTCGACGTGGGCATTTCCTACGCCACGGGGCCGTGGCTGTTCCGCGCGACGGTCAAGAACGCCAATAACGCGCGCTACTTCCGCGCCGGCGGTCAGGACTACTTCGGTGCCGACATCGCGCTGCCACAATTGCCGCGCAGCTGGCAGGCGACCGTCAAGTACAAGTTCTGATACCAGGCGGGGTGACCCTGACTCGTCTCCCCTCCCCGCCGGGGGGGGGTTGAGGATGGGGGAGGGAGGCTAAGCCGGGCTTCCCCGCCAAGCGTGATTGCACCCCCACCCCACCTTCCCCTTACGGGGGAGGAGCTTTAAGTCGTGAAGGCCTGTCGCATGCATATTCTGCCCCGGATCGCCGGGTTCTTTCTCGCCCTGTCCGTAGTCTGGCAAGCGCCCGCCCGCGCCGAGACCGTCGCGCAAACCGTGGCCGCGGTGCAAAAATGCTTACCCGGCGGCCCCTGCGCCCATGCCCTGCCGGTCCGCATCGTGATCGTCACCATGTTCGAGATCGGCAAGGACAGCGGCGATGCGCCGGGCGAGTTCCAGTTCTGGAAAGAGCGCCGCCATCTCGATAGCTGCTTCGCCTTTCCCCAGTCTTACCACGAGGTCTGTTATAATCCCGAGACGCAGATCCTGGGGATCGTGACGGGGATGGGCTCGATCAAATCGGCCACCGCCACGCTGGCGCTGGGTCTCGATCCGCGCTTCGACCTTTCCCGCGCCTATTGGCTGGTGGCGGGCATTGCCGGGATCGACCCGCATCGGGCCTCTATCGGCTCGGTCGCCTGGGCGCATTATCTGGTCGATGGCGATCTGGCGCATGAGATCGATCCGCGCGAAATTCCCCACGACTGGAAAACGGGCTATTTCGCGCTGAACAGCAAGGGGCCGAACGATCCCACCCCGCTCAGCCCGGACAATGGCGAGATGTTCGAGCTCAATCCGGCCTTGTCGAACTGGGCCTACGGGCTGACCAAAAACCTGGCGCTGGGCGATGATCTGGCCATCGCTGCCGAACGGGCGCAGTATACCGGCTTTCCGATGGCGCAGAAGCCGCCGTTCGTGCTGCAGGGTGACCAGCTGGCGGCAATGACCTTCTGGCACGGCGCCATGATGACCGACTGGGCGCATGACTGGGTCAAGTTCTGGACCGGGGGCAAGGGGGTGTTCGTCACCTCGGCGATGGAGGAGACCGGCACGTTCCAGTCGATCACCTATCTGTCGCGCATCGGCCACGCCGATCGCAACCGGGTGATGGTGCTGCGCGCGGGCAGCAATTTCACCATGCCGCCGCCGGGGGTGTCCGCCGCCGACCACCTGCTGCGCGAAAATCAGGGCTATTCGGGCATGCTGGCCGCGCTGGAGGGGTTGTATCGCACCGGCTCGGTGGTGATCGACGAATTGCTGGCGCATTGGGATCGCTACGACAAAGCCCCGCCGCAGTGAGCGCACGCCATCGCACTGGCGCGAATGGAACGGCAGGCGCAGTTCCCCTCCCGCTTGCGGGAGGGGTCAGGGGTGGGCACTTCCTCTTCTTCTTCCTCTCGACGTTGCAAGCAGCAAGTGCCTACCCCCAGCCCCTCCCGCAAGCGGGAGGGGAGCCGCCGTGCTGACGGTCATCCGCAATGCCGATGTGCTGGTGACGATGGACGACGCCCGCCGCGAGATCGCGCAGGGGGCGCTGGCTTTTGCCGATGGCGTGATCGTGGCGGTCGGAGCCACGGCAGAGCTGGCGCGGTTGACGGAAACCGCCGATGTCGTGATCCAGGCCGATGGCTGCGTGGTAACGCCGGGGCTCGTCAATACCCATCACCATCTCTACCAGACATTGACCCGCGCGGTGCCCGGCACGATCGAATCCTCGCTGTTCGGCTGGCTGCGGCGGTTGTATCCGATCTGGGCGCGATACACGCCCGATGATGTCTACGCCGCGACCCGGCTGGGGCTGGCCGAGCTGGCGCTGTCGGGCTGTACGCTGTGCGCCGATCACCTGTATCTGTTCCCAAATGGCGTCACGCTGGATGATACGATCGCCGCCGCGCGGTCGATCGGCATCCGCTTTCATCCCACGCGCGGCGCGATGAGCGTCGGGCACAGCGCGGGCGGCCTGCCGCCGGACGATCTGGTCGAGGATGAGCGCGCGATCCTGAACGACACGATCCGGGTGATCGACCGCTTTCACGATGCGCAGGCCGGCGCCATGGTGCGCGTCGGCGTGGCGCCGTGTTCGCCGTTCTCGGTCAGCCAGGGGCTGATGCGCGATGCGGCGCTGCTGGCGCGCGAAAAGGGCGTGATGCTGCACACCCATCTGGCCGAGGATGCCGACGACGTGGCTTTTTCGCTGGAACGGTTCGGTTGCCGGCCCGGCGATTACGCCGAAAGCCTGGGGTGGACCGGGGCTGACGTGTGGCATGCCCATTGCGTCCGGCTCGATGCGCGCGAAATCGCGCTATTCGCGCGCACGGGCACCGGGATCGCCCATTGCCCCTGCTCGAATTGCCGGCTGGGATCAGGCATCGCGCCGATCGCGGCGATGATCGCGGCTGGCGTGGCCGTGGGCATCGGCGTGGATGGGTCCGCCTCCAACGACAGCGGCAATCTGCTGGCCGAGGCGCGCCAGGCGATGTTGTTGCAGCGCGTGGCCGGGGGCGCCGGGGCGCTCGATCCGCGTGGCGCGCTGTATCTGGCGACTCGCGGCGGCGCGCAAGTGCTGGGGCGCAGCGATTGCGGCCTGCTGACGCCGGGCATGCGTGCGGACTTTGCCGTTTGGGATATGGATACGCCCGCGTCGGCCGGCGCCTGGGACAAGGTGGCGGCGCTGGTGCTGTGCCCGCCTGCCGCCGCGCGCGACGTGTTCGTCGAGGGCCACGCGGTGGTGCGCGATGGCGAACTGGTCCAGGCGCGGCGCGACGAAGTGCTAAGCGCTGCCCGCCGCTCGGTCACGCGATTGATGGAGTTCGTCGGATGACTGAACATGGCAATCCTCCCCCAAAGCGGGAGGATTTTGAGGTGAGCGCGGAGCCGGCAGCTGTGAGGCCCATTCAAGGCCTGCTCTCCCCCGAGCTAGCTAGCGATCCCGATTACTTCCCCGGCCTGGCCATCGCGATTCCGCTGGGCATCCAGCATGTGCTGGCGATGTTCGTCAGCAACCTGACCCCGGCGATCATCGTGGCGGGTGCCGCCGGCTTCGGCTTTGGCTCGCCGGACCCAAGCGAGCTGATCTACATGATCCAGATGTCGATGCTGTTCGCCGGGATCGCCACGCTGCTGCAGACCATCGGCATCGGACCGATCGGGGCGCGGCTGCCGCTGGTGCAGGGGACGAGCTTTGCGTTCATCTCGATCATGATCCCGATCGTGGCGGGCAAGGGGCCCTCGGCAATGGGCACGCTGACCACCGCGGCGCTATGCGGCGGGCTGCTGCACGCCGGGCTCAGCCGCTTTGTCGGGCGCATCCGGTTCGCGTTGCCGCCGCTGGTGACCGGGCTGATCGTGCTGATGATCGGTCTGTCGCTGATGCGGGTGGGCGTGCAATATTCCGCGGGCGGAGTGCCGGCGATCGGCACGCCCGCCTATGGGGCCGGGTCCAGCTGGCTGCTGGCCGGGGTGGTGGTGGTAACCACGCTGGCACTGAAATTCTTTGGCCGCGGCATCTGGTCCACCGCCTCGGTGCTGATCGGGCTGCTGGCCGGATATGGGCTGGCGGCGGCGATGGGGCGCATTTCCTTTGCGCTGGTGGCCAGGGCGGGATGGCTGATCGTGCCGTCGCCGTTTCATTTCGGCTTTGCGCTATCGGCCTCGGCGATCCTGGGGTTCTGCCTGATCGGCTTCGTCTCGTCGATCGAATCGATCGGCGATGTGGAGGCGATCTGCAAGAACAACGCCCATCGCCCGGCAACCGATGATGAACTGAAGGGCGCGGTGGCCGCCGATGGGGTCGGCACCGCGCTGGCGGCGATTTTCGGGGCGATGCCCAACACCACCTTCAGCCAGAACGTCGGGCTGATCGCGATCACCGGGGTGATGAGCCGGCACGTCGTGACGATCGGCGCGGTGTTCCTGATCGTGTGCGGACTGTTGCCCAAGATCGGCGCGATCATCACCACCATCCCGATCGAGGTGCTGGGCGGCGGGGTGATCGTCATGTTCGGCATGGTCGCCTCTTCGGCGCTGTCAATGCTGTCGGCGGTCGAATGGGGCCAGCGCAACATGCTGATTTTCGGCATTGCCTTGTCGCTGAGCATGGGGCTCCAGCTTGAACCGGGTGCGCTTGCCCATGTGCCGGAAACGCTGCGCGTGCTGCTGTCGACCGGGGTGTTGCCGGCAGCGCTGATCGCGGTGACGCTGAACCTCATTCTGCCACGGGACGCCGCACGGTGATGATGAATTTCGATGTTATCGATTGACAGCCATCCGCTTTTCGATGCTGGAGGCGATCTGCCGCGAACGCGACTGCCAGCCGGGTGACCCGCTGGGCAATGATGGCGATATGAGATGACGGCAGGGACCAGATTGCCGGGGGCCGAATTGCGGGCGTTGACGTTGCTGGGGGCGGTATTGCTGGGGGGCTGTGCCGTCGGGCCGGATTACGCACCGCCGCTGTCCACCGCGCTGGCCGTGCCCGCGCGATATACCCAGCCCATTCCGCCCGCCGCACCCGTCGACCTGGCAAGCTGGTGGCAGCGATTCAACGATCCGCTGCTGACCGGTCTGATCGCCCGCGCGACCGCTGCCAATCTCGATATCGCGGTTTCCGAGGCGCGGCTGCGGCAGGCGCGCGAGGCACTGGTCCAGAGCCGCGCCAGCCTGCTGCCCACGGTGACCGGATCCGCCGGCGAAACCCACACCGCGCAATATGCCCGGTCGGCGGTCGTCGACGGTGTGCCGCAGCCTGGCGGGAATCATGCCTTCGATACGCTGTCGCTGGGGCTGGATGCATCATGGCAGGCCGATATCTTCGGTGGCAACCGGCGTTCGGTCGAGGCGGCCAGGGCGAGCGCGGATGCGGCCTTGTTCAACCTGATCGGCGTGCGCACGTCGGTGGCCGGCGAAGTGGCGACCAACTATATTGCCGCGCGCCTGGCCCAGGCGCGGCTGGCGATCGCGCGCGATACGCTGCGCACCCAGGACGACAATCTTGCCATCGCGGGCTGGCGGGTGCAGGCCGGGCTGGTCTCTTCGATCGATGAGGAACAGGCCCGCGCCCAGCGCGCCCAAACCGCCGCGACCATCCCGCAGTTCGACACCAGCTTTACCAGCGCGGTCAACCGGATCGGCGTGCTGACCGGGCAGGCGCCCGGCGCGCTGCGCGATGTCCTTGCCGCGCCTGCGCCGATCCCGCGCGGGCCGGACGGGGTTGCCGTCGGCATTCCGGCCGATACGCTGCGCCAGCGGCCCGACGTGCGCGCCGCCGAGCGCAACCTGGCTGCGGCCACGGCACAAATCGGCGTGGCGGAGGCGCAGCTTTATCCGGCGCTGACGATCACCGGCAACCTTGTTGCACAGGGCAGCCATTTCACCGGGCTGACCGACCTGATCACCGGCACGCTGTTTGCCGGCCTGGCCCAGACCATTTTCGACGGCGGCAGGCTGCATTCGCAGGTCCGTTCGGCCCGCGCGGGCGCCGATGGGGCGTTTGCGACGTACAAGGGGACGGTGCTGGCGGGGCTGGAGGACGTCGAGAACGGCATGCAGGCGTTGTCGGCGGCCCAGGACCAACAGGCGCAATACGCCATCGCCAGCGAGGCCTCGAACAATGCGGCGATCTTTGCGCGCAGCCAGTATCGCAGCGGCCTGATCGATTTCCTGACCCTGTTGCAAAGCGAGCAGACGCTGCTGTCGTCGCGCGATGCGCTGGCCTCGGCGCAGGCGGGGCAGGCGACCGCGCTGGTACAGCTTTATCTCGCGCTCGGCGGCGGCTGGCAGCCTCCCAATGGATCACCTGCATGACCGATACCACGATCGCCGAATTTCTCGGGCAGGAAGAAGTGCCGCCCCGCAGGCGCTGGCTGAAATGGGGCGGGATTGCGGTGGCCGTGATCGTGCTGGCGGTAGTGCTATATGCGCTGGTCAGTGGCCGTGCCGCCCCGAAATATGTCACCGAACCGGTGCAGCGCGGCGATCTGGCGGTTACCGTGTCGGCCACCGGCAACCTCGCCCCGACCAAGCAGGTCAACGTCGGCTCCGAGGAATCCGGCATCGTCGTGGGGGTGTTCGTGGCGAACAACGATCACGTCAAACAGGGCCAGCGGCTGGCGCAGCTCGATCCGACGCTGTTCCGCGATGCGGTGATGCAAGCCCAGGCGCAACTGCTGTCGGCGCAGGCCTCGGTTGCGCAGAACCGCGCGACGCTGAACCAGTCCACCGCGACCCTGCACCGTTATCAGGAGGTTGCCCGGCTGTCGGGCGGCAAGGTGCCGTCGCAGACCGAACTCGACACCGCGCGCGGCGATTTCGAGCGCGCCGGTGCCAATCTCAAGGTGGCGCAAGCGCAAGTCGCGCAAGCCCGGGCGACGCTGTCGAGCAATCGCACCAATCTGGCCAAGGCGACGATCTATGCGCCGGTCGATGGGGTCGTGCTGTCGCGGCAGGTCGAGCCGGGGCAGACCGTGGCGGCAGCGTTCAGCGTCACCACGCTGTTCACCATCGCCGAAGACCTCACCGCGATGAAGCTCGACGTCAAGGTGGACGAAGCCGACATCGGCGAAGTTGCGGTGGGCGACGGCGCCAGCTTCGCGGTAGACGCCTATCCGGGGCGCAGCTTTTCGGGCGCGGTCACCCGCATCGATCTGGGCGCCAATGCCACGCCCACGATCAACAGCGCCGGCACCACCGTCAGCTCGACCGCCACGGTCGTCGCCTATACCGCCTCGCTGGAGGTGCGGAACCCGGAACTGCTGCTGCGCCCCGGCATGACCGCGACCGCCAGCATCCTTGCCTCGCTGGAGCGCGGCCAGATCTTGGTGCCCAACGCCGCGCTGCGCTTTACCCCCGACAGCAACACGGCCAGCGGCGGGATCCAGATCGGGCCCCGGCAGGGCAGCGGCGGGTTCGGCGTGGCCGGCCAAATCAAGACCGCAACCATCGGACGGGGCAGCCGCCAGCTGGTCTATGTCCTGGGTGACGATGGCAAGACGCCGCGCGCGGTCCATGTCACCATCGGCAGCAGCAATGGCGCGCTGACGGCGGTAACCGGTTCCGGCCTGAAACCGGGCGCGCGCGTCATTACCGGGCGTGTGGCGGCGGCCGGCTCATGATCGAGCCCCTGATCAGCCTGATTGGGGTGACCAAGCGCTTCGGCTCGGGCGAGGCGGCGTTCCAGGCGCTCAAAGGGGTCGATCTCGATATCGGGCAGGGCGATTTCATGGCGGTGATGGGCCCGTCCGGTTCGGGCAAATCGACGACGATGAACATTTTGGGCTGTCTTGATGTGCCCACCACCGGCAGCTTTCTGTTCCGCGGGCATCATGTCGAGCATCTCGGCCGCGACCAGCGCGCGCTGCTGCGCCGCCGCTATCTCGGCTTCGTCTTCCAGGGCTTCAACCTGCTTGCGCGGACGACCGCACTGGAAAATGTCGAACTGCCGCTGCTGTATCGCGGCGAGGACTCGCGAACCCGGCACACCATGGCCATGTCGGCGCTCGATCAGGTCGGGCTGGCGCCATGGGCCAGGCATACGCCGGCCGAATTGTCCGGCGGCCAGCAGCAGCGCGTGGCGATCGCCCGCGCCATCGTCACGCATCCCGACGTGCTGCTGGCCGACGAGCCGACCGGCAATCTGGACAGCGAACGATCGATCGAGATCATGGAACTGCTCACCGATCTCAACCGCACCAACGGCATCACGGTATTGCTGGTGACGCATGAGGCCGAAATGGCATCCTATGCGCGCACGATCGTCCAGTTCCGCGACGGGCTGGTGGAATCGATCGACAGGAAGGCGGCATGACCGGGACCGTTTCGTCCACGCGCCTGATCGCGACCACGGCCTTGCTCGCGGTCCGCGCGATCCGGCGCCACGTGCTGCGCTCGATCCTGACCGTGCTGGGCATCGTCATCGGGGTTTTCGCGGTGGTGACGATGGTCACGCTGGGCAAGGGCGCGGCCCGGTCGGTCCATGACCAGGTGTCGGGGCTCGGCGCCAATATCCTGGCCGTGCTGCCCGGCACCGCTACCGGGCGCGGTGGCGGCGGCCAGACCCCGCCGCCATTCAAGCCCGCGGATGTCGAGGCCATTCGCAACCAGATTGGCGGGGTCACCGCGGTCGCCGCGCAGTCCCAGGCGGCGGCGACGGCAGTATTCAACGCGGCGAACTGGCCGACCACGGTCAATGGTACCAGCGATGCCTATCTCGATGCCCAGAACTGGAAGCTGACCGACGGGCGGCGCTTTACCGATGACGAGGAGCAGGCGGGCAAATCGGTCTGCCTGCTCGGCTCGACGGTCACCAAAAACCTCTATGTCGGCCAGCAGCCGGTGGGCACGACGCTACGGCTGGGTTCGATCGGCTGTACCGTGATCGGCGTGCTCGCCACGCGCGGGCAGGGCGGGTTCGGTCAGGACAATGACGACACGGTGATCATGCCGATCAAGGCGGTCCAGCGACGCCTGACCGGCAATCGCGATATCCGCGCCATCATCGTTGCGGCGGACCCGGCCTATGACAGCGCCGCCGTCCAGCAATCGATCGCCGCGCTGCTGCGAGAGCGCCGCAACATCCACAATGGCAAGCTTGATGATTTCACCATCTTCGACAGCAAGCAGATCGCCGACACGCTTTCCAGCATTACCGGCCTGCTTACCGCGATCGTCGGTGCGGTGGCCGGCATCTCGCTGCTGGTGGGCGGGATCGGCATCATGAACATCATGCTGGTTTCGGTCACCGAGCGGACGCGCGAGATCGGCATCCGCCTGGCGATCGGCGCGGTGGGCCGCGAGGTGATGCTGCAATTTCTGGTCGAGGCGGTGGTCTTGTCCTGCATCGGCGGGCTGATCGGGCTGGTGCTGGCCTTTGCCGCCTCGCTCGGGCTGTCGGCGCTGCTGGACGTGCCCTTCGTGTTCGATCCGCTGACCAACATCACGGCCTTCGTGTTTTCAGGCCTGATCGGGGTGATCTTCGGCTATTTCCCGGCCCGGCGCGCAGCAAGCCTCAACCCGATCGACGCCTTGCGCCATGAGTAGCCCAGGGTTCGGGCGCGGCAAAAATTTGCGTGAACGCAAGCAATTTTGACGCGATATAATGATGCTCGATGCCGTCATGTTTTTCCGGGCGGTTGCTGCCGGTGATCAGCATGTCGCCGCGCCGGGCCAGGAAATCTGCCTGCCGGTGAGCGAAATGCCCTCCTAGACGACTTCTTCCGGGTGCAAGACGCAGTCATGGCCTTCGGTTTCGACCTGGATCGTCGCATGGCCGATGGTGAAGTTGTGTTCCAGCCGCTCGGCAAGATGGTGGAGAAACTCGTCGCCGGGGTGGCCGCCTGGCATGACCAGATGGGCGGTCAACGCGGTCTCGGTGGTGCTCATCGGCCAGATATGCAAATCGTGGACGGCGGTCACGCCCTGCTGTTGACCAAGAAAACCGCGCACTGCGGTGCAGTCGATCTGATCGGGCACCGCCAGCAGCCCCAGCTTCAGCGAATCGCGCAGCAGCGACCAGCTGCCCACGCCGATGATCGCAAGGATGGCCAGGCTGGTGACCGGATCGATCCAGTTGTAGCCGGTCAGCGTGATCAGCAGCGCGGCCACCACGACCCCGGCGGACACCGCCGCATCGGCCAGCATGTGCTGGAACGCCGCGCGCAGGTTGAGATCGTTCTGGTTGCCGCCCGCAAACAGCATCGCCGATGCGCCGTTGACCAGGATGCCGGCACCCGCGATGATCATCACCAGATGGCCCGAAATCGGCGCGGGATGGGCCAGGCGCTGCAACGTCTCGATCAGGATCGCGCCCAGCGCCACCCACAGCAGCGCGGCATTGGCCAGCGCGGCCAGGATCGATGAACTCTTGAGGCCGTAAGTATAGCGCGCCGAGGGCGGGCGGTCGGCCAGCCGGCTCGCGCCCCACGCCATCAGCAACGCCAGTACGTCCGACAGATTATGCCCGGCATCGGCGAGCAGCGCCATCGAGCCGCCGAAAATCCCCGCTCCCGCCTCGATGATCACGAATGCCAGGTTGAGCGAAACCGAAATGGCAAAGGCGCGCCCCGCCATCGGCCCATGATGGTGATGCCCATGCCCGGCGTGATCGTGGGGCGCATGGTCGTCGTGAGCATGGTCATGGCTGGTCATGCGCCGTCCGTGGCACAAAATCGCCTAATCGTAAACGCAGCTGTCCAGATCGCCGCGGCGGACCACCCCGCTGCGCGCCGCGATCGAATTGCCATGCCGCCGCACCGAACCGGTCGCGCCGACCACCGCCCGCTTCCTGGGGCTGGGCAGTGCGGCCGCGATCCGCGCCGCCTCGATCTGGCTCAAATGCGCCGCACCATGCCCGTAATAACGCTGCGCCGCCGCCTCGACGCCGTAGGTGCCCAGGCCGGTCTCGGCGACATTGAGGTATACCTCCATGATCCGCCGCTTGCCCCAGGTATGCTCGATCAGCACCGTGTACCAGGTTTCCAGCACCTTGCGCAGCACCCGCGTCCAGCCGGTCCCCTGCCACAGAAAGGCATTCTTGGCGGTCTGCTGGCTGATCGTCGATCCGCCACGCAGCTTCTTCCCGCTTTCGTCCTTCAGCATCGCCACCTCGATGGCGTGGGCGTCAAAGCCGTGATGCCGGCAGAACTGGCTGTCCTCCCCGGCGATCACCGCATCGACCATGCTCCGGTCGATCCGCGACAGCGGCACCCACTGCTTGTCGAAGCCATGCGGATCGATGATCATCGTCCAGGTGATCGGCGGCGGTACATAACGGTAGACCGCCGCCATCAGGACCGAAATGATCAGGAAATAGAGCAAGGCCATTGCCGACAGCCAGATGAGTCGAAAGACACAGCCATGACCGGGCGCGGGGCGGGGGAACAATCGCATCACGGCGATCTAGCGAGGCGGATGAGGGGGTGCAATTCATCCCTTGATCGACTCGGGTTTACCGTTCAACTCCTGCGCATGAATGCCCGCTTCCTTCTCTGCGCCGCATGCCTGCCGGCACTGCTCGTCATTGTTGCGCAACCTGCCCAGGCTGGTGACGGCGGCAAGTGCAAGATCTACATAGTAGCGAAGTTTCCGGTGGTGATGGAAGGCCCGCGTGCCAGTGTCCGCGTCAGTTTCAATGGCAAGGACAGCCGCATCTGGCTCGACAGTGGCGCTTTTTTCAACTTCATGCCGCGTGCCAGGGCGGTTGAACTGGCACTTCCGACGGAGCCCCTGCCTCCCGGCTTTTTGGTAAAGGGGATCGGCGGCAGCTTCTCTCCGCAACTGGCCCGGGTGCGTGACTTCGGGATCGCCGGTGCAACCTTGCACGATATGGAGTTCATCGTCGGCGGCAGCGATACCGGCAACGGCTATCTCGGCGCGAATCTGCTGGGGATGTTCGACACTGAATTCGATCTCGCCAAAGGGGTGGTCAACCTCTTCAAGGAGTCCAGCTGCAATCGGACGGGCATGGCCTACTGGAGCGCCGGCATGGCGGTGGATGAGGCCCGCCTGCTGAGTGGCGATCGTGACAACGACCACCACATCTATGTCGAAGTGATGATCAATGACCATTCGCTGCGTGCTGTGCTCGATTCAGGGTCACCAACTTCGATCATCGGCCGCCGCGCCGCCGAACGCGCCGGGATCGATATCTATGCGCCGCAAGTGGTGGCATCCGCCAGGATGGGCGGCGTCGGATCGCACCAGCGGCAAAGCTGGATCGCGCGCACCCGGACGATTTCGATCGGGGGCGAAGTCATCCGCAACAGCCCGATCCGGATCATCGACGATCGCGACGATGACCAGGGGCACGACATGCTGCTGGGTGTCGATTTCCTGATGGCGCATCACATCCTGGTTTCGCAGCCGCAGCGCAAGATGTTTCTGACCTACAATGGCGGCCCGATCTTTTCCTCCACCACCGACCGCGAGATCGGGCATCTCGCAACGCGCGCCGAAAATATGGGCGCGGGCGAGAAAGCAGCTGATCCCAAAACCGCCGACGAATTCGCGGGGCGCGCGTCTGCCCGGCTGAACCAGGGCGACGTGATCGGGTCGATCGCCGATTTTACCGAGGCCATCGGACTGGCGCCGGGCAGCGCCGAGCTGCTGGCCGATCGCGCTCGCGCCTACATGCGCGGCGGCCACCCGGAACTGGCGGTCAAGGACATCGACGCGGCGCTCGCCATTACCCCCAAAGACCACCGGTTGCTGATCCACCGCGCGCTGCTGGAGCTGGGCAAGGGCGACAAGCACGGCGCACTGGCCGATACCGAAGCCGCAGCGGCAGCCACACCCAAAGGCTCGCTGGACGTGATAGCGGTTGTCACGCTGTACGAGCGGTTGGGAATGGCCGATCGCGGCCTGGCGATGATCGATGCCGTCGTGGATCTTCACCGCGACGATGCCAATTACGCGGCCTTGCTCAATGCGCGCGCATGGAATCGCGGCCTTGCCGATGCCGATCTCGATCGCGCCTTGAAGGATGCGAACACCGCGATCAGGATGTCCGGACCAATTCCGGCGATGCTGGACACGCGCGCATTGGTGCAGTTTCGGCGCAAGGATTATGCTGCGGCGATTATCGACGAAAACGCGGCGCTCGACGAGATGCCGAGACTGGCAGCGGCTTTGTACCTGCGCGGCTTGGCCCGTCAGGCCAGCGGTGATGCGGCAGGCGGCCAGACGGATATTGCCGCCGCCCGTGCAGGCCAGCCCGGAATCGAGCAATTTTACGCAGATTACCGGCTGGGTATCGCCGTAACCGACGCGGGAGCCCCGACCACAAAGACGACGGACCTCGTACCTCGCCCTTAGATCGCGTTGCTTGACCGGAATCCCAACCAGACCCGCCTGTCCCTGAGCCTGTCGAAGGGCTGTCCTTGTCTTCTCGCGCTTTGCCCCAACTTAAGAAAGAAGTGCAGCCCTTCGACAAGCTCAGGACGGGGGGTTTCTGCCGCGCTGTCCGCGTTAAGCCGCCGGCAGCATCAGCCGGCGTTCGCCGGCGATCGACTGCATCGCCTTTTGCAGCTTTTCGAACGCGCGCACTTCGATCTGGCGGACGCGTTCGCGGCTGACGTGGTATTCCTGGCTCAGTTCTTCCAGGGTGCGTGGTTCGTCGACCAGTCGGCGTTCGGTCAGGATCGCGCGTTCGCGCTCGTTCAGGCTGTCCAGCGCTTCGCCCAACAGGGCGTGGCGCCAATGCGCCTCTTGCGCCTGCGCCACGGTCTCATCCTGCAGCGGGTTGTCGTCAGCCAGCACGTCCTGCCACTGGCCTTCGCCATCTTCGCGCAGCGGCACGTTCAGGCTGGCATCGCCACCCATCATCATGCGCCGGTTCATGTTGACGACTTCCTGCTCCGACACTCCCAGATCGGTGGCGATCTTGGTCAGGTCGGCGGGCTTCAGGTCCGAATCCTCGTAAGCGTCGAGGTTTTTCTTCATCCGGCGCAGGTTGAAGAACAGCTTTTTCTGCGCCGCGGTGGTGCCCATCTTGACCAGCGACCAACTGCGCAGGATGAATTCCTGCATGCTCGCCTTGATCCACCACATCGCATAGGTGGCAAGGCGAAAGCCGCGATCGGGCTCGAATTTCTTGACCCCCTGCATCAGGCCGATGTTGCCCTCGGAAATCAGCTCGGCCACCGGCAACCCATAACCGCGATAGCCCATGGCGATCTTGGCGACGAGTCGCAGGTGGCTGGTGACCAGCTGGGCTGCGGCTTCAGGATCCTGATGTTCCTGATACCGCTTGGCCAGCATATATTCGGTTTCCGGGCTCAATATCGGAAACTTCTTGATTTCGGTGAGATAACGGTTGAGCCCCGCCTCGGTGCCAAGGCTGGGGATCGCCGTCAGGTTGGTGTCTCTGCTCACGGTTCCGATCGTCCTTATGCGAGTCAACTCACCGGTGCGGAACCCATATGGCATTCCGGAATGGTGGTCACGAATCCCTTGTTGCCGTATTGACTATCCGGCCCCGCTTACCACGTTAGCGCGCAGGGCAACTAGAAGTTCCCGCATGTCGTCAGGCATCGGGCTGTCGAAAATCATGGTCTTGCCGGTCGTCGGATGGGTGAACCCCAGGGTCGCGGCATGCAGCGCCTGACGTTCGAACTGCAAGTCTGCCAGCAATCTGCGCAAGGGCCCCGGTGTCCGTCCATACAGTGCATCGCCTAATAGCGCATGGCCGATTGACGCCATGTGAACGCGGATCTGATGGGTGCGGCCGGTTTCCAGCCGGCACTCGATCAGCGCCGCGGCGCCGATCGGTCCGTGGCCGCCCGAAAACTCGCCGGTCCCCAGGGTAACCCGCTCCAGCACGCGGTAATGCGTAACCGCGTGCTTGCCGCGCCCGTCTTCGACCAGCGCCATTTTCTTGCGATTGGCCGAAGATCGCCCGATTGCGCCGGTCACCGTGCCGGCGGTCGGCAGCGGCTGGCCGGCAGCGACCGCGAGATAGGCGCGCTCCAGCGAATGGTCGGCGAACTGGCGGGCCAGCCCCTCGTGCGCGGCATTGGTCTTGGCCGCGACCAGCAGCCCGGAGGTGTCCTTGTCGATGCGGTGGACGATGCCGGGCCGCGCCACGCCGCCGATCCCCGACAGCTGCCCGGCGCAATGGTGCAGCAGCGCATTGACCAGCGTGCCGTCGAGATTGCCGGCGGCCGGGTGCACGACCAGCCCCGGCGGCTTGTCGATGACGATCAGCTGGTCGTCCTCGTAGACGACCACAAGCGGGATGTCCTGCGCCTTGGCGGTCGCTGCGGCCGGCGCCGGCTGGCGATTCGCGAAATGCGTGCCGACGGGTAGTTTGGCCGACGCCTGGCTCGCGGCCTGCCCGTTCAGCCGGATGCGCCCTTCGCCCAGCAGCGCCTTGATGCGTTCGCGCGACAGACCGCTGGCGTCGGCCAGGATCTTGTCGACCCGGCCGGCCTCGCCGGTAACGCCTTCGATAGTGCTTTGCCCCCCAGACATGGCTACAAGATGGGCATGGATATGGCAGTGACAAGGGACGTGATCGCCACGCTGATCGGCGAAGCGCGGCGTTCCGCCGAACTGGAGTGTTGCGGGCTGTTGCTCGGCGAACCGGGTGAGCCCACCCGAATCATCCGTGCGCTGCCGGTCGCGAATGTCCATCCGGAACCCAAACGGCATTTCGAAATCGATCCGGCCGCGCTGATCGGCGCCTATCGTGCCGAGCGCGGGGGCGGCTCGGCGCTGCTGGGGTTTTACCATTCGCACCCGGGCGGCCACCCGCACCCGTCCGCCACCGATTGCGAACATGCCGGCGGCGATGGCCGGGTCTGGGCGATCATCGCCCGCGGCGACATGCAGCTGTGGCGTGATACAAGCCAAGGCTTCGAGGCGGTGCCGTTCGTGGTGACGGCATGAGTCGCCCTGCTGGGCTTGTTGTGGCAGTCAGGGTCGGTGGACGTCGGCGAATAAGGCAGTTAAGAGAGCCCACCCCCAGCCCCTCCCGCAAGCGGGAGGGGAGCAGTGGCGCGTCCCCTCCCGCTTGTGGGAGGGGCTGGGGTGCGCATCTTCGTTGACTCTGCGCTCACCAGGCCGGCGAATGTGGCATCACCCGGATTGTTCCCGGCGCCGGAATGTGACAAGCCCGAAAGCGTGACCAGCAGTTTGCGCCGTTACAGGACCCCAACGCATGACGACCTCTCTTGCCAATAATCTTGCGGCCAATCGAACGAATCCCGACAGTTTCGGGGGGCTCGATATCGCCAGCCAGCTATGTTCGCGGCTGTGTCATGATCTGCTCAGCCCGGTGGGCGCGATGATGAACGGGCTGGAGCTGCTGGCCGACGAAAAAGACCCGGAAATGCGCAAGCGCTGCTATGAATTGCTGGAGCAGAGCGCGCGGATTTCGGCCGACAAGCTGAAATTCTTCCGTCTGGCATTCGGCGCGGCGGGCGGCTTCGGCGATACCATCCCCGCCAGCGAGCCGCAGGCGCTGATCGCGGCACTGGTCGGCAACAACGGCCGGATCGAGCTGAACTGGGCAATGGGCGCGGACTCGCTGCCCAAGCCTTCGGTCAAGATCCTGCTCAATTTCGCGCTGATCGCGATCGAGGCGCTGGTGCGCGGCGGGACACTGGACATCGCCGCCGAATTGCGCGGCGATCTGTGCGAGATCGCGGTACGCGCGAGCGGGCCGCGGATCGCCTTCGATGCCACCGTCGGCCGGGCGCTGGCGGGCGAACTGGTGGCCAGCGAATTGTCCAGCCGCACCGCACCTGCCGCGATGCTGTATCAGCTTGCCGCCGGCGCAGGCGGCGAGTTGCAACATGCATTGACCGACGATGCGCTGGTACTGGGCGCGGTGCTGCCGATCGGCTGAAAAAATCGCGTGAGCCCTGGAGCGTCCGGCTGAAAAACGAACTCATCCATCGCGAGCTTCCATCGCCCAATTGGGACGAGCGCGCCCTGCCGATCTCGATGGTGGTGCTGCATTATACCGGCATGCCGAGCGCCGCCGCTGCGCAGGCGCGGCTGACCGATCCCGATGCGAAGGTCTCGGCGCATTATCTGATCGACGAGGATGGCATGGTCACCCGGATGGTGGCGGAGGACAAGCGCGCCTGGCATGCCGGACGGTCCTATTGGCGCGGGATCACCGACGTCAATTCGGCGAGCATCGGCATCGAACTGGTCAATCCCGGACACGAATTCGGCTATCGGCCGTTTCCCGAAGCGCAGATGTCGTCCCTGCTGCCGCTGCTCGCCGATATCTGCTGGCGCCGCAAAATCTATCCCGCCAACGTCGTGGGCCATTCCGATGTCGCCCCGGTGCGCAAGCAGGATCCGGGCGAATTGTTCGACTGGGAAACGCTGGCCGATCTGGGGCTGGCGATGGAAACGCCGCGCCCGCGCATCCGGCTGCTGCACGAAAACCCCGGCGCGTTCTATCTCGCGCTCGAACGGTTCGGCTATGATATTGCCGACGGCCACGCCGCGATTCGCGCCTTTCAGCGCCGCTATCGCCCGCGCATCATCGACGGCGAAGTCGATGGCGAATGCGGCGCGCTGTTGTTTGAACTGCTGGTCAACCGCGACAGCTTGGAAGATGATCCGGATGATGCTAACTGACCTGCGCCAGGGGGCCGGGCAGCCGCGTCAGGGGTAACTCTGCCGAGGAAAGTCCGGGCTCCACGAAACAAGGGTGGCGGGTAACGCCCGCCGGGTCTGGGGGGTTTCCCCTGGATTCAGGGAAAGTGCCACAGAGAGCAAACCGCCGATCAGGTTCCAGTCTTCGCGACGGGAGCCTGAGGCAAGGGTGAAAGGGTGCGGTAAGAGCGCACCGCGCGGCCGGCAACGGCAGCGGCATGGTAAACCCCACCCGGAGCAAGACCGAATAGGGGCGGCGCGTCCCGGCATAGCCTCAAAAGCTGGGCCGGGACAGGCGGGTTTCACGCCAGTCGCCCGGGTTGGTTGCTAGAGCGCGATGGCAACACCGCGCCAAGAGGAATGGCTGCCCATGCGCAGGATCAAACCTGCGCAAGACAGAACCCGGCTTACAGGCCCCCTGGCTTTTAGGTATCAGGGATCAGGGATCAGAATTGTCGTCCCCAGCTTGTTTAGGGGTTCGGCTTTTCTGTTCAACTGGCAGTCGACCTTGCGTCTCATTCGAATCGCACTATGTTACATGTAACGTAACTATCGAGCCCTCGCATCATGCCAGAACCTGTTAGTCAGCGTGTCCAGAAGCGTCGGGATGCACTCCGCGCGGCGGGCTTGCGCCCCATTCAGATATGGGTTCCCGACACAAGGCGGCCGGGGTTCGCAGAGGAGTGCCGGCGACAGTCGCGCATAGTCGCAGCCGCCGACGCGGCAGACCCGGACCTGGGCGCGTTCATGGATGCCGCCCTTGTCGATTTGGACCCAGAGGGAGAGACGTGAAGCGGGGTGACCTGGTAACAATCGCGCTGTCTGGCGACTTCGGCAAACCGCGTCCCGCTGTCATCATCCAGTCCGACCAGTTCAACGAGACCGGAACGGTAACGGTGCTGCCGATATCCGGCACGGCCGTCGATGCCCCGCTGATCCGGACGACGATCGAACCGACCCCAGCCAACGGGCTGAGGAAGCCGTCGCAAGTCATGGTGGACAAAGCCATGTCGGTAAAACGCGACAAGATCGGCGCGACGATCGGAAGCCTTGATGCCGAGACGATGCTCGCGGTGACCAGGGCGGTAGCGGTTTTCTTCGCCATCGCCTGAGTAGATACAGGCGATAGCGAAAGGAACCCGCTCAAATAGGCGCGACCAAAACGAGGGGAGCGCGAGAAGTTTGCCCCTCGTACCTACTTTCCCTTTGACCTTGCAGCCTTACGGCCGACCCACGCTATGATACACAAACCCCGCCCCGCGCACTTCGCCCGGATCGTAGATGTTGCGCAGGTCGATCAGCAGCGGCGCATTGACCACCTGCTGCAACCGCTCCAGGTCGAGTGCGCGGAAAGCGTCCCATTCTGTGACCAGCACCACTGCGTCGGCGCCTTGCGCGGCTTCGTAGGCCGATCCGGTCATGGTCACGCCGGGCATCAGCGGCGCGGCGACCGCCATGCCTTCGGGGTCGTAGGCGGTGACCTGCACGCCGACGTCCTGCAGGGTCTGGGCGATGGCGATCGAGGGGGCGTCGCGCATGTCGTCGGTGTGGGGCTTGAAGGTCAGGCCGAGCAGCGCGACCTTCTTGCCGCGCACGGCGTTCGGCCCCGATCCGCCTAATGCGTCGATCACCTTGCGGCCCATGGCGCGCTTGCGGCTGTCGTTGACCTTGGCCACTGCCGCGATGATGTGGGTCGGGCTGTCGTAGTCCTCGGCGGTTTTCAGCAGCGCCAGCGTGTCCTTGGGGAAACAGCTGCCGCCATAACCGGGCCCGGCGTGCAGGAATTTCGCGCCGATGCGGTTATCCATGCCGATCCCGCGCGATACGTCCTGGATGTCGGCGCCGACCTTTTCGCACAGGTCGGCCATCTCGTTGATGAAGGTGATCTTGGTGGCGAGGAAGGCGTTGGCGGCGTATTTGATCAGTTCGGAACTGCGGCGGCTGGTGAACAGGATCGGCGAGCGGTTCAGGAACAGCGGGCGATAGACTTCGCTCATCACCCCGCGCGCCCATTCGTCGTCGCTGCCGATGACGATGCGGTCGGGCCGCTTGAAATCGCCGATCGCGGCCCCTTCGCGCAGGAATTCGGGGTTGGACGCAACCGCGAACTTCACTGGCGGATCAGCCTGGGCGATGATCCGCTCCACCTCGTCGCCGGTGCCCACCGGGACCGTGGATTTGGTGACGATCACCGCGGGATCGGCCAGATGCCCGGCAATTTCGTTGGCCACGGCATAGACATAGGACAAGTCGGCATGACCGTCGCCCCGGCGCGAGGGCGTGCCCACGGCGATGAAGATCGCGCTGGCCCCGGCAATGCCGCTGGGCAGGTCGGTGGTAAACGCCAGGCGCCCGGCCTTGACGTTGCCGGCTACCAGTTCGGCCAGGCCCGGCTCATAAATCGGCATGACTCCTGCATTCAGCGCGGCGATCTTGGCCGGATCGCTGTCGATGCAGACGACATCGTGGCCGAAATCGGCGAAACAGGCGCCCGAAACCAGCCCGACATACCCTGACCCGACCATCGCGATTTTCACGAACTTTCCCTCATGCAGCGCAATTCAAGGAAGTAGTGATGCCGTTGTCGCCTGCGCTGGCCTGTATCAGCCAGCGCTCGCTGCCTTCCAGGCCGATCGCGGTCAGCTTGCCGGTCACGTAGGCGCCGGTATCGATGCCGATGCGGTGGTTCTGGAGGTCAACGTGTTCGAAGATGGTATGGCCATGCACGACCACCACGCCAAGATCACCGCCGTGGCTGAGGAACGGTTCGCGTATCCACAAGAGATCGGACCGGAGCTGCTCTTCAATCGCGATGCCCGGACGGATGCCGGCATGCACGAACAGGTAATCGCCGATCAGCAGCTGTTCCTCGAAGCTGCGGATGAACTGGATCACGGATCGCGGAATCCGGCGGCCCATCAGCGCCTGAAGTTCCTCGTAACTGGCACTGTCGTACAGGTCGCTATCGATGCCGAAGCTCAGCACCGTCTCGCGGCCGCCGTGTCGCAGAAAGGCACGCAAGGCGTCGAGGTCGACCAGGCTTTCGAGCAGCATTTCCTCATGATTGCCGCAAAGGATGCGTACCGCCCGCCGGCGTCGCCAGGCCTGCGCCAGCGACAGCACCGCCGCACTGGAGGGCCCGCGATCGATCAGGTCGCCCAGCAGCACGAAGGTCGTCTCGGCCGGTCGGCGCGCCGCGTCATCCGCTTCGATGGCTTCGATCAGCGCCGCAAACAGGTCGGCCCGGCCGTGGATGTCGCCCAGCGCATAGACGCGCTGCCCTGGCGGTACGCTGGCTGCCTCCCGGGCACGGAACAACTGGCGGAAATTGGCGATCATGATCGCAGCGGAGTAGGTAAGGGCGCCGGGCCGGTCAAGCCTTTGCTGCATCGCAACAAAGCGCGGAACGGGGTTGCGCGCGCCCGCGCGGGCTGTACCGTGGCGCGCCTTCGCCTGCCCCGACGATGAGCGAAATGATTGGAAAGATACCGCCATGCCAAGGTTTCTGCACGCCATGATCCGGGTCGGCGATCCCGCTGCGACGATCGCCTTTTTTGAATTGCTGGGCCTGCACGAAGTGCGCCGGCAAGCCAGCGAACAGGGCCGTTATACCCTGATTTTCCTGGCCGCACCGGGCCAGGAAGGCGTGGCCGAGGTCGAATTGACCCATAATTGGGACGAGACAGGCTATGGCAGCGGGCGCAATTTCGGTCATCTGGCTTACCGGGTAGACGACATTTACGAAACCTGCGCCCGGCTGGCGGCCGCCGGCGTGACGATCAATCGTCCCCCGCGCGACGGCCACATGGCCTTCGTCAAAACGCCTGACGGCGTCTCGATCGAATTGCTGCAGGATGGGCGGCTTGAACCGCGCGAGCCCTGGGCCAGCATGGCAAACACCGGCAGCTGGTAGTGCCAGAGCGTGATGACAAAAAGTGGGTGCCGGTTTTTGTTCTTAAATCACGCGAAAACAAACATTCTAGACCCGCGCCGAGGCCAGCCGCAGGATTGCATAGCCTGCCGCCGCCGACAGCGCCGATCCGGCCAGCACACCCAGTTTTGCCGATTCGGCCAGATGCGGCGACGCGGGAAAGGCCAGTGCGGTGATGAACAGGCTCATCGTGAAGCCGATCCCCGCAAGCACGCAGACGCCCCACAGCTGGACCCAGCTGGCGCCGCGCGGTCGGCGGGCCACGCCGAGCCGCTCGGCCAGTGCCACGGCGCCGAAGATGCCCGCCTGCTTGCCGATCACCAGCCCCGCGCCCACCGCGAGCGGCAGCGGTTGCAACAGCGCGTCGAACCAGCCGGCACCGTTGGCGTTCAGCGGGACACCGGCATTGGCCAACGCAAACAGCGGCAGGATCACCCAGCCGCACCACGGTGACAGCGCGTGTTCCCAGCGCAGCAGCAGGCTGCCGCGCAGCGCGCGTGGCGATGACTTGCCGGGGCTTTGTGGGGGCGCGGTTTTGCCCGCACGCAGCGGAACAGTCCCGCCCACGCGCAGCGGACCGGTCCTGCGCACGCGCAGGGGAACGGTCAAAGCGGCGGCCACGCCGGCGATGGCGGGATGGATCCCCGAATGCAGCACGCAGATCCACAACAGCAGCGACAACGCCAGATAGGCCGCCCCCCGCCGATAGCCGCTGCGGTTGAGCACCAGCAGCGCCGCCAGAACCGCGCCGGCGGCCACCAGCCAGATTGCCGAGGTATGCGTGTGATAGGCCAGCGCGATGATCGTCAACGCACCCAGATCGTCGACGACCGCCACGCTGAGCAGGAACAGCCGCAGCGAAGGTGGCAAGCGGCGGCCGACCAGCCCGAGCACGCCGACCGCAAAGGCGATATCGGTGGAGGTCGGAATGGCCCAGCCCGCCGCGAGGCCGGGATGGGCGATGGTACAGGCCAGATAGACCAGGGCCGGGGCGATCATGCCCGCGGCCGCCGCCACGATCGGCAAGCGCCGCCGTGCCGGGCTGGCGAGATCGCCGTTCAGCGCTTCGCGCTTGATTTCCAGGCCGACCGAAAAGAAGAATATGGCCATCAGCGCCTTGTCGATCCACGCCTGAAGATCGGGCAGCAGCGCAGTCGGGCCAGGCAGCATGGTATGAAACAGGGCGTGATACCCGGCGGCCATGGGCGAATTTGCCAGGATCAGCGCAGCGCCTGCCATTACGATCAGGATCAGCCCCGATGCGGCATCGCTGCGGCCGGCGGCGCGGAGCGCCGGCCGGATGCGGGTGGACCAGAATTGCAATATCAAACGCAATTGAGTCCCTTTATGAACATCATACCAGCCGGCGGCCTTCCATCCCGCGCAGCGGCGGGTTAGCCTGGCTGCTGCAATGGACGTTTATCTTCCCATAGCCAATCTTTCGGTCAACGGTCTGGTGATCGTGCTGCTGGGCGGCCTGACCGGGTTGCTATCCGGAATGTTCGGCGTGGGCGGCGGTTTTCTGACCACGCCGCTGCTGATTTTCTACGGCGTGCCGCCCACGGTGGCTGCCGCCTCTGCCGCCAGCCAGGTAACCGGCGCCAGCATTTCCGGGGTTTTCGCGCATAGTCGGCGCGGCGGGGTGGATTACGAGATGGGCGGCGTGCTGGTGGCGGGCGGGATCGTCGGCGCCGGCATCGGTGCGCTACTGTTCCGCCTGCTGTCGGCGCTGGGCCAGATCGATACGGTGATCAATATCCTGTATGTCGTGCTGCTTGGCTCGATCGGCAGCCTGATGGCCCGCGAAAGCATCCAGACCATGCGGGCCGCGCGCAGCGACGGCGCCCCGGCAGCGCGCAAGCGCCGCCACCACCCGCTGGTGGCCCATCTGCCGTTGCGCTGGCGGTTCTATCGATCGGGGCTGTATATCTCGCCGCTGGCACCGTTGCTGCTGGGGCTGGTAACCGGCATCGCGACCATGCTCATGGGCATCGGCGGCGGCTTCATGATGGTCCCGGCGATGCTTTACATCCTGGGGATGAGCGCCAGTGTCGTGGTCGGCACCAGCCTGTTCCAGATCCTGTTCGTGACCATGGCCACCACCATGATACACGCGCTGACCACCAGGGCGGTGGATCTGGTGCTGGCGGTGCTGCTGCTGATCGGCTCGGTATCGGGCGCGCAGATCGGTGCGCAACTGGCGCAAAAATTCAACCCGGTGCGGTTGCGCCTGGCGCTGGCGGTGATCGTGCTGCTGGTCGCAGCGCGCATGGTGCTGGGGCTGACGTATCACCCCGACGAGATTTTTACCATGAACCCGCTGTGAGTTTTGCTTGAGGCGAATGCTGACCCTGGCGGCGCTGGCGCTTCTGGCGGGCGCCCGCGAGCCGATCCTGGTGCCCGACGTGTCGCAGCACGAGATTGAAATCCGCCACGATTTCAACGGTACTTCGCTGCTGCTGTTCGGCGCGATCCTTTCGCCCGAGGGTACCCGCGCCGCGCAGGATTACGATATCGTCGTGGTGGTGGAGGGGCCGACCCGGCCCGTCGTGCTGCGCCGGAAACAGCGTGTCGCCGGGGTATGGATAAACGTCGACAGCGCCACTTTTCGCTCCGTGCCCAGCTTCTATGCGGTGGCTTCGGCGCGGCCGCTCGACCGCATCGTCGACGATCGCACCGCGGCGATTTACGAACTGGGGCTGGGCGCGCTTCAGCTGTCGCCATCGGACAGCATCGATCCGGCCGCCCAGACCCGCTTTTCCGCGGGTCTGGTCGATCTGATGACACGCGGCGGGCTCTACAGCCAGGACGAGCACGCGGTCACCGTCACCGGCCAGGTCTTGTACCAGGCGCGTATTTTCCTGCCGTCCAGCGTGCAGACCGGCAACTACACGGCGGAAACCTTTGCGATCAGCCATGGCCGGGTGGTGGCTTCGGCGACCAGCCGCATCGCGGTGCGCAAGCAGGGGCTCGATCTGGCCATTGCCGACTATGCCCAGCACGACGCATTCCTGTACGGCCTGCTGGCGGTGGCGATCTCGGTGGCCATGGGCTGGATCGCGGGGCGTTTCTTTCGGCTGACGTGATCTTGTGGCAATGAGCCTTTAGCCAATTCAGCACATTAGCCTGAAATTAACTCCGGCGGCCTAGCTTGCCCGGCTCCCCCGTACCTTCGGCAATCGTCAGGACCGGCATGAACGATATCAGCATGAGCAGCTTCGGCAGCGCTGAGCCGGCGCCTGATGCGCAGGTGCCGGAAATTGCCCGGTTTGCGCCGGCCCGATCGGTCGGCGCGGCGCTGTCGGCGGCAGCTTTGCTATACGAGCCGATCGGCGCCGTGCTGGAAATCGCCGGATCGGGCAGCCTGATCGCGCTCGATCGCAATGCGCTGGAGGCGTGTGCGGCCAGTCCCGATCGCTCGGTATCGCTGGCCGGCCAGGTGGGCAGCCTGGTCAAGGTGCGGGTCGACGACAGCTGGCTGCTGGTCAGCGTGCGTTCCCAGAAACAGGATGCGCGGGACAATTCCAGCATCCTGACCGAGGTCGATCTCATGGGCGAAGGGGATATCGACCGGCTGACCGGGCGCATCCGCGCCTTCCGCCGGGGGGTTACCCATTACCCGTTGCCGCGCGCACTGGTCTATCCCGCCAGCGACCGCGATCTCCATGACGTGTTTGCCGGCGACGGGCGTTCGTCGATCGGGATCGGCACCGTCTATCCCACCCGCGACGTGCGCGGCAGCCTGTATATCGACCAGTTTCTCGGGCGGCATTTCGCGATCCTCGGATCGACCGGTACCGGCAAATCGACCAGCCTGGCACTGATCCTCCACCGCATCTGCGAGGCCGCGCCCCAGGGCCATATCCTGATGATCGATCCGCATGGCGAACATTCCGCAGCGTTCGGCGACTGCGGGCAGGCCCTCGACGTGTCGAACCTGCAACTGCCCTATTGGCTGATGAATTTTGCGGAACATTGCGAGATCCTGCTGACCAGCCGGGGCGAAGATCGGCAGGTCGATGCCGAAATCCTGGCGAAATCCCTGCTGGCGGCGCGCATGAAGAACCGGCTTTCGGACGCAGTGGGACGCATCACCGTCGATTCACCGGTTCCCTACCTGCTGTCGGACCTGACCCAGATCCTGTACCATGAAATGGGGCGGCTGGACAAGCCCACCACCACCGCGCCCTACTTGCGCATCCGCACCAGGCTGGATGAGCTGAAGACCGATCCGCGTTTCCAGTTCCTGTTTTCGGGCATGCTGGTCGGCGATACGATGAGCGAATTCCTGGCCCGCATTTTCAGGTTGCCGTCGCATGGGCGCCCGATTTCGATCGTCGATGTCTCGGGCGTGCCGTCCGAGATCACCACGACGGTGGTCGCGGTGCTGAGCCGGCTGGCCTTCGACTACGCCATCTGGAGCCGCGACGAGCGCACCGCCCCGATCCTGCTGGTCTGCGAGGAAGCGCACCGCTATGTGCCCAATGAACGGCATGCCGATGGCTCATCGGTCGGTGCCACCCTGTCGCGGATCGCCAAGGAAGGCCGCAAATACGGCATTTCGCTGGGGCTGGTCTCCCAGCGCCCATCCGACATCGCCGAGGGCGTGCTGTCGCAATGCGGCACGATCATCGCGATGCGCCTGAACAACGAACGCGACCAGGCCTTCGTCAAAGCCGCCATGCCCGAAGGCGCGCGCGGGTTTCTGGATGCGATCCCGGCGCTGCGCAACCGCGAATGCATCATCTGCGGCGAAGGGGTCTCGATCCCGATCCGCGTGTCGTTCGACAGTCTCGAAGCAGCCAGGTGCCCGGCGTCCGATGATCCATCTTTTACCGAATTGTGGAGCAAAAGCGGCGGCGAGGAAGAAATGGTGGCGCGCATTGTCCAGCGGTGGCGGGCGCAGGGGCGATAGAGCAGCTAATGCGCGTTGCCGTTATTAGAATCGCCAATTATAGTCTTCGTTCAAGGCTGGTGCCGACTCGACGTAAGTCGGAAGAACTCTGAACCCGTCTGTCCTGAGCTTGTCGAAGGGCTGCCCTTCTTGCTTGAGGCGAGCGAGGCCCAAGAAGAACAGGACAGCCCTTCTACAAGCTCAGGAGGGGCGGGGTGGGGTGCAGGTTCAGCGCGCGATGCCTAGATTATCCGCTCCTGCGCAGCCACTTGCCGATCCCGCCACAGCCGTTCCGCCTTTACCCGGGACCAGTTCCGCGCCGGCTGTTCGATGCCATGATAGGTCAGCCAGGCCAGGCAGATTACCAGGACCAGCATGAGCATGGTCAACGCGTCCGACACCAGGGGCGGCGCGATCATATCCTTGAAGCCATTTTCCCTGGTGACGACCCAGGCGAAACCGAACCGGTCACCAGCCAGCCTCAGCATATCGAGCAAGCGCCCCTGAACGAATTCGTGAACCATGTAGATCGAGTAGGACAGCGGCCCCAGCAGCCGCATCGGGCGAGCCAGCAGCGACATCGACAGCGCCCCGCGCTCGGCGGCAAATATCACGATGACTGCCACAAATGACGGCGGCGCCAGCATCGACAAGGCGGGATGCGCGATGCTGAGCGAGACCAGCCATAATGCCAGGCCGCAACTCGACGCCTCCACCACGGTGATCATGGCCAGGCTGATATCGGCAAGCCGGTCGCACAGTCGCCCGTACAATTGAAAGGCCGCCATGCCGAACCCGAAACCATAGATGCAGCGGACAATGCCCCAGTCGCTCGCATGCGCCAGGAAATGTGGCGTGGCGGCGAGCCACCAGCCGCAGGCCAGCACCATGCAGCTGGTAAACGGGTGCAGGAACCGGTTTGAAAAACGAAAAATCAGCGCCGCGATCAGATAGGTCCAAAACTCTGCGGCGATGCTCCAGGCGGGATTGTTCCACGACAAACCACTGGCCGGGTTGAAGGTTTGCAACAGCAGCAGATTGGCTATCAGCCCGTCCAGCGAACGACTGCCGGTGAATGGCGCGCGGCCGGTCAGGCCGGGCAGCGCCATGCCGAACAGTTCGAGCAGCACGAACATGGCCAGCACCGCAACATGCAGCGGGTATATCCGGAAAAATCGCAGGAACATGAATTTGGCCACGGGAAAACCGCCGGCCAGTCGCGTGCCGTAACTCGCCGTGATGACAAAGCCGCTCAAGACGAAAAAGAAATCCACGAACAGGGCGCCACCGCGGACCACCGCCAGGCCGGATATGAACCCGGTCGTGACGAAATGGAAAAGTGCGACGGTGCACGCACAGATACCGCGCAGGCTATCGAGCGCGTGGTATCTGGCCAGCGCGTGGGTAGAAGGAGCGATGGTGTCGGTCACGTCCCTCTGGTGTCGCCGTGCAGATGGATATGCAAGCGGTCGGAGTACCTGAATTGATGAACTGAGCAGATATCGCTCAGCCACACGGCGCGCGCGCGCAAGGTCGCGCTGTCGCGGCCTTCGGGCATCAGCAGGATGCGCGCGGGGGGGATGGCGTAGTCTGCGGCGATCATGCGCACTTCCTCGACATCGCCGGCTTGCGCGATCACGAATTTGAAGAAAGCGCGGGGATTGGCGGCGAAATGCGCGAGCGCCGGCGGGACCAGCGCTAATTCACGCGGATTGCCGGAATGCGCCAGCTTGGGGCTGACGTTGTATTGGTGGATCAGCGCGTCGAGCGCGGGCGAGGGGATCACGGTGCCGTTGGTTTCCACTTCGATCTGAACTTCCGGCAGATATGCGATCATCCGCGCCAGGGCCGGGGCCTGCAACAGCGGCTCGCCACCGGTGATGACCAGCCGCTGTTTGCCCAAAGTCGCGATCCGTTCCGCCACATCCGCTTCGGGCAGCGCCATCTGGTTAGCGGCGCGATCGAAGGCAATGCCGTCGCGGTGCGGCCGATGATCGCCGGCAAAGCGCCAGGTGTAGGCGGTATCGCACCACACACAGGCCAGATTGCAGCGCGACAGGCGGACAAAGGCGCAAGGCCACCCCGCCGAGGGGCCTTCGCCTTGCAAGGCAGCGAAGATTTCCGGCTCGCCGGGGTTTATCGAGGCCAGGGTCAGCGGCATTCGCCGCCCGCCGAAACTCCAACCCCGACCGCAACCGCAACCTGTCTCCCCGAACCCCGCCCGTGCTGAGCCTGTCGAAGGACTGCCCTTCGCTTCCGGGTCGGGCGGAGAACAGAACAGCCCTTCGACAAGCTCAGGACGGACGGGGTAAAAAAATTCATCCCAGGCGCGCCAGAGTTGCCGCCAGCCGGGTCACATCGACGTCATGTGATACATAATCGGCGATGGCCTTTTCGACCGCTTCTGGCTTGGCCTTTTCGCGAAAGGCCGGGTTTTCGAGGCGTTTGGAGAGGGTATCGCGTTCCTTTTCAGCAGCCTCCTTTGCTTTGGTCAGGCGATCCCTTTCGACTTCGAGATCAATCGCGTCACCGACCTGCAGTCCGAAAGTTGCGCCGCCCGCGACCACTTGGGCCTGCCATTGCCCAGCGAGTACCTGCTCCACTCGTGCGAGCCGAGCCAGCAATTTTGCATTCCGGTCAAACGCTTCATTTATCGCTGCTGGCGCCGAGATGATTCCGAAGGGCAGGCGCGCGCCCGGCGGGACGTTCAGTGTGTTACGGATTGATCTGATTTCGCTCACAATTTCGATCAGCCATTCCACCTCGGCCTTGGCACCGATGTTCACTGCGGCTGCCGGCTCCGGCCAGCGCGCGACGATCAGCTCGTTCTCGCGCTTTCCCAGGCTGCTCCACAACTCCTCGGTCACGAACGGCATGATCGGGTGCAGCATCACCAGAATCTGATCGAGCACCCAGCCGGCGACTTCCCGCGTTTCGGTATCGATCTGGCCCTTGATAAGCTCCAGATACCAGTCGCAGAATCGGTCCCAAACGAAGTGGTAGATCGCATTGGCGGCGGCGTCGAAGCGCAGGTCGGCCATCGCCTTGTCCAGTTCGGCCAGCGTTTCCACGACCTCGCCGATGATCCACTGGTTTACCGCCAGCCTGGCGGTGGGCGCGGCAAGCGAGGTGCTCGCGCCGATGCCGTTCGACTGGCAGAACCGCGCGGCGTTCCACAGCTTGGTGGCGAAGTTGCGATAGCCTTCGACGCGGCGTTCATCCATCTTCACGTCGCGCCCCTGGCTTTCCATCGCGGCCATGAAGAACCGCAAGGCGTCCGCGCCGTATTTGTCGATCAGCACCAGCGGATCGACGACATTGCCCTTGGACTTGGACATCTTCTGCCCATCGGCCGCGCGCACCAGCCCGTGGAGGTACAGCCGCTTCCAGGGAACTTCGTGCATGAAATGCATCCCCTGCATCGCCATCCGCGCGCACCAGAAGAACAGGATGTCGAAGCCCGAGATGAGGAGGTCGTTGGGGTAATGGCGTTCGAGGAGGCTTTCTAAGCTTCTCCCCTTCAGGGGAGGGGTTGGGGTGGGGCCTATCCCCATATCCCGCGCAATCCGGAGAGGCCCCACCCCCAGCCCCTCCCCTGAAGGGGAAGGGAGCAGGTCGTCGGGCCAGCCCAGCGTGGCGAAGGGCCACAGGGCGCTGGAGAACCAGGTGTCGAGTACGTCCGGGTCGCGCATCAAGGCTGTCCCGGCGCCGGCCAGCGCCTGCGCCGCCGCTTCATCCCCGGCGACATAGACCCGGCCCCGATCATCGAACCAGGCCGGTATCCGATGCCCCCACCACAGCTGGCGCGACACGCACCATGGCTGGATATTCTCCATCCAGTTGAAAAACGTCTTCTCCCAGGTCTTCGGCACGATCTCGATCCGCCCGTCGCGCACGGCCTGCATCGGTGCTTTGGCCAATTCAGCGGCGTTTACGTACCACTGGTCGGTCAGCCACGGTTCGATCACCACCCCGCCGCGATCGCCGTAAGGGGTCTGGATCACGCGATCCTCGGCCTCGTGCAGCGTTACCTCGCCGTCCCTGGACGTTACTTCGTGCAGCACCAGATGGCCCGAAGCCTTCAGTTCGGCCACCACCTGCTCGCGCGCGCCGTCTGCGCCGTCGTTGCGGAACCGATGCAGGCCGACGAACCGCGCCGGGACCAGGCCATCGGCGACCTGCACGACATTGGCCTCGGCATCGAACATGTTGAGCATCGCCGAAGGTGTAAAACCGGCGCGCTTGCCCACCTCGAAATCGTTGAAATCGTGCCCCGGCGTGATCTTCACCGCGCCGCTGCCCAGCGCCGGATCGGCGTGGTCGTCGGCCACGATGGGGATGCGCCGCCCGGTGATCGGCAGTGTCAAATATTTGCCGATCACGCCGTGATAGCGCGGATCATCGGCGTTCACCGCCACCGCCATGTCGGCCAGCATGGTTTCGGGCCGGGTCGTGGCGACCACGAGATGATCCGCGCCGTTCGCCATACGCGCCCCATCGGCGAGCGGATAGCGGAAGTGCCAGAAGTGTCCCCTGACCTCCCGCGTCTCCACCTCCAGGTCGGAGATCGCGGTTTTCAGCTGCGGATCCCAGTTGACCAGCCGCTTGTCGCGATAAACCAGGCCTTGATCATACAGGTCCACGAACACCTTCACCACCGCCCTGGTGAAATGCGGATCCATGGTGAATTGCTCGCGCGACCAGTCCATCGAGCAGCCCAGCCGCCGCATCTGGCGGGTGATCGCACCGCCGCTCTCGGCCTTCCAGTCCCAGACCCTGGCGACGAACGCGTCGCGCGTGTAATTGGTCCGCTTGTCCTGGCTGGCTTCCAGCTGGCGTTCGACCACCAATTGCGTGGCGATGCCGGCGTGATCGGTGCCCACCACCCACAGCGCATCCTTGCCGCGCAGCCGCTCATGGCGAATGACGATATCCTGCAACGTATAGTCCAGGGCATGGCCGATGTGCAGGCTGCCCGTCACATTGGGCGGCGGCGCGACGATGGTAAAAGGCTCCGCGTCGGGCCGTGCGGGGTGAAACAACCCGGCCTGCTGCCAATGGCTGTACCATTTCGCCTCGATCACGGTGGGGTCGAACGTCTTGTCGAGCGCGGTGGTCGCGGCAGTGGCGATGGTGTCGGTCATGATCGGGGCGCTTTGCCAGCGGGTCCCTCCATGCGCAAGCAGGACCAGCCGATTTGGGCAGGCACGACCCGGGCCTTGCCGGGCGGCGCAATTTATCGCATGACGACACGATATGCGCGAACTGGCGGATTTTACCGAACAAACCGATCCCCAGGGGGCGGTCACGCTGGCGCTGACCGGGCCACTGCTGGTGTCCCGGATCGGCGCGCTCGATCACGCCTTGCGCGGCAGGACCGACAAGGTGGCGCGCATCGACATTTCGGGGGTGACCGCGATCGACACCGTCGGCGCCTGGGTCGTCTGGCGGCTGTCGCAGTCGCAGGATGCCGAGATTACCGGCGCCAGTGCCAAGGCTGCACGGCTGATCGATGCCGTGGGT
>CAXTOS010000017.1:0-32950 GCA_964245935.1 uncultured Novosphingobium sp.
GCCGGGCGGGGGAGCGGGCTGGCACCGACTCGACGTAAGTCGGAAAGACTCTAGCAAGTTGCCATTGCAATTTCCGGCTTCCCGTTCGTATTGTCGCAAGCCGGCAAGACATTGTCGCTTGCCGTGCAGAAGATCACGCCGCAATACACGCCGATGGGTTATTGCGTGCCTTACACGGCGGAAAGACTGTACTTGTTTTGCCGGCAAGCGGCATGATGCGGGCTCATATCGTCCGGCTCCGAGGTTTCGTCGACGACGTATGGTCGTTCAATCGGCAACAATTCGCGCTGGCTGCCATCCTCGTCGTGCTCGGTACGGCTGCGGAAATGGTCGGAATAGCCTTGCTGCTGCAGGTGCTGGCGCTGATTGCCGGGGGCGCCGGGACCGGCGGCAAAGCTGCGGTCGACATGATCCGGACATCGGGCGGGACCGGGCGGCTGGGGCAGCTGGCAGTCGTGCTGCTAGTGATCGCGCTCGCGATCATGCTGCGCACGGTGCTGCTGGCACGACGGCAACTCGCGGTCGCGCGTTTCGAACTCGATTACCTGCGGACCAAGCAGATGCACATCGTCCGGATCCTGGCCGATGCCCCCTGGGCCAAGGTGGCCCGCCTGCGTCATGCCCGGATAAATCATCTTCTGGCCAACGACGTCTTTCGGGTGGGCCTCGCGGCCACCGGGCTGCTCCAGATGATCGCCGGCAGCCTGGTCCTGATGATCCAGCTCGCGGTGGCCAGCTGGATTGAACCGCGCATGACCGCGCTGGTGATCGGTATCCTGGTGGTGGGAGGCCTGGCCGGCATCGTATTGCTGCGCGCTGCCAACAAATTGGGGCATACCGTCACCGACGCCAGCGTCGAGCTGCTGAATGACGCCGGCCAGTTCCTTGGTGCCCTCAAGGTCGCTCGGAGCCAAAACCTGGGCGGGGCCTTCGTCACCACCTTTGCCGCCGGGCTACAGACCATCTACGAGGCCGAAATCGGCTTCATCCTGCGTCAAAATCGCATGCGAACGCGGGCAACCGTCGCGGCGGCCGTGGTGGGGCTGGCGATCGCGTTTGTCGGATTCGGCCCGATGAGGGAGGATCCGGCGCATGTCATAGTCCTGCTGGTGATCCTGACGCGCATGGTGGCGCCGGCGATGCAGATGCAGACTCAGGCCATCGAGATGATCCGGTCGCTGCCGGCATTTGAAGCGTTGCAGTCGCTCGAAGCGGATCTGGCGCTGAACGGGTCGAACGGCGAAGCGACACAGCGGCCGGCGCCGGCTTTCGCCGAAATTCGGTTCGAACGCGTAAGCTTTGCGCATGGCGGGCTCGAGACGGGGGGGGGCGTTCGGGATGTTTCGCTGACGATCGCACCCGGTGATTTCCTGGGGATCATGGGCCAGTCGGGCGCGGGGAAAACCACGCTGGCCGACCTGCTTGTCGGCTTGTACGAGCCCGACGCGGGCGTGATCCGCGTCGGCGGCGAGGTCCAGCGCCTGTCGGTGACTCCGGGCTGGCGCGACATGATCGCTTATGTGGCGCAGGACGCGTTCCTCAGGCACGATACCGTGCGCAACAATCTGGTCGCGCAGACCGGGATCGACGATGTTCGCCTCGCCGAGTTGTTGCGCCTGACCGGTGCCGACAGCGTGGTCGCGCGCCTGCCCTCAGGGCTCGACACCCATGTGGGAGAGCGCGGCTCGCTGATTTCGGGGGGGGAGCGCCAGCGCCTGGCTTTGGCGAGGGCGCTGGCCCGCGATCCCCGACTGCTGATCCTGGACGAGGCGACCAATGCCATCGACCCTGCCGGGGAAGCGGAGCTGCTGGCCCGGCTCGATCGGCTGCGTCCGGGCCTGACGATCGTGTCTATCGCGCACCGCGTGGAGTCGCTACGCCTGTGCGAGCGCGTAATGGCCATGGCAGGGGGAAAAATCATCGATGCTCGCACCAATGCCGTCGAGGCCAATACCTTCGAGGAAACTCACGTGACCGGTGGGAACGCCCTGCGCGCGACCGGCCTCGCCTCATGACCTGGCGCGCCTATCAGGCCTATAATCTGGTGATAGCGGTGGACTTCGCATTGCCGTCGCTGGCGACGGCAGAACTTTCGGGCAGTTCGGTCGATCAGGCGGACGTGACGATCACGACCGGCCCGGTTGCGATGCCATCGCCCAGCGAGGACATGGAAGAGCTCAAGGTGGGCGTCGTCGGGACGGACATCTTCATCGAAATTATCGAAACCGGCCGCTTTCGGATTACCGCAGGTCACACGATCGTCGTCGATCCGGAGCCCGGCGTCGAGGAAACGGAGATATCGCTGTTCCTGCTGGGCACCGTGTTCGGTGTCGTGCTGTACCAGCGCGGCCTGGTGCCGTTGCACGGCAACGCGATCGTTCACGATGGGCGGGCATTCCTGTTCTGTGGCGATTCGGGTGCCGGCAAGTCAACGCTCGCAACCTATTTTCGTGACCGTGGCTATAGTCTGCTGACCGATGACGTCTGTCCGGTGCGGTTCGACGGCGCGCGGTTGACCGCGCTGCCGGGTCTTGCCCGGATCAAGCTGTGGCGCGATGCTCTCGAGATGCTGGGATACACCACCGAAGGGCTGCGCCAGTTGCCCTGGAAAGTCGAAAAGTACGAATTGGGAGTAGATCAGGCGCTCAGTATGGAGACGTTGCCGATCGGGGCGATCTACCATCTGCGCGACACCCGCGACGGACGCCCGGCCGGGATTTACGGCTTGAGCGGGCTGGACGCCGCCAATGCGGTCACCGCCAACATCTACCGTCGCCGCATCGCGGATATCATGGGACTTGCCCCGAACTATCTTCATATCATGATGTTGATCGTGCGGACCGTGCCGATCTTTGCGATCAACCGGCAATGGGGGCTCGACCGATTTGCAGCGGAAGCGGCCGCCATAGAGGATCATCTGCAGGCCGTGCCTGCCGAGTTTCGACCCGCTGGTCCGGCATGAATATCTGATATTTGTGATGTCGCCGTCCATCCATGCAAGCAACTTCATGCTTGGAAAATCGTCGGCGCAGCCGAAGTTTGCATCGCGCGTTGGCACCGATCGATGATAGGAGCATCGCATCGCAGAGAGTCTTCGGGTGCCGGCAGGCATCCTGGCTCCTGTTGCTGTAGAAGGGAGTAACCCTGTGGATATTCCTGGACCGGTGGGGCGCGCATCCGCTCCCCTGCTCGAAGTTGCCGCATTCAACGTCAAGTTCAGTCCCAATTTCGGGGATGGCCTGCTGGCAATCTGCCTTGAGCGCGCGCTGGAGGCGGCGGCGCCAGTGTTGCGCGTGAACTCCATCGATCTCGCCGGGCGCCGTGCATTTTCCAGTGGCAACCCGTATCGCGGTTCGATCATGTCGGCGATGGAGGCGATGCCGGCGCCGCTTCGCCGGGTTGCGTCCCGGATTTATCTGGAAGTCCTCGCAGCCTGGCGACTGAGGCCGTTTTACCGGGAGGCGCTGGGCAATTGCCGGGTCGTCGTGATCGGGGGCGGCAATTTGTTCGCCGATGCCGACCTCAACTTTCCGGTCAAGATTGCCGGCGCTCTGACCGAGGCCAACCGGCGGTCGCTGCCGGTCGCGGTTTACGGGGTGGGAGTTACCAGCAACTGGTCGACAGCGGGGCACCGCCTGTTTTCCCGTAATTTAGGCCAGGCGGATCTGGTCGATGTCAGCACGCGCGACGATCGCTCGCGGCAGGCGTGGAACGACCTGCTCTCGCCAACCGGGGTCATGCAGGCAGGTTTGGCGTTGGACCCCGGCCTGCTGGCCCGCGAATATTTCGAACGGACCCCAAATCCTGGCGGTGGGTATCCGATCGCGCTGGGGATCACCGATCCCCGCGCCATACGCTATCACGGCGGCCGCGAGGACGTGGCCGGCTATCTGGTCGACTGGTATGGCGATGTCGCCGCTGCGCTGGCCCTGGCGGGACACGAAGTCGCCCTGTTTACCAACGGCAGCACCGAGGACCGCACCTTCCTCGCTCGGCATGGGGCGGCCTGGCGTGCGCGTGCGCCCGATCGCATCCGCATTTGCCCAAGCTTCGACGATCCACAGGGTCTGGTCGGCTTCATTGCCGCGAGCAAATTGGTAATCGCGCATCGGATGCATGCCTGTATCGCCGCGCATTCCTTTGCGATTCCCTCGATCGGGCTGAAGTGGGATGTCAAGCTGGACAGTTTTTTCGGGCTGTCGGAACGGCTGCGCTACATCATCGATCCCGCTGACGTGGACCCCGGTTCACTGGTGGAACTCGCCGGCCAGGCGCTTGCCGAGGGGATCGATCCGGCGCACCACCAGGGCCTGCTGGATCAATGCAAGGCCGATGTCGCCCAACTCGCCGATATTCTGGTGAAAGCGGCCGGCAAGGCGTGTTCACCCGCCCGCCGCGCCGCCCACGCGGAGGTCTGGCAGGCCGGGCGCACAACCCACGCCGGCGAAAATGACATTGTCGTATCATGATTGAGCGAGTCGTCGTCCTCAATGATCTATCCACTCCCAAAGGTGGTGCGACCGCATTGGCGCTGCTTTCGGCCGCAATGCTGCGGGACCGCAACATCGCGGTGACGCTGCTGACCGGCGACGCCGGCTTGAATCCTGAACTGGCCGCACGCGGCGTTGAAATCGCCGGCCTGGGCGGGGCGCGGCTCCACGAAGCGGGCTGGGCGAAGTCGCTGCTCGGCGGAATCTACAATTTTGCGGCGGCGGCGATGGTACGGAACTGGATCGCAAGGAACGACACGCCCGGCACGGTTTACCATTTGCACGGGTGGGCCCAGATTCTTTCTCCGGCGGTGTTTTCGGCGCTTTCAGGCGTGCACGACCGCCTGGTGCTGTCAGCGCATGATTTCTTTCTCGCCTGCCCCAACGGCAGTTTTTCCCTGCTCAAGACCGGCGAAGTGTGCCCGCACGTGCCGATGACCGCGCGCTGCATCGCTACGCCATGCGACCGCCGCAACAATGCCCATAAACTCTGGCGCGTGGCGCGTCATGCGCTGCTCGGCAGGGTGTACGATCGGCGCCATTCGCCGCCGGTGCTCGCCATCCACGAGGCCATGCGCCCCTTCCTGATGCGCGCAGGCATACCCAGTTCGGCGATCGAGACCGTGCCCAACCCGGTGACGCCTTACAGTTCGACCAGGATTGCCGCCGAGCACAATCACGAGGCATTGTTCATTGGCAGGCTGGAGACGACCAAAGGCCCCGATCTCGCCGCCGCGGCCTGTCGCGCTGCGGGGGTGACCTTGCGGCTCATCGGCGATGGCCAGTTGCGCGCCGAACTGGAGGCGCGGTACCCGGAAATGATTTTCATGGGGCATCAGGCTCCCGCCGCCATCCGCGCCGCGGTGCACGGCGCCCGCATGTTGCTGATGCCCAGCCGCTATCCCGAGCCATTCGGCCTGGTCGCGGCGGAAGCATTGTGGAGCGGCCTGCCGGTGCTAGCCGCCGAAACCGCTTTTCTCGCCACGGACATTGTCGCCTCCGGTTCGGGCATGGCCATCGACCCCCGCAATCCGCACAGCTTTGCTGCGGCGATCCGGCGTCTGGCCAGTGATGACGCGCTGGCATTGGCGATGAGCGAGGCCGCGTTCGAACGAACCCGCACCGTGGCATTGACCCCGGACGCCTGGGTGGACCGGCTGCTCGATGCCTATGCCCGCCGCCTGCGCAGCGCGCACGGTGGGCAGGTTCGATCTATCGAGGCACAGCCGGCCCTGTGAACCTGGCGCGACCGGGACACCGGCCGGCAGCGAATGATCAACGAATAACGGCGCCTGCGCCTTTGGCTGACGGTGTACATGATCGCCGGAAGCCTGCTAAGGGCGGGATGAAACTGAACTCGGCGGTGGGCATCATGGGGTTTGAACAGGGCTGTGGATACCCGGGGCGATGACGACGCGCCCCCATCCGCCATGGTATGTCCGCGCCCGGACCGCGACCGCCGAAGAATGGCTGGTGTTTCTGGAGGCGTTCGGGGAAGTCGTCCTGGCCAGCGTGCGGGTTCGTCGTGGGGCATTGCGCAGTTTGCAGGCGATGTCGCGCCGGTCCACGCCAGGCCCGGCGATCGATGCGGCGCGACGGAAAGAATCGATCGGGCTGGTGACCTGGGCGGTTGATCGGGCCGCCAAACGGTCACCGTTCCGGGCGTTGTGCTTCGAACGCGGCCTCGCCGCGACCCGCATGCTCGACCGCCGCGGGATCCCGTCGACGCTGTACTATGGCGTCGCATACGATGACCATGGCGCAATCGATGCGCATGTCTGGGTGCTCGCCGATGGGCTCGGCGTCACCGGTGCGGCGAATGCGCACGCCTACAAGGTTCTTGCCCAATTCCCTGATCCCGGAACCGGTCGATGAACCGGGAACCCATCAATCTCCCTGCGATCGCGACGGCGGAGTTTGCGTTCGTCGTGGCGGCTTGCATCTGGCCGGGCGGACCACTCGATCGCGAACGGCTGCGCGAAGCCGCGGGCCGGGTTCAGGATTGGCAGCGCGTCACCGAAATCGTCGCGCGCCACCGCGTCGCCGGGCTGGTTGCGGAAACCGCCAGCGCCGCCGGTCTGGTCATGGGTTCACCGGCGCAGGAGGCAATATCCAGCTGGGCTCGCGAGGATGCGGCAAAGGAATTGCTGCTGTTCCGCAAGACCAGGCAGCTCGTCGACCTGCTGCAAGCCGAGGATATCGACGTTCGCGTTCTGAAGGGCGTAGCCACCGCCATCGAGGCATTCGGCCGGCTTGGAGTACGCTTCAGCAACGACATCGATTTGCTGGTACCCCATGATCGGGCTCTGCAAGCCTCGCGGATACTGGAGGAGGCCGGTTTGGTGCGGGCCGAGCCGGCGCCGTCGGCGTCGCCCGAGGAGATGCGTCGTTTCCTGGCGCGCAACAAGGATTTCATCTTCGAGCACCCGGAATCCGGCGTGGTGGTCGAACTGCACTGGCGTCTGTTCCAGAACAAATGGATCCTGCCGCTGCCGGCCACCCTCCCGCCAGCCCGAATGACCTTCGCCGGCGTATCGCTGCCGGTGCTGCCTGCAGAGCTGGCGCTGCTGTTTCACTGCGCGCATGGGGGCGAACATGGCTGGGCGCGGCTCAAGTGGCTGGCTGACCTGGGTGCGCTCTTGCACCAGGCGCCGGAACGAGCCGACCTGCTGATCGGCATGGCGCGAGATCGCAAGATCCTGCGACTGGTGGGGCCGGGGCTGATCATCTCGGCCAGGCTGTTCGGCACCCCGCGTTCCGACGGTCTTGAACTCATGTTTCGCACGAGGCGTCGTTTTCGCTGGATCACCCGTGTCGCCTGGCACAGCCTGGTCGGGGCGGAAAACGGCATCGAGCTTGAAGACCTGGGCTCCGCCGCAGCCAGGAAGAATCTCGGGCATTATCTCGTATCCAACGATCCACGCCATTGGCTGGCCGAATTGCGCTATGACTGGACCGACAAATCACGCGCCGGCGATTCCTCGCCTCGCCTGCTGACGGTGACTTCGAAGATTTTCGGGCTGATCATGAGCTGGCGCAGGTACGGCACAGGCTCGGCGCGTCGGTAAATCCGCAGCCAGATCAGCAGGCTGTTTAGGGTTTTTATCAAGAGTTTGATTTTTGAAAGGTTTCCTGGGGCTGGAGGCCCCAGACCCCGTTTATGTCAGTGACGTGCGCCATTCGAACCCGGCGCACGATCGCAGCGCCGCTTTGCAGCAGAGTGCGATCAGGGGAGGGCGTGCAAAACCTACATGTCCGGGACGGACGCGGTCAAAGTCCCAGGGCAGACCAGATTCGGCGCTTGACTGCGAACAGCAAGTGCCCCGCACGGCGCTTCAGGTAAAACGATCCGGCCATTCGCCGGGTGCGCCGCCTGGCCGAGATGGCGGCAAGATCCTGCCGGTCGAGGATCTGGTCCATTCCCGCAGCGGCGACCGCCGCCGCCGCCGCGTCGAGCATGTGGCCTTCTGCGCCGCCGCGATCATGCGCAAGCGCGCGCAGTATTGCCGAAGGACGGGCCGCGAATGGGCAATCGCGCAGCATCGGCGCCAGCGGCGGCACCCTGATCGATGCTTCCAGTTCGTGGTAGATCGTCCGGCCTTCGGTAAGATTGCCGGCGAATCGCGATGGGATGCCGACGGAACCGGCAAAATCATCCCACTTGAACGGAATGTCGAGGTGGCCGTTGTCCCAGAAAGCAAAGGGTCGCCCATAAGCGCAGGCGATGATCGCGCCATGCAGCGATGCGGACAGCACGAAATCAGCCGATGCGATCCGGTCGAGAATTTCATGCAGCGCGGCTTCCGAAGCGGCGATGCGCGGGTGCACGAGCATGTCGGTGCCCGCCATCGCCAGAAGCTCATCCGGCGGGCGAACGTCCTGGATATGGGGGACACAGATCGTGCGGCCCGCCGTCGCATCATGGCGATGTGCCGGACGGAAAATCGGCGCGAGCAGCCCTGGATCGCCGAGCACCGTGTCGGGCGGCAGGCCAAGCGCGTCGCGGGTAAGTGGGCCGCGCACGCCGAAGAAGCGGCAGTGCCGGCGGACTTCGTCGTTCATCGGCTCCGGCCCGCGCTTGCCGCATCCCCAGAATGCGATCAATCCGTCCTGATGGCCGTTGATCCGGCGCAGGTCGCGCCGGATCCAGCGATCGTCGATGACGCTGCCGATCAGACGGTATTCGTCCGCATCGATACGCGGATAACCCAGCAATTCCTTCGCCAGGATTTCGGGAAGGTAGTCGCCGAAGTTCTGGACGGTATCGTGCTTGATGAGATAGTGGACACGCTCGTCCGTTTCCAGGAAACCCGGTCCGATGTCGCAGCCTGTCATGCTTCATCCTGGCATTGGCCGAACAGCAGCGAACGCCATTCGCTGGCGAAGCGCTGTCTGGTGAACCGGGCGATCGAGCCTGCCAGCAGCGCGCGGCGATGAACTTTTTCATCAGGTGCCATCGCAATAAGCTTGCGCATGCCCCGGGCAATCGCCCCGATGTCGTCGGGACTTGCGGTGAGTGCGCCGTCGCCGGCAACCTCTTCCAGAACGCTGTTCGCCGACACCAGCGGAATCAGGTTCGCGGCGATCGCCTCAGCCACGGGTATGCCGAATCCTTCAAGATTGCTGACCAGGACGAACCCTGCGGCGTCGCGGTAAAGTGCCGTAAGTTCGCTGTCGGACACGTAATCCAGCAGCACGATGCCGGGCGTTTTCCTGGCTAGCGCCACGACTTCCTCCGCGCCGGGCTCACGGGTGCCGCATAGTACATAGGCCACCCCGTCAGCGGCCAGTCCGGATTGCGCGAAAGCCTCGATCGAAGCCTTTTGGTTCTTGCGCCGGCCAAGGCTGCCGACCGTCAGCAGGAACGACCGATCGACGCCTGCAGGCAGGATTGCCGAGGGGCTGGGCCCCAGACCTTTGCGCAACGGCGGGTAGATCACCCGCCCGTCCCGGGGATTGCCATAGATAGCCGAATAGGCCCGGGCGCTGGCCATGCTCACGAAGATCAACCGTGGGTCGCTCCTGGCGATCACCGCATAGGCGCGGCGATAAAGATCGCACACCGCAGGCGAGAACAGCATGGGATGCGTGATTGGACCGAGGTCGTGCACCAGTACCGCATCGTCTGTCGCAATCCGCGTGTTGAGCACGGTGTAGGGATCGAGATGGAGAAGTGGCCGGACCGGACGAAAGCCGGTCAGCCATCGATGTTGCACGCCCCACTGATCGAGCGCGGTCAGCCACGCAATCGCCTTCGCCTGCCAGCCATTTGGCGGATTAAGGCGGGCAAGGCGCCCATAACGGACGTGGGCGATCAGTGATCGCTGGTCCTCGATCAGGTCCCTGCCGATAAAATACTTGCCGGTTCGATTATATAATGCCGAGCTGAAATCCACCTCCCACAATGGGGCGCTCAGCCGACCGGCGTCAGTTTGGCCGACAGAGACTGGCCTGCCGGCTTCGCCGATACTTGCCAACAGGCAGCTTTCTTCTGACTGTTGCCGGTGGTTCACCCCGCGTCGCGTCCGCTCATTGCAGGCTTTGGGATCATCGCGGGTGCTCCTCAACAGCGGCAACACCGGCTGTAGCGGGAATTGCGGTAAGCTGTCGAGGTGGTAATCGGGTGGGAGCCAAGGATTACAACTTGGCATTTGCTGGTAACAGGCTGCGCAAACTTGCGGCATTGTAAGGATTAATCCGATTTAATCGAATTCCCTGATGCAGCCACTGATCGGACGAGGGTGGCGCCGGTGCGAGCGTATCCTGACTTGGCCACAGGTTGGCTGAACGGCTTGCGGGATGCGACACGGGCTCTTCGCACCCCGTTCGCGACCGGACTGTCACTTGCCCGCTGGTGCTGCGTGCGTATCGGGTGAGCATTTTATGGCAAGCCTCTTGCAATCGCGCGCATTTCCCACCATGCCTGCCGCAGTGCAACATGACGCGGCTCCCAAGGGAAGATAACGGTGCAAAACCATTCCAAAAGGCTGAATCGGCGGATGCTGTCAGGCTGTATTGCGGGGGGGCTCGCAGCGGGGGGGGCGATACCCGGTTGCGCCGTTGGCCAAACGGTGACGACTTACACTGTCGGCACGCAATCGATCTCAGCCGGCGAGCGCCAGCCCGAAGGATACGAAAAGCCCGGAATTCAAGCCGGCGACTTCACGATTTCCCCAGCGGCGGTTGCAGGAGTGGTGTATGATTCCAACGTCAATGCCTCTGCGGGGAAAAAACGGTCCGATGGATTCGTCAGCTTTACCCCTACCGTAAGCATCCGCTCGAACTGGAGCAGCAATCAACTCGGCCTGACTGCGGACTATGGCACTTACCGCCATTTCTCGATACCGATCGACGATTATACGCAGTATGGCGCCGGTTTGAATGGCCGCCTTGATATCAGCCGGAACACGCAGTTGTCCGCATCAGGCAGCATCGGCAAGCGTGTCGAACCGCGTGGAACCGAGGGTGACACGCTTGTCAATGGGCCACCGGTGTCCTATCGCCTGATCTCGACGGAGGCCGGATTGGTCCAGGACCTTGGACGGATGCAGGTGCAGTTGACTGGCAATTACGCCCAGTACCGGTATAATGACAGCGTGATCGCCGGGGTGCCGAATGATTTGTCGTTCCGTGACAACTCGTCATATACGGAAGACGCCCGGATCAATTATGCGCTTTCGCCCCAGATAGTATTGTATGTCGATGGAAACCTGAACCAGTCGCGCTACAGTTCGACTACGGTCGCAGCCGATGAAAACTCGCACGGTTTGCAGGCGTTGGCCGGCTTGTCCTTTGCGGTGACGTCGCTCATCACGGGCGAGCTGGGGATCGGCTACCTCGAACAGACGTTCAACAGTCCGAAATTTCCGCGCGACAGCGGGCTCGACTACCGGGCCCAGGTGGTCTGGAACTTTACCACGCTGTCCACGCTGACCGTCCAGGCCGGCCGTTCGATCGAGCGCAGCCCGCTGCTTGGCGTTGCCGGGATCGTCGCGAGTAATTTCGGGGTGGTTGTCGATCACGAACTGCGGCGCAATATTCTGCTGCGCGGCGGTGTCGCCTACAGCTCGAATGCGTACCAAGGGGTCAGTCAGGTCAATCACCGGCTTGGGCTGAACGCTTCCGTGCGCTACCTGGTGAATCGGAACATCACCTTGGCGCTGACCGATAACTACTCCCATCAGCGTCAAAGCGGGGCCGTGGTGTCGGGGACATCTTACAGCCGCAATCAAATCCTTTTATCATTGGCTTTTGGCCTGTAGGCGGACACGGCTGACAGTATGTCGGCCCAGGATTAAGGACCGATAAGTGGCGCAAGACTTAGAACCGTTTCGAAATTCGGGCGGCGGGGCGGGAGCTTCGGTGGTCGAGGCAAGTCCTTCGGGGATCGTCGCTGTCGGCGATCGCCTGAATTTGCGTATCCTGACTTCCCTGTTCCGGCGTCGCTTCAGGGTTTTCCTGGCTGTTCTGCTCGCAACGATCCTGCTGGCAGTGCTTTTGACCATGATGTTGACGCCCAGATACACTGCCACCGCGCAGGTGGCGCTAAAGGCGCAGGTGGATCAGATCGCTCCTTCCACCCAGGCCGATCCACAGCAGACGCAGACGGTTCCCAGCGATAACTACGTCGATACGCAGGTTCAGGTATTGATGTCGAAAGACATGGCGACGAAAGTCGCCGAAAGTCTCAACCTGGCCCAGGATCCCCGGTTCAAGGCGCAGAACGGGAAAACCGGCCGGCTTGGCAGGCTGCTCAAATTCCTGCACATGTTTCCGGATTCAACCCCCGCCACGCCTAACGAAGCACTGGATTCAGCAACCGGTTATCTGATGGGTGGCATACAGCCTTCCCGTGTCGGGACGACCTATGCGCTGGAAATCGACTTCCAGGATTCTGATCCGCGGCGTGCGCAGCTTTACGCAAATGCCTACGCGCAGCAATTTACCGGCGGCAATCTTACGCAGCGGCGGGGCAAGTCGGCCGACGATCTGAAACTGGTGGAGCAGCGGATGATGGCCGCCCGCTCCGTGGCCGAGGCAGATTCCAATGCGGTCCAGCAATACCGCAACGCCCACAACCTGCTGACGACTACCGGCGCCTCGCTGACCGAGCAGGAAATCACGACCTACAACGAAGCCTCCGCTACCGCGCGCGCGCAGGCGGCCGAGGACCAGGCGGCGCTGAAAACTGCCCAGGCGCAGCTCCACAACGGATCGACGGGGGAGGATGTCGGCGAAGCCCTGGGGTCTCCGGTGATTGGTTCGCTGCGGGCGCAGCAGGCCCAGCTCGCATCGACCCTGGCGGACCTCACCTCGCGCTATGGCCCGCGTCATCCCGATGTGATCAAGACCCGTGCCCAGCTGGCCACGGTCAACAGCGCGATTCACGACGAGATCGGTCGCGTCATCTCGAACCTGGCGGCCAAGGTCAGCGTCTCGCAAGGTCGGCTCGGATCCATGCAGAGCACTTTGGGTGGAGCGCAAGGCAACCTTGCCCAAAACAACCGGGCCATGCCGGAACTCAACAATTTGCAGAAGCGGGCGGACGCCTCGGAAGCGCTTTATGAAAGCTACCTTACCCGCTTCAAGGACATGAGTGCGCGGCTTGGTACCGAGCAGGCCGAAGCCGACGTGCTCAATTTCGCCGACCTCCCCTCCTCTCCGAGCTTTCCCAACGTCCCGCTGATCGGCTTCCTGGCGATCGGCGCCGGGGTCGTGCTGGGCGTGGCTGCGGCATTCGCTTCTGAAATGGCCTTTGGCGGACTTACCACCGGCGAAGATGTCGAGCAGCGGCTCGGCGTGCATTACATGGGCAGCATTCCCACGGTATCGTCGCTTGACCTGCGCGGCGATCGTGAACCACTGGCATCGATGCTCAAAAGCCCTCGCTCGGCATTTGCCGAATCGTTCCGCGGGTTGCGGGCGTCGATTTATTTCGCGCATCCGGGGTCGGGCAAGGTCATTGCCGTGACCTCGGCGCTGCCCGAGGAGGGCAAGACGGTCACGGCGATTTGTCTGGCACGCTCGATGGCGCTGGCAGGTGATCGGGTCATCCTGGTGGATGCGGATCTGCGCCGTCATGGCTTGAGCGAACTGATGCGAGAGCAGACCGACGGTCCGGGGTTGAGCGACGTGCTGCGCGGCCATTCGACCCTGGACAATGCGTTGATCCGGGATCCCGCGGTAGGCATGGATATCTTGCGGGCCGCGCGTGAAGACGCAAACGACGCCGAGATGCTGACCGGCGAGAGGATGGATGCGCTGCTCGCCGTCCTGCGCGAACGGTATGATGCCGTGGTGATCGACACCGCACCGATCTTGCCGATCGCGGATGCGCGCCTGATGGTGGAAAAAGCCGATGTCGCGGTGTTCATCGTGCGCTGGCGCAAGACCCCCGATCACGCCGTGCGTGCGGCGTTCCGGCTCCTGCCTGCCGACAAGGTGCAGTTGGCCGGGGTCGCCCTGACCCGGGTCGATATGCGCCGGCAGGCAAAGTTCGGCTATGGCGACGCCAGTTTCTACTATTCGCAGTACCAGGAGTATTACAGTTGAAACACCAGCTGCCGTGCGGTCCTGCGTGCTGAATGCCACGCGTATCACCGGCTGGCCCCGGCGTGTCGCGATCGTCCACTATTGGTTCGTGACGATGCGCGGCGGGGAACGGGTGATCGAGCGGCTGCTGCACCTTTTCCCCCATGCGGACCTGTTCACGCATGTTTATGACGAGAACGCGGTGTCCGATGTGATCCGCGCGCGCAAGGTCACCACCAGCTTCATCCAGCGCCTGCCCGGCGCGCGCCGGCATTATCAGAAATATCTGCCGCTCATGCCGATGGCGCTCGAACAGTTCGACCTGCGCGGCTACGATCTGGTGATCAGCAGCGAGGCCGGCCCCGCAAAAGGCGTCATCGCGGCGCCGGATGCGCTGCACATGTGTTACGTGCATTCGCCGATGCGCTACCTGTGGGATCATTATCATGATTATCGGGATAGCGCCGGAGCTCTGACGCGCGCGGCGATGCCGTGGCTGTTTCATAACCTGCGCACGTGGGATGCGATTTCGGCAACCCGGGTGGATCATCTGGTCGCCAATTCCCATTTCATCCAGCAGCGCATTTCGCGGGCCTGGGGGCAACCCTCGACCGTCGTGTATCCGCCGGTCGCCACCGACCTGTTCCAGCCGGCAGACACGATCGAACCCCATTATCTCTGGGTTGGCCAGATGACCCCGTACAAACGGGCCGACCTCGCGGTAGAGGCTTTCAACGCGCTCAAACTGCCCCTGCTCATGGTCGGCACGGGCGAGATGGCGGCGGAAATACGACGGCTGGCCGGGCCGACCATCCGGATCGTCGACCGGATGAACTTTGCCGGCTTGCGCAGGGCTTATGCCACGTCGCGCGCGCTGGTATACACCGCCGAAGAGGATTTCGGGATCGTGCCGGTCGAGATGATGGCATCGGGTCGCCCGGTTCTAGCCTATGGCCGCGGCGGGGCGCTGGAAACGATCGAGCCGGGGGTGACCGGGCTTTGTTTCCCGGAGCAGACGGTACAATCGCTGATCGCAGGGGTCCGGGCGATGGAGCTTTGGTTGTCGTCGTTCGACCCCGCCGCTGCCGTTGCTCGCGCCCTGACATTCGCGCCGGACAGATTCGATGCCGGCATTCTGGAGGTACTGCGCCGATGAGCCCGGCACAGCCCGACGCCGCCGGCAATCCCGCAACGAGCGGCGCCAGGGGGATGGCGGGGATAACCGGACCCGCGCCGCGCCCCGTCCGCTGCGCCCCTTGCCAGGCTCGTCGCCGGGCCGCCCCGCTACGCTGTTCGTAAAAGGATCGGTCGATGCTTCCCACCTACATTGGCATCATCCAGTTGCTTGTCGGCATGCTGCTGTTGTTCGTGGGTTCCATTCCCGCAATGTTCGCCTTCGTGCTGGTTTCGGACATGTTCGGTGGCTCTGCCGCCCTGGCGCTCCCCGCGTTGGGCGGCTCGACCATCCCGCCGGTGCAATTCGCCATGATCTTCCTGCTGCTGCGCCTGCTGTTGCCGAGCGCGCGGCAGATGCCGGTGCTGAGCCAGGCGGTCCGCGCCAACGCCCTGTTGCTGATCTTCGTCGTCTATGGCTTGCTGATGGCCTATTTCGGGCCGCGCGTCTTCGCCGGCCAGATCGATGTCACACCGCTGCGCGGCCGTGTCGCGGGGAAGTACGTCAATATGATGGCGTTTATCTATTCAGCACAGCCCCTCCACGCTTCATCCCAGAACATCACGACGTCGGTATATCTCGTCGGCACCCTGTTGCTGTCGATCGCGAGCTATGTGGCCTGTCGGCAGCCGGGCGCACGCGATACTTTTATCAGCTGGGCAGCAATTATCGCGGTGCTGAGCACCCTGTTTGGTATAATCAGTCTTGTCAGTCCCGGAACCGCGATCGAGCCTGTCCTGGCGGCGATCCGTAACGGCAATTATGCGCAGCTGGATCAGTCCTACAATGGCTTCGTCCGTATTACCGGCGTGTTCCCGGAAGCCTCGATGTTTGCCACATACACCACGGTCTGGCTGGTGTTCATGACCGAATGCTGGTTGCGAAATCTCCGGCCTGCGCTGACCGGAGCCTGTGCGGGGATGCTGGCAGCGATACTTATCTTCAGCACCTCGACATCCGCCTATATCGCAATCGGCCTGTACGGGGTTATCCTGGCGGTGCGGCTTGTTTTTCTGCCAGGCAGCCTGACCCTGAACAAGCTGGTTTGGCTTGGATCCGGGGTCAGCATGCTCGTCGTGCTCGGCATTGCCACGATGGCTGTGAGCCCGCACGCTGCCCACAGCTTCCAGGACGTCATACTCCACATGACCGTCGAAAAGGGGAAGTCGCTGTCGGGCCAGCAAAGGGCGTTCTGGGCCGCTCAGGGTGGGCACGGCTTCCTGAAATCCTTCGGGTTGGGCATCGGCCCAGGGAGTTTTCGTTCATCCAGCCTCGCGATGGCGATCCTCGGGTGTACCGGGGCGATCGGCAGCATTTCCTTCCTTGCCCATCTGGCAAACATCATGAAGTTCCAGCGGGGATCGACCTACCTGCCCGGGGGCGATCCGGACTGGCAGGCCGGCGCGGCTGCATCCTGGGCGGTGCTGGTTCTCTTTCTTGTCCAGAGCTTTAGTTCGCCGTCATGCGATCCGGGTCCGGAATTCGGACTGTTCTCTGGCGTGGCGCTTGCCATGCGGATGACCGGGTACGCCCGACGCCGTCCCGGATTTACGGCTCCTTTGGCTCTCTTTGCGCGACGTGAGCTGAGAATTCGCTAGAGTGAATCAAAAGGCACTAGCCGTCGTGAAAGGCGCCTGAGGCCCGGCAAGGCGCAGGCTCTGTTGAAATCCAAGTAATCAGAATGCGCTTCCTGCTCGGGGTCGCTCCGACCTGGAAAACACCGCCATTCAACCAACCAATGGCATCAAATTGAGCCAGAGCCCGGCATAGGCGTCGATTGACACATCGCCAGCCATTGTGCAATGCAGCACGGCGATGGATGGCAGTAGGTTTATGCAGAGTAGATCACTTTCCGATGTGATGACCTCGGCGAACGGCCGTCCGTCAGGCTTCGACTACTTGCGGCTGATCTTGGCACTGGGCGTGGTCGTGAGCCACAGCTTCAATACGGCTCAGGGCCCAATGGGCTACGACATGGAGTGGGACAGCCCGGCTCGCCCTGCACTCCGGCTAATATTGCCTATGTTCTTCGCCCTTTCCGGCTTCCTGGTCGCCGGATCAATGGAACGGTCCAAAACCCTTGTGAAATTTCTCGGACTTCGGCTGATCCGTATTTATCCTGCGCTTTCGGTCGAAGTTCTGCTGTCCGCCTTCATCCTTGGACCGTTGGTTACAACCCTACCGCTGACGCAGTACTTCACGCACCCACTGTTCATACGCTACCTCTGGAATGTCACCGGGGACATATCCTTCGCGCTCCCGGGCGCTTTTGCGACCAATCCCATACCCGGCGTCGTGAATGGGCAGCTCTGGACGGTGCCTTTCGAGCTGGGGTGCTACGTACTGCTGGGGGTGCTCATCGCGATCGGTGCCAAGAAATGGCGTGGCATTCTTCCTTCTGCCGCCGTGCTCCTGCTCGCGCTTTGGACCCTTTATGGTGCCTACAAGACCGGCTGGGCGATGCATGAGTATTATCGAGCGCTAGGCGGCCCGCAGTTGGTTGCCAGCTTCCTTTTGGGGGTGAGCCTATACGCATACCGGAGCCACATTCGGCATTCTTGGGCGCTCGCGGCGGTATCGGCGGTAGCTAGCGTCATCCTGCTGGGTGTGGTGCCTTTCGGCTCCTACTTGGCGATCTTCCCTGCCGCTTACGTCACGGTCTTCATCGGCTTGCTGAACCCGCCCCGGCAAGGCTGGATCAAGGGCGCTGACTATTCCTATGGAGTCTTCCTGTACGGCTTCGTCATCGAGCAGGCGACAATGTACGCCTTGCCTTGGGCTCGAGCCTGGTACCTCAACGCCATGATCTGCATTCCGATCTCTTTGCTTGTTGCCGCGGCGTCATGGCACCTCATCGAAAAGCCGGCGATGAAGCTAAAGGCGGTAGTGGACTTCACGGAACGCCGGTATCTTGCGCTACGACTGGCGATCGGTGTTCCACTGCGGCACGCTGGCGGCGTGCTCGGCGGATAGTAGTTCAAGGCATAGGCGCCGACGCGGAGGGTGGCGCTGGGGCCGTGGGTGAGCGAGAGCGCCAGCATGCCATGTGCAGACGACAGGTGGTGAGCCGGATGGCGCTGGCGGCGATGACCGCTCCGGTCTGGCTGCCGAGCTTGTTCATCGACGCTCAACTAGTTGGCGTCATGCCTGTCATAGTTTGCTGGCCAAGGCGTAATTCTAGGCATTTAACTGAACTCGCTTGGTATCCCTCTCGCGGAAACGCCGACGCTACAGTAAGGGCCCGAGCACCGGTTGCAATGCACAAATCGACCTGTATGCTCAAACGCTAAGGGCCAATATATTATACCGTTAATTCTCTAGTGCTCATGCCGGCCCTCGGGTTTAATGCGCACAAAAATACTGGATCATCTCCTACCTAATTCGCGGATCAAACTATGATGGGTTATCCTTTAGAAAAAAAAGAGCGATTTGCAGTATTGGATGGTCTTCGTGGCATGGCCGCTGTTGTCGTATTGATCTTTCACCTGATACAGCAACGATCAATAAATGCATTGCCTTACGCTGGCCTGTCCGTCGATTTTTTCTACGTTCTCAGTGGATTTGTAGTTGCCTTTGCCTACGAGAAACGTCTCCAAACGGATAAAATGTCTATTCCAGATTTCTTTTCAGTAAGAGTTAAGAGACTATATCCTTTAATATTCCTCGGTACGGGAGTGGGTATTGCTTTTGCCATATTGGCATCCGTTGTGAAAAAAACTATTTCAACGAAAGAGATATTTGAAGCTGGAGCCTTGGGCTTGTTGGTTCTCCCATCGTTTGTTATTACGCGCTGGCCAACAGCCTATCCCTTTAATATGGCGAGCTGGTCATTAACATTTGAAGCTTTTGTAAACATTATCTATGGCTTAATAGCCAAGTACTTGTCTAACCTGAGGTTGATTATTTTAATCGTACTGGCTGCGTTGGCGTTAATCTGGTTGATTCTTGAAAATCATGGGGTTGCTGGTGGAAATAATCAAAAAGGCTGGGCTTTCGGTTTCATCCGGGTAATGTTTCCTTTTTTTATAGGTGTCTTGTTATACCGGTTTAGGCCGCAAGCTCGACTTAACTCTGCGGCAAGTATGGCAATGCTAGTGGGTCTATCGGTCATGTTATTAGCCGACTGGCCCAATTATACTGTTGTCAGCGCAAGCTATGTACTTATATTATTTCCTATAGTCGTTTTTGTAGGAGCCGCCTTGCAAGCTTCCCCACAAATTTCCAAATTCTGCACCTTTGCGGGCGCACTTTCCTACCCAATCTACATTCTTCAAGCACCGGTGCTAAGGCTTGGTGAGGAGGTGCTGAAGCATTATCACCCATCTGGCTTGCACTTGATTGCGTTCGACATGGTCGAAGGCGCCGCGGTTATCCTCACGGCGTGGCTAGGCCTGAAATTTTTTGATGAGCCAGTCCAGAAGATGTTGAGGGGACGGATCGCGCCAGCCGACGCTTTGCCGATGGGGCAGCGGCCCTGACACGGCTGTTGTGGCTGGCTGACAGGCTGGCGCTGGTAGTATTATGTGGAACGGCGGAGTCATATCGGTGAATATTTGGGTTCCAGATAAGGCATCACAATGTCATCGGCGCTGCTGCAGCACGCGTCGGCACTGACCATTGCGCAATCCCTTCAGGCGCTGTTCGCCAATCGTGCTGAGGCGGGGCGTCCGGGACCACGGCAGCAAGGCGCAACGGCAAATAAAGGCATCGATGTATTGGGTAGGCCATCAGAAACGCGTGCACAGCACAAATTGTTGCAATGCACAAAAGCAGCTGTATCCTTGGCGTCGACTGGAGTTCAACATCACGCCCGCGCCGTTCAAAATTGAGTTGCCCAATCTGAAAGAGAAGCGCAATGAAATCAGGTATTTTGGAGGCTTCCGCGCAGGATCAGAGCCGCGTTGCCCAGCATCAGCACTTTCCGGTGCTGGACGGGTTGCGTGGCGTGGCCGCGCTCGCGGTCGTTCTTTTTCATAGCTATGAAGGGGGCGGGCTTGTTCCCAACGGGCCGCTGGCGGTCGATCTGTTTTTCGTGATGAGCGGGTTCGTGATCGCGAACTCATACGGCGCGCGGCTTGCCGGGAACATGACGAAGCTGAACTTCATCGCGCGCCGATTCGTCCGGCTTTACCCGATGCTGTTTGTCGGCGCGCTGGGCGGCATAGTGCTGGCGCTGTTGCACAACAAGCTATCGCCGGGCACCGCCTATCCCATGCATGCCTTGCTCGCCTCCGGGGGACTGTCGCTGCTTGTGCTCCCTTATCTGGAGCCCACGCTTGGCATAAAAGCGTTTACTTTCAACCCTCCGATTTGGTCGCTTTTTTTCGAGATCGCGGCGAACCTGGTCTATGTCCTGATCGCCCGCCGATTGAATATCGCGATCCTGGCGGTGATCGTCCTGACCGGTCTGGCCGGCGTGGTGTGGTACGGGCCGCTGGGCGGTGGCGGCAACGACTTCTTCATTCCCGGTTTTCCCCGGGTAGCCTGCGGATTTTTCGGTGGCGTGCTGCTGCACCAGGTGTGGGTCAAATACCCGTCGCTACGGTTCGGTATCGGCTTCCTTCCGCTCACCGTCGCCTTGCTGGCCTTGCTCGCGCTCCCCAAGGTGATCGGCGGGATTCTGTTCGTTCCCAGCTTCCTGTTCATGATCGCCATCGTGTGGGGGGCAATCGGCAGGGGATCGGTCGAGCGTCGGCCGGTCTTGCAGTTTTTGGGCGAGATTTCCTACCCGGTCTATTTGATCCACTGGTTGACGCTCTATCTCTTTAACTTCGTCGGCACCAAACTTCACCTGGTCGGTGACAGGTACGCCATCATGGTGGCCGTGCATATCTGCGCAATTCCGTTCATCGGTTATGTCGTGGCGCACTACTACGAAACCCCGGTCAGGGCCTGGTTGGGGGGCATGGTCAACAATGGCCGAAAAAACCAGGCTCAACCCGCATCGAGTGCAGGAGGGACCATGGCCGAGGGGCGCCAGGCGGACTGAAAACACCTTAATTTTACCGCCCGGACCTCAGGAATCGGTCCACTCCCGCCTTGGCAAAGGGCCGCGTTCAGCGGCACGGCAGCAGTGCGGGTCGGCTGGAGCGTGATGCCGTTAATCTGAATCACCAACCAGACCCGTCTGTCCCGAGCTTGTCGAAGGGCTGCACTTCTTGCTTGCGACCGGGCAAGGTGCAGGAAGAAAGGACAGCGCTTCGACAGGCTTAGGACAGGCGGGTATGGTGAAGATTTAGCGCATGACGCTCTAAAAATAAAACGACGGTATTGCATCAATCCTCCCCATGGACCAGTAGGTCGTTATCCATGCAGTTCGCATTGGGTGGCTGTATTCGCGATGGCCAAGGTGTTTTCAGGGTGTAACGGCTGGACAATCAGGCGAACGCCCCTTTATTCTGGACTAAAATGACAGATTTTTCGATCAATGGAAGGTTTCTGGCGCAGAAAAGAACAGGGGTCCAACGCTACGCTATCGAGGTGACCAAGGCTATCGACATCCTGCTCGGTCGCGATTTCCGGCACCTGGCCGGGCGTATCGTCGTTCCTGCCGGAGCATCGACGCCCGAATTCAAGAATCTCCAGGTGGCAACCGTTGGCAAGGGCGCGTCTTTTCTATGGGAGCAATATGAACTGCCCAGGGCCGCTGCCGGTACGCTGGTTTGCCTGGGTAATACCGGCCCTATTCTGTACCCCAACAAGATTGTCTGTATCCATGGCGCGAATTACAAGCTTTCGCCAGGCAGTTATTCCTATCTTTTTGAGTGTTATATGCGAGCCATGATCCCATTGGTTGCCAGAACTTCCCGGCAGATTGCCAGCGTCTCACACTATTCGGCGGGGTTGTTATCGAAAACATACGCCATTCCGAACGAGAAAATCATCGTAGCGGTTAACGGATTCGAACACGCCCTGACGTGGCAGGCCAAAAATTCCGATGTGGCAAACAGGTTTGCGGTATCAAAAGACTTTGTCCTGCTGGTCGGCAGCCTCGCACAGCATAAAAACTGGGGACTGATCGCGCAAATTGCCGGGGAACTCAAACAGCTGGGACTACAGATCGTGGCTGTCGGGTCCGGTGGAAACGAGTTCAACCAATCAGGGGCCATAGATACCGGAAGTTTCCTGATGCTGGGCCGGGTGTCGGACGACGATCTGGCGTGGCTTTATCAAAACGCCCGGATGATGCTCTTTCCGTCGATCGTGGAAGGGTTTGGCCTGCCCCTGGTCGAAGCCATGGCGAACGGCTGTCCGATTGTATCATCGAACACGTCGAGCATGCCCGAGGTTGCGGGATCGGCAGCCGTCCTCCTGAACCCGTGGCAGCCCGATGCATGGCTTGCTGCCATCCGCAAACTCCACGAGGATCCGCGAACTCTGACCGCGATGCGCGACGCGGGGCGCAAGCAGGTGCGCCGGTTTTCGTGGATGCGGACCGCTGAAATCTATCTTCGCCATGTCGAGGAACAGGCGCAGGGAACGCTGCACGCCAATCCGGCAGAGCACGAGAGCCGGACGCAAAAGAGCCATGCCCTGATGGATAATGCCTGACGGACAGCTTCCTTATGAAATCTCCGGCCAGTCGCGGCGCGCTGCCCAAACGATCGCTATGACACCAACTCCCTGATCCTGGCGACCACGGGGCGCGGTTTCAGGTCGGCATCGAACAATCCGAAATTCTCCATTTCGCCCGGCCCCGGCCAACTGAATAATTCATACAGATTGACCGCAGCAACGGTCGGATCCGCAAAAATCCGGCCGAGATCGGAAGCGATCAGCTCGGCCTGGCGACCGACGGTTACCGGCGAGGTGGTGAAATTGCGCCATCCGCCCCCGGTTGTACGGCCCCATTCGGTTATCACGCCTTGCCGATGGCCGCCCGCTGCCACTTTCTGGCGAAAGTCTGCCAGCAGGCTTGCCACATCGCCCGATTCGCGCGGGTAGATATGGGCATTGCCAAAGGTGCTGAGTCGGCCCTGTTCGCGCTGCATGTAATCATTGCTGGCGATTATCGGGATCGCGCGCAACTGGGGATCGGCGGCGAGAAGACGATGCATGGTTTGAATATAAAGCATGAACGACGGGGCATTGCCGCTGCGATAGCCCAGCCGCGCATCGCGTACGCCATTGAACATCACCGGGTTCAGATCGGGCTCGTTGGGATATTCGATAGCCCAGATCGCGCCCGGCGCCACGTGCAGGAAGCTGCGCAAATCGGCCAGCGACCGTTCGGGTTCGCGCACGGACAGGGTAAAGCAGAACCGCACGCCGGCGCGAGCAAGGCCGACATAGGTGTTCCAGCCGACCGTATTTGCATAAGGTTCCCGGCACCGCATCATTCGCAGGCCACCAAGTTGATCGAATGCGGACAGGATATTCTTCAATTTATAGTTCGATCCGCTGTCCTGCGGTCGACCCTGCACCATCAATCGACCGTGCGACGCCGCGCGAAAGGCCGGTCTGCCGATCAGGGGTGCTGCCGCTATTGCCTGAAGAACGCCCCGTCGTGAAAATCGGCCAGACTGCTCTGAAACTTGGTTATCCTTGTTCATATCGAACAACTCCAGGAAACTGCATCGCAGGCAGGCAATCTAATTATTGTTACCGGCTAATTATGGTTAACCGGCTTTTCGTCCGGGCAGTCGGGAATGGCAAGGGGTTTATAGGCGGGTCGAACCCACCCTCCGGCGAGTTGGGACGCCTGGGCAAATGCGCTGCGGCGTCCAGGGTCATGCGGAAAACTTTGCTGGCCTTCCTCGTGGCAGTGCCGCATGGAGCATTGATTGATGCAACCAGCTATTGTTTACCAAGATATAGCGAGCATTGCGGTGCAGCATTTAGGTGTTGACTCATGGTTGCGATATGCTATTCATAAACACTCGTCGCGACAGGAGTTCTAGATATGAGCGGATTGAATGCTAAGCAAGTTTGGGAACGTCCTACGATCGTTCGTATGGATGCTGCCGACGCCAAGAATGGCGTTAATCACCACCAGGATGGCAAGCACTTTCGCCGGAAAACGTCGCTTCTTTCCTAAGATCGATAATGGCGTAGCTACGGAAAGGCGCGACCGAAAGGTTGTGCCTTTTTGTTTGCGCCTTACGGTCATTTGCAGGGTGTAGTGGACCTCCTCGTCGACGTAATGATCAGTTTAGCGGCACGGTTGCGCGGGCTACTTTTCGATTCGGTTTACTCCCTGAACAGGCTGATGACGCTGCCTGCCCGATCCGGCGATTATGAATCGTATCCCGTAAACGAGTAATGGCATGCAAAAAATTGAACTCGACCAGAAAGTCGTGCGGGACGCGTCCGCGATGACGGTTGATGTCGGCGGTCAACTCGTTGCGCTCAACATCGACCAGGGTGTCTGCTATGGGCTCAACCACATCGCCACCCGCATCTGGAATCTCATCGATGTACCTCTCTCGACAGAGGAAGCATCCACGGTTTTATGCGATGAATTCGACGTGACCCCAGCCACCTGTCGCGAGGACGTGTTGGTTCTGTTCAATGATCTGGTCGATATCGGCCTGGCCAAAATTGTCGCTGACTGATCGACGAACGATCTTGCAGATATCAGCGCAGACTGCCCCACTCATCTCATCACCCGGCTTGACGCAATGACCGCAATTTACGGCTGCTGGCGGCGGGATGGGGGTGATCCGGCTCGCGAATTGTCACGACTGGCCGGCGCCTTGGCCTTGTTCGGCCAGGGTCGCGCAAGCGATTGGCGGGATGCCGAAGTGGCGATCGGCCGGCGCGGCTATGCTCTCCTGCCGGAGGACGATAACCCGACGGCCATTCATCTGGCCGGACGGCGCTATGCGGTCGTCGCCGACGCGCATCTTACCGAGCGAGCGGGCCTGATCGAATCCCTGGCCATCGCCGCAGCCGACGCCGAGACCTTGAGCGACGCCGCGCTGGTCGCGCTGGCGATCGAACGCTGGCACGAATCGGCTTTCGATCGGCTCTACGGCGCCTTTGCGGTGGTGGCATGGGACTGCGAGCAGCGGCGGCTCCTGCTGGCGCGGGACCATCTGGGGCTGCGGCCCTTATTCTACCATGCCTCGCCCGAACGCACGATCGTGGCTTCCATGCCGGAGGGCATCAAGGCAATCGACGGCATTCCCAGCGCGCCGGACGTCGAGCAGTACGCGCGGCTGCTGCGCGATCTGCCGATGTCGGCAGGCAGCACCGTCCATGCCGGCATCAAGCGCGTGATGCCGGGCCATTACTGCGTGGTGGATGCAGAGCGCGTGGCGTCGGTGCGCTACTGGCGTCCGGACCTGGCACCCCTCCAATGGACCGAGCAGGTGGCTTACGAAGCCGCGCTTGAGCAGCACTTTTCCGCCGCCGTCGCCGCGCAATTACGCGGGCGTGACCCGGTCATCGCCGCGCATTTGAGCGCCGGCTTCGACAGCAGCACCGTGGTCGCCTTCGCCGCTGAGCAGCTGGCCGGCGCGGGGCGGCGTCTGGTCGCCTATACGGCCGTGCCGGCGTCGGGCGAATACGCCATGGTGATGGAGCATCACATCCCGGACGAGGGTGACATCGCGGCGGAGACTGCGGCGATGTATGGCAACATCGAGCATGTCCGCATTTCGGCGAGCGGGGGCACGTTCGACCGCCTCGATCGCACGGCCTCGCTTTATCCTGCGCCGGTCCGCAACATCTGCAACGTCGGGTGGAGCGACGCAATCTGCGATGACGCCAGGGCGCGCGGGCTGCGCATTCTGCTTGAAGGGTCGATGGGTAACATCTCGATCAGCGATCCTGGAACCTCCGCGCTGCCGGAACTGCTCGCGGCGGGTCGCTTGTCGGCGTGGTGGCGGATTGCGCGCGGGCTGGTCCGTCATGGCTTGATGCGCTGGCGCGGGGTCATCTGGAACAGCATAGAGCCGCGCATACCCCGGTGGTGGCAGGATCTGGGCCGCAATCTGTCGGGCCGGCCGATCATGACCGACCGGCGCATGTCGATCCTGACCGATGAACAGTTCGACGCGTTGACCAGCCAACTGGACCAGGAGCAGCGCGAAGCCGACGAATACGATGTCGTCGATTATGACGGGCGCGAAGGGCCGCCGCTGTCCAACATCCGGATCCGCCTTACGGCACTGCTGATCGACGTTGGCGGAATGCTGAAATCGCAACTGGGCGAATGGGGCATCGATTCGCGCGATCCCACCGCAGATCGCCGGCTGATCGAGTTTTGTCTGCGCATTCCAATGGAGCGGCTGATCTGGGAAGGTGAACCGCGTGCGATCCTGCGCAAAATGATCGAAGGCCGGCTCCCCGACAGCGTCGTTCATAGCCGCAAGCGCGGTCTGCAAGGTGCGGATTGGCAGGCAAGTTTGCTGATGTCGGGGGACAGCCTCGTGGACGAAGTCGAACGCATCGCCATGTTCGGTCCGATGGCGGAACTGGTCGACATCGAAAAGCTCAAGCATCTGGCCGATACCATGCCGCCGGCCGGTTCGCCGTTGTGGCAGGATGCCGACGTGGAGGCGGATTATCGATTGATCCTGTTGCGAACGGTTTCCATTGCCGGTCACATGCGCCGCACCGCGCGAAGCAACTATTGACCCATATGCTGTACCCCTTCGGCTTGAAGGCAAGCACAAGCTGAACTTTCGATGTAATTCGAAGATCTCCGATGGCATTCGGTGCCGCCATCGTCAGAACCTGTGTTGAACCCGTTGCAAATTTTTGCTTTCCCGGCATACATCCGTGCATAGCTGTACCCGTCTCCTGAACCCAGGCCTGGAAAAAATTCGAACTGCGCGGAAGTTGGAACGGACGTCATGAAATGAGCCCTGGACTGGCGATAAATGGCCGCTTTCTGATGCAGGCGACCACCGGTGTCCAACGGGTAGCACGCGAATTGACCCGCGAAATCGATCGGCTTGCAGCATCGGGCGAAGTGCCCGTTCCGATCCGGCTGATCTGCGAACCAGAGGCCGACGCAAGCGATCTCCACCTGCAAGCCACCGAGATCGTCAGGATCGGCGGCTTGTCGGGTCATGCATGGGAACAGCTGGTTCTTCCTGGCGCGACTGGCGGGGCCACATTGCTGTCCCTCGGCAATACCGCGCCGGTATCATATTTGCTCGGTCCGCGGCGAAACGCCGTCATGATCCATGACCTGTCCTATCGGCTTTATCCCGAAGTCTATGCCGCCGGCTACCGGATCGGCCACATGCTGATGTTGCCCATGATCCTGCACTTCGCGGACCTGGTGCTGACCGTGTCGGAAACCCAGAAAGTGCTGTTGTCGAGCCTGGTTCCTGCCGCCCGGACCCGCATCGTCGTGGCCCAAAACGGCGGCTGGCGCGATAACGGGGCCATGCCGGTCGTTCCGCCTGAACAGGGGGGCCGGGGCTACCTTCTTTATGTCGGATCATTGTCACAGCGCAAGAATATCGAAGGCGTGCTGGCCGCGAGCGTTGCCATGGCGCGCAAGCACGGGATACGGTCGATCCTGGTCGGCGAGCAGGGCTCCTGCCTGCGACGGCGAGAACTAAGCGTGCCTTCGGACGTCAAGGATCTGGTTACATTCCTTGGCCAGGTCGAGCACCAGGATACCCTGGCAGACCTCTACCGGGGCGCCAGCTGCCTCCTGTTCCCCTCGTTCTACGAAGCTTCGCCGCTGCCCCCGCTGGAAGCCATGAAATTCGGCTGCCCGGTGGTGGTGTCCGATACACCTGCGCTGCGGGAACGGTGCGGCGATGCCGCGGAATATTGCGATCCCTACGATATCGATTCCATTGTCGAAGCGATAGAAAACGTGATCCTCGATCCAGCACGAACCGCTGAACTTCAAACACTCGGCTGGGATCAGGCGGCTCAGTTCACCTGGGCCGCCCAGGCGAAGATTTTGCTTTCGAGTATCCTGTCCCCCCGGTGTGCTTTTCGCCGCTGAATTACCGGGAGGCGGCGATGCGAGTATTGGTCACCGGCGCGGCGGGATTCATCGGCGCACATGTCTGCAGGGCTTTGCTACAGGACGGCAGGCAAGTTGTCGGCATCGACAATCTCAGCGATTATTATGCGGTCCAGCTCAAGCACGACCGGCTCGCCTGGGTCGCCGGGGGCGCCCCCGCCGGCGCCTTCCGTTTCGCTGCCTGCGACTTCGGCAACGCCACCCAGCTTGCCGCGACCACCCGGGATGAAGACTTCGCTACGATAATCCATCTCGGGGCGCAGGCGGGGGTACGCCATTCGATCGACAATCCGCTCGCCTATGCCCACTCGAACCTGCTCGGCCATCTCAACATGCTCGAACTCGCGCGCCACCGGCGGGTGAGCCACATGGTCTATGCGTCCTCCTCCTCGGTTTACGGTGTGAACAAGTCGCTGCCGTTCCGGGTGGAAGACCGCGCCGATTTCCCGATCTCGCTTTATGCCGCCACCAAGAAGGCGGACGAGCTGATGAGCGAGACCTACGCCCATCTCTACCGCCTGCCGCTGACGGGGCTGAGGTTCTTCACGGTGTATGGCCCATGGGGCCGCCCGGACATGGCGGTCTGGCTGTTCACCGACGCCATCCTTGCCGGCCGCCCGATCAAGCTGTTCAACAACGGCGAAATGAAACGGGATTTCACCTATATCGACGATATCGTCGCTGGCGTGGTCGGCTGTCTGAACCGCCCGCCGGTCGACGACGGCCAGCCCAAGGCGGGCGGCAGCGTCGCCCCCCACAGCCTCTACAATATCGGCAACAGCGGGGTGGAGGAGCTGGGCGCTCTGATCGCCGAGATCGAATCGGCCTGCGGGCGCACGGCAATCAAGCAACTACTACCGATGCAGGCGGGCGACGTCCCGGCCACTTACGCGGACATCTCGGCCATCCAGCGCGACATCGGCTTCAGCCCGACCACGCCGATCTCGATTGGCATTCCCCGTTTCGTGGAGTGGTACCGGGCCTACACGGGATTGCGACGGAGCGCGCCCTGACCGCCGACCCGTAGCGACCGATACTGGCAATTCGCCGCCGCGCTCCTATCTCCGGGTATCGACATCGACATGTGAAAGCGACGCTCATGGCCAATGGCTGGGCGCCTGATGGCGCCGTTCAGGATCAGATCGAAGACAGCATCAAGGATATGCTGGAGGCGGCGCGGGCAAGGATGCCGGCCGGCGAAGGCAGCGATTTCTGCGAAGATTGCGGCGAGCCGATCCCGCCCGCCCGGCGGCAGGCGCTGGCCGGCGTGCGCACCTGCGTGCCATGTCAGGTCAAACGCGACCGGCGTCCCAGCTTTTCCGCCATCAACCGGCGCGGCAGCAAGGACAGCCAGTTGCGATGACGCAGGCGGCGCGCGATCTGTTCGACACGCCGATCATCGCCGGCCTGGGCACTGCAAGCGATTTCGTCACGCCGGACGAGGAGCAGGAACTGATCGCCGCGATCGACCGCCAAACCCTGACGCCGTTCCAGTTTCACCAATGGACCGGCAAGCGCCTGACGCACGGCTTTGGGTGGAGCTACGATTTCCAGACTGGCGCGCTGAACCGCGCCGAAGCGATTCCGGGGTGGTTGGCGGCAATACGCGACCGGGCAGCGGGCTTCGCGGGGCTTTCGCCACGGGATCTGGTGCAGTCCCTGTTGATCCGTTACGACCCGGGCGCCGGCATCGGCTGGCACAAGGATCGCCCGATCTACCGCCATGTCATCGGCATTTCGCTGGGCGCATCTGCCGCGATGCGCTTTCGGCGGCCGCAGGGCGACCGCTGGCTGCGCGCGACTGTGCCGCTGGAACCGCGCGGGATTTATCACTTGTCGGGAGAAGTGCGGGCTGAATGGGAGCACAGCATCGTGGCAATCGATCGCCCCCGTTATTCGGTAACCTTCAGAAGCTTTTCCGAGCAGGGGCGAAGCCAGGTCGAGGACTTATCTCGTTAGCCAAAGGACTCCAGTTTAAGTCTTGGGGCCAAAGGCCCCAAACCCCCATCCTTTCGGTTTGCATATAGCTCGGCGGTTACGCACTCCGCGCCGCAGGCTTTATGGCCGCTGCGCGACCGGGCGAAACAACGATGGCGCGCAACAAAATTAACGGGAGCGCGAGGGCAATGGCCCTCGCACCTTCACTTTCCCAAAAACCCTTCTCTATTGCGAGTCGCACCTGACGTGGCGTTTTCCGACCGGCGATGCTTCGGCCGCAACTGTAACATTACCGTCACTTTGCCTGCCTAACTTTGCGCTACGGGTCGAAGGCGGGCGGGATTCGCCCCATTCCCAAGGATGCGAGGAATAGCATGGCCACGCTGGCACACGACGCAACCGGAGCGCATGGGGCCAGGCCCGTGCTCGATCACAAGACCAGCTCGACCACGGTGATCGGGTTCTTCATCGTACTGGCGCTGGGCATCGGCTACGGCGTGCACGGGCTGCTTGATGATATCAACAGCGTCCACGAGCCGCTGGCGCTCGGCGTGTTTGCCCTGCTGGGGCTGGCACTGCTCATCGCGCTGGGCTTCGAATTCGTGAACGGCTTTCATGACACCGCCAACGCGGTGGCGACCGTCATCTACACCCATGCGATGGCACCGGCGGTCGCCGTGGTCTGGTCGGGCTGCTTCAATCTGATCGGCGTGCTGGCGTCGAGTGGCGCGGTCGCATTCGGTATCGTTACCTTGCTGCCGGTCGAATTGATCCTGCAGGTCGGATCGGGCGCGGGCTATGCGATGATCTTTTCGCTGCTGCTCGCCGCGATCACCTGGAACCTGGGCACCTGGGCGATGGGCATTCCCAATTCGTCGAGCCACGCGCTGATCGGCTCGATCATGGGCGTGGGCCTTGCCAACCAGCTCATGGCGCCTGCCGGCGTCGCGACCTCGGGGGTCGATTGGGACCAGGCAGTGAAAGTGCTGGAGGCGCTGCTGTTCAGCCCGCTGATGGGCTTCGTTTTTTCCGGGCTGCTGCTGTGGGTGATGAAGCTGGTCGTCCGCTCGAAGAAGCTGTACGAAGAACCGCAGAGCAACGAGCCGCCGCCATGGTGGATCCGCGGGCTGCTGATCCTGACCTGCACCGGCGTATCCTTTGCCCATGGCGGCAACGACGGCCAGAAGGGGATGGGGCTGATCATGCTGATCCTGATCGGCGCGGCGCCCACCGCCTATGCGCTGAACCGCACCATGCCCGACCATGCGGCCCCGGCGTTCATTGCCTCGGCCGCTTCGGCGCAGGCGGTGTTCACTGCGCATGCCCATGGCGCTGCGACGCCGACCCCCGGCGTCGCCCGCGTGACTGTCGGCAATGCGCTCAGCACCAAAAAGCTGGACAATCCCGAAGTGTTCGCCAGCCTGGCGGTGTTGTCGGGCGACATCGCCGACCACGTCAAATCCGCCGGGGCCATCGCCCATGTTCCGGCGGCCGCCGTTCCCAACCTGCGCAACGACATGTACCTGACCGGCGATGCGATCCGCGTCATGCAGAAGAACAAGGTCAAGTTCGCCGCCAACGAGACAGCCGAGCTGAAAGCCTATTCCACCAATCTGGAGCATGGCACGCGGTTTATCCCGCTGTGGGTGAAAGTCTGCGTGGCGATCGCGCTGGGTCTGGGCACGATGGTCGGCTGGAAGCGCATCGTCGTGACGGTGGGTGAAAAGATCGGCAAGACGCATCTCACCTATGCCCAGGGCGCTTCGGCCGAAATGGTCGCCGCCGCGACGATCCTGGCCGCCGAAGCCTATGGCCTGCCGGTCTCGACCACGCATATCCTGTCCAGCGGCGTCGCCGGTACCATGGCGGCCAACGGTTCGGGCCTGCAATGGGCAACGGTGCGCTCGATCGCGCTGGCCTGGGTGCTGACGCTGCCGGCGGCGATGGTGATTGCCGGCACGCTGTATTTCATCCTGCGGCATCTGATCTGAACAAAGCCGCCGACCGGCCAGCGCCTTATCACGCACCGCTGACCCCCGATTTCGTGATGATCGGGCGGTCCCCGAAAAGGGGCTGCTCGACGTCAGGGCGCGGTTGCTCGGCGCGCGTATCGATACCAGGGCGCTGGCCGGCGATGGCGGGATTCGCCAGGTCGCGGTGGCGGCGGGCCTCAGTTTCGTGTTCCGCTTTGGCGTCGCCGTCACGTTCGGGCCTGACGCTCGCCCGACCGATGTCTTCGATGCGGCGCTGAAAGCCCATGCGATCGATCCAACCGATGTTCAGGAGTACCAAGTCGCCAGTCTGGCGATTCGTGCCAGCGGCGAGGACCGCATCGGCCCGGATGGCCAGATCCTGCTGACCGATGCCAGTGCCGAGCGGCTGTTGCTGGTCGCCACCGTGCTGGCGCGCAGCGTGGTGCTGGCGCGCGACGAAGTGCTGGTATCGGAAGCGTTTCACCAGATCGACCCGCTGGTATCCGACCTGCGCCATAACGGCCGCTCGCGCCTGCCGATCAGGGAAGCCATGAAACTGGTCGGCAACGTCCTGGCTGCGCGTCACCGGATGATGGACACCGTACAAGTGGACGAACGCCCCGACCTGCTGTGGGACCATCCCGGGCTCGACCGGCTCTATGCGCGGCTGGAAGCCGAATACGAGTTGAAGGAGCGCGCCGAAATCCTCGACCGCAAGTTCGGCTCACTGGGCGATTTTACCGAGGTTTTGCTCGATATCGTGCAAGGCATTCGATCTTTTCACCTGGAGGTGGCGGTGCTGGGGCTGTTTGCGCTGGAAATCGTGCTGACGCTCTACAGCGTGCGGCATTAGAGTCTTTCCGGTTAAGTCGGTGCCAGCCCGCTCCCCCGCCCGGCCACCCAA
>CAXTOS010000018.1:0-31581 GCA_964245935.1 uncultured Novosphingobium sp.
TTGCCGGATCGGCGATGTCGCGCGCGATCGACCAGTCGAAGCCGCCGTTGCGCTGGCGAACTTTCTGCAACTGCAAGGCGACTTCATAAAATACCCGGGCCTGCTCTGGATCGACGTTGTATTCCAGCTCGACGACCACCGGGCCGGACCGCATGGTCAGCGCCAGCGCCACTTCCGGCTCGCCGCGAATCGATACCGGGCTGGTATCGACATCATCTTCGCGCGGCAGCGGCAGCACCTTGCCCAGCAGCGATGTCGATGCGACCACTACGCCGGACAGCGCCAGCGCCATCGTCACGCCATAATGCCCGGCGACGCTGCCCCAGAACCACGCCCCGAAGGCGACGCCGCCGGTCAACGCCGAGGAAAAGAGCGACAGCGCCCGCGCCGTAACCCAGCGCGGCGCGGTCAGTTGCACGCTGATATTGAACAGCGACACGGTCTGCATATTGCCGACCCCGATCACCAGGAATGCCAGCGCCGAAATCCACAGCGTGTGACTGGCGGAGATCACGAGCAGCGAGCCCCCGGTCATCAGCGCAAACATTCGCACCAGCGTTTCATTGGAAAAACGGCGGCGCAGCTCGGTCAGGTAGACGGCGCCCAGCACCGCGCCCACCCCGGTCGCCCCCAGCAAGATGCCGTAAGTCGAGGCATTGCCATGCAGCAGGTTCTTGGCGATCAGCGGCCCCAGCGCAATATAGGTCGCGCTGGCCAGGCCGAACATCAGCGCGCGCAGCAGGACGGTGCGGATCGCCGGCGAGTGACGGGCATAGCGCGCGCCCGATACAATCGCGCGGCCGATCCGCTCGGGCGGCAAGCGCGAGGGGGTATGGTTGCGCTTCCAGAAGAAAAACGCGATCCACAACGGGATGTAAAAGGTCGCGTTGATCCCGAACGCCGCCTTGGCGCCCACCGCCACGACGATCAATCCGCCCAGCGCCGGGCCAAAACTGCGCGCGACGTTATAGCTGATCGAACCCAGGCTGATCGCGGCGGGCAGATGTTCCGGCGAAACCTGTTCGCTGATCGAGGCCTGCCACGAAGGGCTGTACAACGCCACGCCGGCGCCGATCAGCGTGCAAAAGCCCAGCAGCAGCCACGGCGTCACCAGGCCCATGGTGGCCAGGACGGTCAGCACCGCGCTCGCGGCTGTCGAAAATCCCAGCCCGGTCAACGCGATGCGGCGGCGGTCGAACATGTCGGCCAGCGCCCCGGCGGGCACCGCGACCAGCATCAGCGGCAGCATCAGCGCGGTCTGGACCAGCGCCACCATGCTGGGCGCCGACGACATCCGCGTCATTTCCCACGCGGCGCCGACGCCCAGGATCAGCTGCCCGAAATTGGAGAACAGGCTGGATATCCAGATGCGGCGGAAGGTCGGTTCGACCAGCGGAGCAAACGCGCCGACGCGGCGCGGGGCCGCTGCGTCATTCGTCGGCGTTGCCGGCTTGTCGCTGATCTCCATCCCCATGGCCCTGATGTGAGTGGCGCCGGCCTTCCCGTCAAGGATGGCGCCGGCGATCGTCGTCGAGCGTGCCTGATCGGCGCTGTCCGTACGCAGCCCGTGCAAACTCCGTGCGGTTGGGCTAAAAGAGTTCTTCAGCATCACGCGTCCGGATTCCTACCGGAGCAAAGTTGCAGGAGGACGCCATCGGAGAGGCAGACGAACCCCGCCGCCAGATCGCCTTGCGCCTGACCGTTCTGGCGCGGATGTTGCGGAGCGATTTCGATCGCCATGTCGATGACGTCGGGCTGACCCGCTCGCAATGGTCGCTGATCGCGGTCGCCGCGCGCCGACCCGGCTCGACCCAGCGCCAGATTGCGGAATTTCTGGAAATGTCCGAGGCCTCGGCCGGGCGCCTGGTCGACCGACTGGAAGCCGACGGCGTGCTGGAACGTCGTGAACTGGAAGGCGATCGCCGGGCGCGCGCCGTTTTCCTGACCGACGCCGCCAATCCGCTGCTCAAAAAAATAACTGCCATGGCCCGGACGCGCGAAGAACACTGGTTCCAGGGATTGAGCGATGATGAAGTCGATCATCTGAGCGAACTGCTCGAAAAGCTCTATAATAATTTGAATTCGGTAACCTCGCCGCTGGTGCCCGCTACCGCAGGGTGAATCAGGGGTGCAGGCACTTGGAGCTATGGCGCGGACGGAATGGCAACGCGGTCTTTCGACAGCTCAGGAAAGACGGGCAGGCTACCACCCCATGAACATCTCGCTGCTGTTGGAAATGTCAGCCGAAGCCGCGCCGGATCGCGTCGGGCTGGTCTACGACGGCAAGCGCTGGACTTATGCGGAGCTGCTGGCGGCCGCGCGCGGCGCCTTCGCATTGATCGAGGAAAGCGGTTGCAGCCATGTCGCGCTGCTCGATGAAAGCAGCGCGGCGGGGATAATCGCGCTGTTCGGCGCCGCGCTGGCCGGGGTGCCCTATTGCCCGCTCAATTACCGGCTGCCCGATCAAGACCTGTGCGGCCTGCTGGGCCGCATCGCGCCGGCGCTGATCGTCGGTGCTGAAGAACGGATCACGCGATTGTGCGGCGAAGCCGATCACACCGTTTTCTCGCGCGGGGAATTCACTCGAAAGGTGCAGGAATTGGCTCCTGCCGCAGCCGATCGCGAATATGATCCGGGCGCCGATGATTCTGGAACAGTCGCCGTGCAGCTGTTCACCAGCGGCACCACCGCCACGCCCAAGGCCGCGATCCTGCGCCATTCGAACCTGCTGTCCTACATCCAGGGTACGGTGGAATTCGCCTCTGCCAAAGAAACCGATGCGGCGCTGATTGCGGTCCCCCCCTATCACATCGCCGGCATTTCGACATTGCTCGGCTCGGTCTATGCGCAGCGCCGGATTGTCATGCTACCCAATTTTGCGCCCAGGGACTGGGTGGAGCTGGTGGTGAGCGAGGCAGTGACCAATGCCTTCGTCGTGCCGACCATGCTGTCGCGGATCATCGAAGCTTTGGCGCCGGGGGAACACACCAGGCTGTCGGCCTTGCGCGCGGTGGTCTATGGCGGCGGCAAGATGCCGCTGCAACTGATCCGCAAGGCGCTGGCGCTTATGCCGCATACCGGCTTCACCAACGCCTATGGCCTTACCGAAACCAGCGCGACGATCGCCCTGCTGGGCCCCGACGATCACCGCGAGGCGCATGCCGCCGATGACCCCGTGATCCGCGCCCGGCTCGCCTCGGTAGGCAAGCCGTTGTCGACGATCGAGCTGGAAATCCGCGACGAGCAAGGCCGCGTGCTGCCGGCTGGCCAGGCCGGCGAGATCCACGTGCGCGGCGACCAGGTATCGGGCGAATACCGGGGACGCAGCGCGCTGGACGCGCAGGGCTGGTTCCCGACCCGCGACGCCGGCTATCTGGACGAACATGGCTATCTGTTTCTGTCGGGGCGCGCCGACGACGTTATCGTGCGCGGCGGCGAGAACATCTCGCCGGGCGAGATCGAGGATGTGCTGCTGACCCATCCGGCGATCGCCGACGCCTGCGCGGTGGCGGTGCCCTCGGCCGAATGGGGCGAAGCCATCGGCATCGCCATCGTGCTGCGCAAAGGCCATCCCTGCCCCGGCGCAGACGATCTGAAGCAGTTGATCCGCAGCCGCCTGCGCTCGAGCCGGGTACCCGACCGGGTGATATTCGTGACGGAACTGCCCTATAACGAAATGGGCAAGCTGCTGCGCCGCGAGGTCAGGACGCTGCTTGGCCGCTAACGCGCTGCCAAGGGCTTGCGAATACAGCCGCTCCATGGCAGGCGCGATGCCGCCATATCGGCTAATCCATCACCATCGGCTTCACCGCGCCGTTTCGTCGGGGTTTTTTCAGGAACAGCGGCAGCGGTGCGATCGCCAGCAGCAACCAGGCGATCATGTAGAAATTATCCAGGTAGGACACCATCAACGACTGGCGATCGATGACCGCATTGAGCAATGCCGGTGACGCGCCGTCGCCGCCGCCAAACGCCTGCTGGGCGGTCGTCATGGTCAGCGAGGTGATATGTGCGGCCAGATCGGCATGGCTGACCTGCTGGTTGCGCGACATCACCGCCAGGATCACCGAAATGCCGAATGAACCACCCATATTGCGGAACAGCGCCAGCAGGCTCGATCCATCGGGCCTGAGTTCGGGGGTCAGCGCCGAAAAGGCGATGAGGTTCATCGGGGCGAACACCAGGCCCAGCCCCAGGCCCTGGACAAAGCTGGCCAGAACGATGGGGCCCCAGTCCATGTCGGGCGACCAGGTGGTCATCAGCCACAGCGATCCTGCGGCCACCGCATAGCCGGCGGTGATCATGTAGCGATAATCGACGCGGCCCATCATCCGCGAGGTGAATTGGGAACTGACGATCACCCCGATGCCGCGCGGCGCCATCATCAGGCCGCTCAGGATCACCGGATAGCCGTAGATCGTCTGGAACATCGTCGGCAGCACCGCCGAGAGCGAGATGCTGGTGATGCCCATTACGAACATGAATGCGCAACCGACCAGGAAATTGGGGTCGCGGATCAGCTCGCGCGCGAACAGCGGCTTGCGGCTGAACGCCGAGTGGACGAAAAATACCCAGATCGCCGAAACCGCGACGCAAGCTTCGATGACGGTTTCCACGCTATTGAACCAGTCGTTCTGCTGCCCGCGATCGAGCAGCAACTGCAACGCCGCCAAACCGAGAGCGAGCGCTGAAAACCCGAAGATATCGAGCCGGCGACTCCCCAGCGGACGCGACGGCAACAGCCACCACAACAGCACCAGGGCGGGAATGCCGATGGGCAGATTGACGTAGTAAATCCACCGCCAACTGAGATAATCGGTCAGATACCCGCCGATGAACGGGCCGCTGATCGGCGCCACCATCACCACCATGCCAAAGCTGGCCATGGTCTGCGCCTGTTTGCTGGGCGGGCTGACATCGAACATGATGGTCTGCGTCATGGGCCCCAGGAAAGCGGCCGCCAGACCCTGGACGGCGCGGCACACGACCATGGTCGCCAGCGAGTTCGAGGCGCCGCAGGCGGCCGACGCGATCAGAAACAACAATGTCGATCCCATGTACAGATTGCGCGAGCCTACCCGGTCGGACAGCCAGCCGGTAATCGGCATGCCGATGGCGCCCGCCATGATGAAGCTGGTAAGCACCCAGCTGATCGAATCCTGCGACGCACCCAGTGCGGCCTGCATGTGCGGCAAGGCGACATTGGCGATGGTCGCGTCGAGAAACTGGCAGATCGCCACCATCATCACCGCGGTCAGCAACAGGCCCCGATGGCGCACCGGCAACAGAGGTCGATCGGCGTCCTGCGCGAGGGTGGTAAAACCGTCGCCCGCGCCGGTTTGTCCGAGGGTCAGGTCGCCGCCGGTCGCCGCGACCAGATCCTGCCCAAGCGGATCGCGGTCAGCCACGCCGGTCAGCCAAGACCGGGTGCGGCACCGGGAACCGGCCGCTGGGCTTCGGGGACGCCCTTGCGGGTGAGGTTGACGCGAATACGCTCCAGCATGACCATCAGGTCCGACTGTTCGCGATCGTTCAATCCATCGAGTGCGATCGCGAAGGTTTCCTCCGCGTAAGGACGCATCCGATCGTACAGCTCGTTGGCCTTGGGCGTGAGAAACAACCGCCAGGCGCGCCGATCGGCAGGATCGGGGCGGCGCTCGACCAGTTCGGCCTCCTGCAAACGGTCGATCATCCGTCCCAGGGTGATCGGTTCGACTTCGAGAATATCCGCCAGCCCGCCCTGATTGATTCCCGGGTTGCCGATCAGCAGCCCCAGCACCTGCCATTGCGGTCGGGTAACCCCGATGGCGCGCACCCGTTCGTCGAAGCTGCGGCGCATCAACCGTGCGACCTGGTTTACCATCGTGCCGATATTATCCGCCATGGCCCACCAATAATAGCAGTGCTGACTATGGTCCAGCCTAATTTTACCTAGCTCAGCATCATGACGCCGACGAAGCGAGCACTTGTTCGACCATGATTGGCAAGGTTGCCGTTCAAACCACCGCCTCGACCTCGGCCAGGACCATGGCGGCATGTTTTTTCCGGCAGATCAGCAGGTCCGGCATGTAGACATCGGCCTGGTTGTAAACCAGCGGGCTGCCGTCGATGCGGCTGCAATGCAGGCCATGCGCCAGCGCCACGGCGACCGGTGCGCAGCTGTCCCATTCGTACTGGCCGCCCGAATGCAGATAGATGTCGGCGGTTCCCAGCACTATCGCCATCGCCTTTGCGCCGGCCGAACCCATCGGCACCAGCTCGGCGCCGATGCGCGCCGCAACCTCGGTCGCCTCACGCGCCGGGCGGGTGCGGCTGACGAGCATGCGCAGCGTTGCGGGTGCCGGCGGCACGATGCCCGGCCGATCGCTGCGCAGCACGAGGTCGAGACCCGGCAACGCCACCGCGCCGATCGCGGCCACGCCATCGATGGCCAGCGCGACATGCACGGCCCAGTCGGTGCGGGCGCGTCCTTGCTGATCTTTTTCGGCGTATTCGCGGGTGCCATCGACCGGATCGACGATCCATACCCGGCTCCGGGCGAGGCGCGCGGCGTTATCCTTTTCCTCTTCCGACAACAGCCCGTCTTCGGGGCGCCGGTCGCGCAGGGCATGGCACAGAAACTGGTTGGCGGTGGCATCCCCCGCCTTGCCCAGCCCCTTCAGGCTCAGCAACCCGCTTTCCCGCACGGTGATCAGCAGCTTGCCGGTGACATCCGCAAGATGAGCGGCAAGTTCAGCATCATTCATCGCGCGCGCCTTGTACAAGCTGGTATTGTGGTGACCGATTCGATCATTCCCGTTCGTCCTGAGCTGGTGGAACGGCTGTTTTTCTTCCTGGCAGCCGAGGAAAAGCAAAGCAGCCCTTCGGCAAGCTAAGAAAAGGCGGGTTGTCTACTTCAGCGGCATCAATTGGCGGATGATATACGCGGCAGCTTCCTGTGCGGTCATTTGCACCGTGTTGACGCGGATTTCGGGGTTGAGCGGCGCCTCATAGGGGCTGTCGATCCCGGTGAAGTTTTTGAGATCGCCGGCCCGCGCCTTTTTGTACAGGCCCTTTACGTCTCGCGCCTCGGCTACTTCGAGCGGCGTGTCGACGAAGATTTCGATGAATTCGCCCTTGGGCAGCATGCCGCGCACCAGTTCGCGATCGGCTCTGAACGGCGAGATGAAGGCGGTCAGCACGATCAGTCCGGCGTCGGTCATCAGCTTGGCGACTTCGCCGATGCGGCGGATGTTTTCGATCCGGTCCGCCTCGGTGAAGCCAAGATCCTTGTTCAAGCCGTGGCGGACATTGTCGCCATCGAGCAGGAAGCTGTGCCGGTTCATCAGGTTGAGGCTCTTTTCGACCTCGTTGGCGATGGTCGACTTGCCCGAACCGGACAACCCGGTGAACCACAGCACTCGCGCCTTCTGGTTCTTGAGCGCAGCATGGTCCTCGCGGGTGATATCGGTCGCCTGCCAATGCACGTTCTGCGCACGCCGCAGCGAGAAGTGCAGCATGCCGGCAGCGACTGTGCGGTTGGTCATCTTGTCGATCAGGATGAATCCGCCCAGCGTGCGATTGTCGGCATAGGCTTCGAACACGATCGGCTTGTCGGTCGAAAGCTGCGCGACGGCGATCGCGTTAAGCTCCAGCGTCTTGACCGCAACATGTTCCATGGTATTGACATTGATGACGTATTTCGGCGCATGCACCACGGCGGAAACCAGCTGCGTACCGAACTTCAGCCAATAGGCACGGCCGACCTGCAATGGGTCGTCGTCCATCCACACGATCGTGGCTTCGAATTGATCGGCGACCTGTGGCGGATTGTCGGCGGTGGAGATCACGCTGCCGCGCGAGCAATCGATCTCGTCGGCAAAGCAGATCGTCACCGACTGGCCGGCCACCGCGTCGTCCAGATCGCCATCGAGGGTGACGATCCGCGTCACCGTGCTGGTCTTGCCCGAGGGCAGCACGCGGATTGCGTCGCCGGGCTTGACCGCGCCGGTCGCGATCAGGCCGGAAAAGCCGCGGAAATCAAGGTTCGGACGATTGACCCACTGTACCGGCATGCGGAACGGCCGCTCGGCATCGATCGAGGAATTGACCTCGACGGTCTCCAGATGCTCGATCAGATTGGGGCCGGTGTACCACGGCGTATTTTCCGATGCCGCGATGATATTGTCGCCCTTGAAGCCCGAGATCGGCATCGGCACGAAATGCTCGATCCCGATGGATTTCGCGAACAGTGTGTAGTCGGCAACGATCTGATCGAACACCGCCTGGCTGTAATCGACCAGATCCATCTTGTTGACCGCCAGCACGATGTTGCGGATGCCGATCAGGTGGACCAGGTACGAATGTCGGCGCGTCTGGGTCAGGATGCCCTTGCGCGCATCGATCAGGATCACCGCCAGATCGGCAGTGGATGCGCCGGTGACCATGTTGCGGGTGTACTGCTCATGGCCGGGGGTGTCGGCGACGATGAACTTGCGCTTTTCGGTGTTGAAGAAGCGGTAGGCGACATCGATGGTGATGCCCTGCTCGCGCTCGGCGGCAAGGCCATCGACCAGCAACGCGAAATCGATCTCCTGCCCCTGCGTGCCGACCTTCCTCGAATCGGATTCCAGCGACGCCAGCTGGTCCTCGAAGATCATCTTGGAATCATACAGCAGCCGGCCGATCAAGGTCGACTTGCCGTCATCGACGCTGCCGCAGGTGATGAAGCGCAGCATCGTCTTGTGCTGATGCTGGTCGAGATAGGCGTCGATGTCCTCGGCGATGAGCGACTCGGTGACGTAGACGGGATCAATCAGGCCGGTCATTTCGGTCCCTTCTGGCCCCCTCCCGCTTGGGCTAGGGGTGGGCATGGCAAGGCGGCAGTTTTAGCAGGAAGAAGTGCCCACCCCCAACCCCTCCAGCAAGCGGGAGGGGAGAAGCAGGCGATCAGCTAAAAATACCCTTCCTGCTTCTTCTTTTCCATGCCGGCGCCACCGGCATCCTTGTCGATGGCGCGGCCCTGGCGTTCGCTGGTGGTGGTCAGCAGCGTTTCCTGGATCACCTCGGCCAGCGTGCTGGCGGTACTTTCAACCGCGCCGGTCAGCGGATAGCAGCCTAGCGTCCGGAAGCGGATCGAGCGCATCACCGGCACTTCGCCGGGGTTCAGCGGAAAACGGTCATCGTCGACCATCAGCAGCATGCCGTCGCGCTCCACCGTCGGGCGCCTGCCTGCAAAGTACAGCGGCACGATCGGGATGTCATTGAGCTGGATATATTGCCACACATCCAGTTCGGTCCAGTTCGAGATCGGGAACACCCGGATGCTTTCCCCCTTGGCTTTCCTCGCGTTGTAGAGGTTCCACAATTCGGGACGCTGGTTCTTGGGATCCCAGCCGTGGGTTGCGGTGCGGAACGAGAAAATCCGCTCCTTGGCGCGGCTCTTTTCCTCATCGCGCCGGGCACCGCCGAACGCCGCGTCGAAGCCGTATTTGTCCAGCGCCTGCTTCAGACCCTCGGTCTTCCACATGTCAGTGTGCAGCGCGCCATGGTCGAACGGATTGATGCCTTTGGCCTTGGCTTCAGGGTTTTGATAGACCAGCAGTTCCATGCCCGAAATCTCGGCCATCTTCGCGCGCAGCTTGTACATCTCCTGGAATTTCCAGGTGGTATCGACATGCAGCAGCGGGAACGGCGGCGGCGATGGATAGAACGCCTTGCGCGCCAGATGCAGCATCACCGCGCTGTCCTTGCCGACCGAATAAAGCATCACCGGCTTGTCCGCCTCGGCGATGACTTCCCGCATGATATGAATGCTTTCGGCCTCGAGCCGTTCGAGATGGGTCAGGGTTCTGGGCATAGCTTCCAACGCGGTTGTTCATCGGGCCTGTCATTTGGCCGGGTCAGCCGCAACGAAGCTATTCTTTTTTATGGCGAGTACTACCTTTAGGCTGGCGATCTTCGCAACTGCCGGCCTCGCACCCCGAGGACCAGATCAGCGACGGACATTACGCCGACCGGGCGACGAGTTTGCGCCCGCTGCCGAGGCCGGCACCTGATAAAGGGGGGCGCATTGCCAGACGGCGATATCGGCGCCGACATCGATGCCGCCCCCAGGTTTGCGTGATGCCTACAAGCCGTCAAGACCTTTACTGACCAGGATGTTCACCGCAACGCGGCGGTTCTGTGCCTTGCCGTCCACGCTGTCGTTGCTGGCCAGCGGGTCGGCCTTCGCCATCCCGGTGGGGGTAAGCATGCGATACGGCTTCCAGCCGCAAGCCTGCTGGATATAGTTGACCACACGAGCGGCCCGCTTTTCGCTGAGCAGCTGGTTGAAGTCGTCGCTACCGGTCGAATCGGTGTAACCGACGACAAGCATCAAGGCGTTCTTCGTCGCCTCGGCAGCGGTTGCCGCGGCGCAGAGATCGGCTTTATCCCGAGCCGACAACGCTGCCTTGCCGGTTTCGAAATTTACGTTCGTCGTGCCTTTGATGTTATACTGGTCGATATCCCCCATGCGGCCGCGCAACGCCTCGGTCGCCGCCGTCTGTTCGTCAAAGCCCTGGGCGGTGCCGTTACGGATCATTGTTGCCGTCTTGAAGTCGTTGTTCCGAAAATTGATCTGACTGGCCACCAGGGCATCGCCCGATTGCAGTGTCTTGACGGTGACCGGCACGCCGTTAAGCAGCGAGTCTGCGGCGAGTTTACGGTGGTCGAGGCCGAACAGACCCTTGCTGGCGGTGATCCTTGTGGCATCATTGACAGCGATGATCGTCTTGGTCCCGTCAATGGTCGTGACTTGCATCCGGTCGCCGCTGCGTGCGGAGATGATGCCTTTGATCTCGGGCCCGGTGTGCGAAGGCGCGGCAGCCATGGTTACATTGAGATCGGCCCCCGTTGCTTCCGGCTGCGCAGACAAGCTGCCCGGCGCCGACACTCCCAGCGTGGCAAGCACGAAGAAGAATCCTGGTCCTTTGGTCAAGACACTCATTATGCTACTCCTTGAAACAACACCGGCTGGTTCCGTGTGTCTGTGGCTCTTGCGTTCATTTCGCCGCACGACATGGAGTAATATGCATCCCGCACATGAACGACATGCAGTGTAAAGTCGCCGCCTATCCTTTCTGGCGCATGAACATGATCTGCAGAACCGCTGGTTCTGCCGGTACTCCGTGCCGTTCATGCGGCGGACTGTTGCAGATCGCGCCGCGCGGAGGCGCATGATGCACCTTCGTCACCCTGACGATAGAAAGAAAGAAAAGTTCTTGTTTTTGCTTGCCCTTGGGGGCTAGCTAAGTGCCCTGTTCTGGCCGGAGGGCACGCTATCCGCTTCAACCCGCGTGACGCGCTGACCGGATTGTCCGTGGCCGGGCTGATGCTGCCCGAGGGGGTGGCCTACGCCGGGATCGCCGGGCTGGCGCCGGGTCGGGCGCTGGCGGCGGGGGTGGCGGGCGGCCTGGCCTATGCGCTGGTCGGGCGCAGCCGGTTCGCGGTGCTGTCGCCAACGTCATCCTCGGCGGCGATATTGGCGGCGGCGATTGCCGGACTGGGTGTCGGACTGAATGGCGGCGAGCCGGCCCGCGCGGCGCTGGCGGCGGCGATGGTGGTGATGGTCGGGGTGATTTTCCTGGCACTGTCGCTGTTTCGGCTGGGCGGCTTGTCGGGGTTCATTTCCCGCCCGGTGCTGCGCGGCTTTTCCTTCGGCCTGGCCACCACCATCATCGTCAAGCAATTGCCGCGCGTGCTGGGGGTCCATGTCGCCTCCGGCCCGATCTGGGACATCCTGGGCGGGTTGGCGCAGGCATTTCCGCTGTGGAACTGGCCCAGCCTGCTGCTGGGCGGGGCGGCGCTGGCGGGGCTGCTGGGTTTTCGCCGGGTGCCGCAATGGCCGGGCGGCTTGCTGGTGATTATCGCGGGTATCGCGCTGGGGGTGTTTGCCAATCCGGAACGCTGGGGCGTCGCGCTGGCGGGTTCGGTCTCGCTGGTCATGCCCTCGTGGCAATTGCCACCCCTGGTATCGTGGCCCCGGCTTGCCCAACTGGCGGTGCCGATCGCGTTGATCCTGTTTGCCGAAAGCTGGGGAACGATGCGCGGGCTGGCGCTGAAACATGGCGACCCGCTGGATGCCAATCGCGAACTCGGCGCGATCGGCGTCGCCAATTTCGCTGCCGCACTGGTGCAGGGGATGCCCGTCGGCGCGGGGTTTTCGGCGGGTTCGGCGAATGAGGCGGCAGGCGCGCAAAGCCGTTTTGCCGCAGTGGTCGCGTCGCTGGCGATCCTGGCGCTGGCACTGTTCGCGGCGCGCTGGATCGCGCGCATTCCGGAACCGGTGCTGGCCGCAGTGGTGATCGCTGCCCTCACCCATGCGCTCAGTCCCGCGCCATTCGTGCATCTGTTCCGCATCCGCCGCGATCAATGGGTAGCGATCGGCGCGGCGCTGGGTGTCCTGGCGCTGGGCGTCCTCAACGGCATGCTCGCTGCCATCGTGCTGTCGGTGGCGCTGTTGCTTTACGATTTTTCGCAACCCAGGATCAGCGAATTGGGCCGCATCGGCGCCAGCCGCGATTTCGTCGATCTGGCGCGCCACGACGACGCCCGGCGCGTGCCCGGCATTGCTATCTATCGCCCCGACGCGCCGCTGTTCTTTGCCAGCGCCGAAACCGCCTTGCGCACGATCGACGCTCGCATCCGCACCGGTAACGTGACGGTCGTGGTCCTCAGCCTGGAGGAAAGCAACGACCTCGACAGCACCGCGCTGGAGGCCTTGACCGAGTTTGCGCAAGCGTTGGCTCACGACGGCAGGCGCCTGATCCTGGCGCGCACCCATGACGCGGTGCGCGAATTGCTGGCTTTGGCCGGTCTCACCGACCTGGCCACCGCCGGAACCTTCAGCGTAGCCGATGCCGTCGAGAGAGTCGGCACGATTGCCTTGCCCACGCTATAATCGCTAACCAGCCCACCGGAGACAAACCATGGCCATCGAACCCATCCTGCATCCCATCGCGATCAAGGCGCTGCGCCCGACGCAAATGACGCTGGGTCTGCGCGAGGTAGAGCGCAAGCGGGCGGCATGGCGCAAACGCAAGGCCGAGGGCGGCGCCGAATTCCTGGGCCACCATCTGATCCCGGCGGTGCTGGGGCCGGGCGGCAGCTTCTGGCTGATCGACCATCACCATCTTGCGCGTGCCCTGCTCGACGAAGGGGTGGAACAGGTGCTGGTCTCGGTCGTCGCCAAGCTGTCGCAGCTGCCCAAGAAGCGGTTTTTGGCGTTCATGGACAGTCATAACTGGCTGCACCCCTATGATGGCCAGGGCCGGCGATGCAGCTGGAACGATCTGCCGCGCCATGTTGGCAAGCTGCCCGACGATCCTTATCGCTCGCTCGCCGGCGAAGTGCGCATCGGCGGCGGCTATGCCAAGTCCGAGGCGCCCTACAGCGAATTCCTGTGGGCCGACTTTTTTCGCGACCGGATCAAGCCGGCGACTGTCGAGGATCATTTCGAAAAGGCCCTGGCCAAGGCGATGAAGCTGTCGCGCAGCAAACCCGCCGCTTATCTGCCGGGCTTCGCCGGGCCGCAGGAGAACGCGGATTGACATGTTCCGGATCACGGCCTTCGCCGGGGAAGCAAAAACGAACGCTTCTGTCAGGCTGCGTCGACGCCATCCGGCCGGGCACGGGGTTCAGGACAGGCGCGAGGATCGCGCTCGAAGCAGCGCGCGCCTGGCTCATGGGCCCTCAGCTTTCCGCAAACCCGAACGGCACCGCCCCGCGCCGGTAATCGTCGGCCAGGATTTCCCGGCCGAGCGGCGGATGGGCGCGGGCGGCGCATTGCGGGCGGTGGCACAAGCGGCAGGATATACCGATCGGCGTCGCCTGCGCCCGGCGCGGATCGATGCCCGCAGCGTAAGCCAGCCGGGGTGCATGTTCGGCGGCACAGGCGAGCGCGACAGCCCGCTCCACCACCGGGCCGTCGAGCCGCCCGCCGCCCGAGATGACTGTACGCGCCACCGAAAAAAACCGCTGGCCATCGGGCAGTTCCAGCCACTGCGTCATGATCCGGCCCCTCGCGGCGAACACCGTGTGGACGCTCCATAACGGGCAACTGCCGCCATGCGCGGCGAACGGAAAGCCTGCTCCATCGAGGCGCTTAGAAACATTGCCGGCCACATCGACGCGGATGAAGAAGAACGGCACACGCTCGGCGCCCGGCTTGTGCAGCGTGGTCAGGCGGTGCGCGGTCTGTTCGAAGCTGGTGCCGAATACGCGTCCGATTGCCTCGATATCATAGGCCCGTTCTTCGACGACACGCGCAAAGCGATCGTAGGGCATGACGATGGCGGCGGCGATATAATCGGCCAGCGTGCGGCGCAGCAGGTTCTGCGCGGTGGGCGTCGACAGCTGTGCATCGCGCACGGCCACGCTGATGTCGCCCCGGCATTCGCTATACGCTACTTGCAGCGCCATCTGAAACGCCTGCGTGGACTGCGTCAAGGTATCGTCGAGCAGCAATTGCTGGTTGTGGCGATCGAACCGCCGGATCGCGCCCATCATGACCTGAGGGGGCAATTTGCGCGTGCGGATGCCGTGACGCCTGGCCAGATAGGCGCTCGTATCGCCGCCCTGGGCAATCGCGGCAGCCAAGGCCTCGGCCCTTGCGTCGAGCGTGGCAAAAAAATTGCGCCTTTCGGCAAGGTAGCGCCGGGTTTCGTTCACGGCGTCCGGACCGCTGCCGATCGCATCGTCACCACGGTCGGCCAGCGCCGCCTGTTCACGGGCATAAGCGCCATATAGCCGCAACAGTGCCTCGCTGACGCCGGGAAACGATGCGGCCAGGTCGGCCACTTCCAGCGCCGGCAGATCGATATCGTCGAAAATCGGATCGCGCAGCACCTCGCCCAAGCGGCGAGCGTGATCCGCCCCCTCATCCACCGCCAGATCACCGATCTCCAGCTTGTAGCTGCGCACCAGCCGCAACAGCAGTTCGGCGGTGACCGGCCGCTGGTTACGCTCGATCAGCGCCACATACGACGGCGAGATTTCGAGATCGCCGGCCATCGCCTGCTGGGTAAGGCCAAGTTCCCGGCGCAGGCGCTTTATCCGCGGGCCAAGGTAGAGAGGTTGCGATACGGTCATCCACGCAATATGTCATCCCTGCACAACTTTACAACAGTTTGTTGTCAAGCTTTACAACCAGACGCCGCGCAGCCTTTCTTCGTGCTGCGATGCAGCGTAATTTCCTGGCTCCAAACGCACGGAGTCGAACCCATGTCCTACATGCAATCCATCGCCGACGCAGGCCAGACCATCGGCAACAATGCTGAACCCTGGAGCGCGATCGATGCCGAGGCCGTGGCCCGGATGCGCCTGCAGAACCGGTTCCTCACCGGTCTCGACATTGCGCGCTACACCGCCGGCGTCATGCGCCGCGACATGGCCGCCTATGACGCCGATCCCGCGCAATACACTCAGTCGCTGGGCTGCTGGCACGGCTTTATCGGCCAGCAGAAACTGATCGCGATCAAGAAGCATTTCGGCACCACCAAGGGCCGCTACCTGTATCTTTCGGGCTGGATGATTGCCGCGCTACGCAGCGAGTTCGGCCCCCTGCCCGACCAGTCGATGCATGAAAAAACCAGCGTGCCCGCGCTGATCGCCGAGTTGTATACCTTCCTCAAGCAGGCCGACGCGCGCGAACTGGGCATGATGTTCCGCGACCTCGATGCCGCGCGCGATTCCGGCGATGCCGTGAAAGCCGCCAAGATCCAGCATTCCATCGACCATTACGAAACCCATGTCGTGCCGATCATCGCCGACATCGACGCCGGCTTCGGCAATGCCGAGGCGACGTATCTGCTGGCGAAGAAGATGATCGAGGCGGGCGCCTGCGCACTCCAGATCGAAAACCAGGTCTCCGACGAAAAGCAGTGCGGCCACCAGGACGGCAAGGTCACCGTGCCGCACGAAGACTTCCTGGCGAAGATCCGCGCCTGCCGCTACGCGTTCATGGAAATGGGGGTCGACGACGGCATCATCGTCGCGCGCACCGACTCGCTGGGCGCGGGCCTGACCAAGCAGATCGCCTTCACCCGCGAGCCGGGCGACCTGGGTGACCAGTACAACGCCTTCCTCGATTGCGAGGAAGTGGCCGGCGCAGGCAACCCCGGCGACGTGCTGATCAACCGCGGCGGCAAGCTGCTGCGGCCCCGGCGCCTGCCCAGCAATCTGTTCCAGTTCCGCCCCGGCACCGGCGTGGACCGCTGCGTGCTCGATTGCATCACGTCCTTGCAGAACGGCGCGGACCTGTTGTGGATCGAAACCGAAAAGCCCCACATCGAACAGATCGCCAGCATGGTCGATCGCATCCGCCAAGTCGTGCCCAATGCCAAGCTGACCTACAACAATTCGCCCAGCTTCAACTGGACGCTGAACTTCCGCCAGCAAGTGTTCGATGCGTGGCAGAACGACGGTCGCGACGTGTCGGCCTATGATCGCGCCCGGCTGATGAGCGTGGATTACGACGACACCGACCTGGGGGCCGAGGCCGACGAGCGCATTCGCACCTTCCAGCGCGATTCCGCAGCCCGCGCCGGCATTTTCCACCATCTGATCACGCTGCCGACCTATCACACCGCCGCGCTGTCCACCGACAATCTGGCGCGTGAGTATTTCGGCGAGGCCGGCATGCTGGGCTATGTGAAGAACGTCCAGCGCGAGGAAATCCGCCAGGGCATCGCCTGCGTCAAGCACCAGAACATGTCGGGCTCCGACGTCGGCGACGACCACAAGGAATATTTCGCCGGTGAAGCCGCGCTCAAGGCTGGCGGCGCGCACAACACCATGAACCAGTTTGCTGCCTGACGCAGCGCAGATACTCCTGGGGAGGAGTCAAGGCCCGCCACGTCGATGGACGTGGCGGGCCTTTTAGCGCAATGTCGGGCCTGCTACCTCATCCATTGCCGGTTTGCCCGGCATCGGCGCAAAGGGTTCCAGCAGTTGCCCGGTCAGTGCTGCCGGCATCGGCGTTGCCGTCCCATAGCGGTCGGGCCATTTCGCAGGCAGGTAGAACGTGCCGAACAATCGGTCCATGACCGGGACCATCGACGAATAATTGCGATCCTTGTGGTCATCGTAAGTGTGATGCCAGTGATGAAAAGCCGGGCTGGCCAGCACTTCCTCAAGCGGGCCGAACCGCCAGCGAACGTTGGCGTGGATAAAAAAGCTCCACATCGCGCCGATCAGCAAAACCGCCGCGGGCACGAGCGACGGGTGCGGCCCAACGGTGGTGGCCAGCCCGGTCGCATACAGCAACGGCAGCCCGCACAGCCGCGTAAACACCATGTCGATCGGATGGGCGCGGGTATTGGTCAAAAAATGGAGATGTTCCGCGCTGTGATGCACCGCGTGGAACCGCCATAACAGCGGAAATTCATGGGTCCAGCGATGGCCCCAGTAAAAGCCGATCTCTCCCACCACCAGCGCCAGTATCATGCGCAGCCAGAGCGGCAGCGCGCCAACCGCATCCGGAATGGCGGCTGGCACGGTCGCATGCATGGCCCAGGCGATCAGCGCGGTGGGTGGACCGAGCAAAGTCGTCGCAACGACCGCATTGAAAAAATACCACGCGAAATTGGTGGTCCAGCCCTGGTAGAACACCCGAGCCTTGCGAACCGCAAAAAAATGTTCGAGCGGGACGAAAATCACGATGATCAGCGGCAATACGGCGCTGGCCCCGACCAACCGGGTGAGGAGCATCAGGAGATGATGGTGCGACGCCAACAAGCCTTGCATCTGAGTTCTTAGCCTGGAGAGTGAAGATCAAGGGTGAAACGATATCGATTGCGGCTTGCTGCGAGCAGCGCGTCGAACGAATGGAGCCGGACAAAAAGATTTCCGCCCGGCCCGATTCCTTGCGCTCAGGTCAGGCTTCAGGCGGTGGCGATTGCCTGGCGGCGACGCAGGCGGGCAGCCGCCCCCATCGCGCCCAGGCCAACGATCATCATGCCCCAGGTCGCCGGTTCAGGAACCGCGTCGACCAGTGAAACGCCATCCAGGAACGACACCGGTGGTGCGTTTTTGGGCGTGCCGACGGCGAGGAAGGTAAGTATTTGCGAGACGGAGGTCGCGGTGAACGTCATGCTCTGCGTTTCCCACGGACCCGTCGCACCCTGATCCAGAGAGAACAGGCTGGAAAGCTGCGTGCTGTTACCGAACGTTACCTTCCAGCGTTCGGTCGTCGGACCTTTGAAAGTATTCTGCTGGCCGGCCGCCTGATCGAAGTTCAGGGTATAGACCTTGTCGACGATCAGGCCATTGATCGTCTGGGAGAACGCGCCCGAAAAACTGGGATCACCGTCGGCCTGAATGAAATTGCCGCCATCGGGGCTGACCGAGGGAAAGCCGGGATAGACGGCGAAACCGCCGGAGGAACTGGTGGCCGTGCCCGGATAGTCGAGGAAGGTCAGGCCAGTGCCTCCGGTCCAGCCGGTGACGTGGCCGTTGAATTCGCCCTTGCCGGTCAGCGACGTCGCTTCGAAGCTGCCATTGGTGACGAGGTTGGTGGCTGCGCTGGCACCGGTTGTAATAAGTACGGCAGCGAGTGATGCGAACAAGGTTAATTTCTTCAAGGTAGAACCCCCCAGGATAATCAGGCACAGCGCAAAATTGCGACCCAGTCCGGTCGTCCAACCGGATGGATTTTCTGCATTACGCACGATTCGTGCCAATTACGCAGAACCTATTAAAACCGAGGTATAGTGAAAAATTTACGAAAATACCGCGCTGATTCGGCTCATAAATGTAACCGTTCGTTTACAACAGCAGTGGCGAAAGTTGCTGCTCGATAAAAACCGAACGGGAAAAATCCCGCCCGGTCTTTTCGAATGCTGCGAGCCCAAGCTCAGGCGATTGCAAGCACCTGGCGGCGGCGGCGGGCGACCGCGCCCATCGCGCCCAGGCCAATGAGCATCATCGCCCAGCTTGCCGGTTCGGGAACCGCGCTGGTCAACGATACACCGGTAAGCAGCGCCATCCCGGGCTCCTGCGGAGTGGCACTGGCCAGAAAGGAAAGAATTTCAGTCGATTTGGCGGCGGTGATCGTGCCGGTATAGGTCTGCCAGCCACTGAAGTCATGGTTCGCCAAAAGGACGGTTGGCGAATTGATGGTGGTGTTGCCCAAGGTGGTGGTGAGGAACTGGCTGGTTTCGCCGGAGAACCCGCTCTGCTGCGAAAACGCGTAATCGAACGACAGCGTGTAGGACTTCCCGACGGTCAGTCCGGTGATCGTCTGCGACAAGGCCCCGACCTGGAAGTCGCCATTGAGAGCGACAAAATTGCCGACGATCGGCGCTAAGCCGTTCCAGCTATTGGCGCCGCCATTCGCCTTGTCCCAAATCCCGACGTTGCCGTATTCGCCCGGCGCGCCGGCGGTTCCGTTGCTCATGACGAAGGCATAGCTGTTGTTCGGCGGGGGCACCGACCAGCCGGTCGCACTGGTATTATAGCCAAGCTGGCCGACGCCATTGGACAGCGAGGTGAAATTGCCGTCCGTAACGAACTGCGCGGCCTGGGCCGACGTAGCAACGGCGATGGTCGCCCCCAGCGACGCGAACATGGTTAACATTCTCATGGCACTTCCTTTGCGTTAAACATAAATAGGTGTGCTAAAATCCCGCTTGAAGCGAAGGATAGCAGCGGCACCATGTCAGCAAGAGACGTGCCAATTCAGCTAAATGTATGGAATATCGAAACATAGGCACGAGTTGTTCGACACAGTGTCGAAACTATGCCGAAAAATGTAACCGATTACGTACAACATCGTTGTTCAAAAGGTTGCGTTATTGATGAAAAAGACCGGAACGGAAAAAATGCCGCCCCGGTCTTTTTCAATGCTGCGGGCCCTGTCTCAGGCGGTGGCAAGCACCTGACGGCGGCGGCGGGCGACTATGCCCATCGCGCCCAGGCCGACGAGCATCATTGCCCAGCTTGCCGGCTCGGGAACCGCGCTGGTCAACGACACACCGGTAAGCAGCGCCATCCCCGGCTCCTGCGGACTGGCACTGGCCAGAAAGGACAGCACTTCAGTCGATTTGGTAGCGGTGATCGTGCCGGTATAGGCCTGCCAGTCGACGAAGCCATGAGTCGGCACGGTAACGGCCGGCGACACAATGGTCGTGCCACCCAGGGTGGTCGTCAGGAATTGCCTGGTTTCGCCGGAGAAATTGCTTTGCTGCGAAAACGCATAATCGAACGACAGCGTGTACGATTTACCGACGGTCAGTCCGGTGATCGTCTGCGACAAGGCCCCGACCTGGAAATCCCCATTGAGAGCGACAAAATTGCCGACGATCGGCGCTACGCCGTTCCAGCTATTGGAGCCGCCATTCGCCTTGTCCCAAATCCCGACGTTGCCGTATTCGCCCGGCGCGCCGGCGGTTCCGTTGCTCATGACGAAGGCATAGCTGTTGTTCGGCGGGGGCACCGACCAGCCGGTCGCACTGGTATTATAGCCAAGCTGGCCGACGCCATTGGACAGCGAGGTGAAATTGCCGTCCGTAACGAACTGCGCGGCCTGGGCCGACGTAGCAACGGCGCCGGTTAACGCCAGCGACGCGATCACGGTTAACATTCTCATGGCACTATTCCTTCGCGTTAGACATAATAATAAGTAATCGCGCTAATTCCGCTTGAAGCGACGGATTGAAGCATTATTATGTTAGCAAGAGGCGTGCCATTTTTTTATTACTATAAAATGTCGTTGGTTAGGTGGTTAATTTTTATTTAACTATAAATGGTTTGTAATGTGGAGTGACAGTTATTGATTGAAGCCGGGATAATCGACCCGGATCGATTCCGTGGTGCGGACCTGTGATATTAAAAAATTCCGGATGAGTCGATACTGCGGGACTCAGCTTCTTCAGCGTTGGCACGGGTCATTGCCCGCCAAACGCGGGACAGCGGAACCCCGGCTCAGGCCCGGTGCGACGAAATCGGAAATCGATTGCGCTCAGACATGCGCATCGATCGGCCCCTCGCTGCTGCCGCTGACGAACTGGCGAACATAGGCATTGTCGGTCGTATCCAGCTCGTCCACCGGGCCGCGCCAGACGATCCGGCCCCGGTGCAGCATCGCCACGTCATCGGCGATAGTCCGCGCCGAGGCGAGGTCATGCGTGATCGATACCGCAGTGCAGCCAAGCGAACGCACCTTGTCGACGATCAGTTCGTTGATCGCTGCGGCGGTGATCGGGTCGAGCCCGGTGGTCGGCTCGTCGAAGAACAGGATGTCGGGCTGGCCGACGATGGCGCGCGCCAGACCGACGCGCTTTTGCATGCCGCCCGACATTTCGCCGGGATAAAGCCGGGCGGTATCCGGGCCAAGGCGCACCAGCTGCATCGCAGCAATGGCGCGCTCGCGTGCCTCGCGCCGGGGGATGCCATCGGCATTTATCAGCCGAAACGCGATGTTTTCCCAGATCGTCAGGCTGTCGAACAGCGCCGCGCCCTGGAACAACATGCCGATGCCGGAAAACAACCTTCGCCGTTCGCCCTCAGACAGCGCAGTGACGTCAACTCCCCCCAGCAACACTTGCCCGGCATCGGGCGCCATCAGCCCCAGCGCGATCTTCAGGGTGACCGACTTGCCCTGCCCCGATCCACCGATCAGCACCAGCGAACGCCCCGGCGCCACCGCCAGGTTCAGCCCGTCCAGCACCGGCGCGCGCGCAAAGCGTTTGCACACATTGCGCCATTCGAGCTTGGGCACGCCGGTCTCGGTCGCCATCACAGCCGCGTAAACAGCGAAGTGATCAGGTAATCCGCCGCCAGGATCAGGATCGCCGAAGACACCACTGCCTGCGTCGTGGCCCGCCCCACGCCGCGCGCGCCGCCGGTCGCGTGCATGCCGTGGTAGCAGCCCATCAATCCGACGATGAAACCGAACACCGCCGCCTTGATCAGCCCCGATTCCACGTCCCAGGCGGTGAGGAAGCTGGCGGTGTTGGCGATATAGATTTGCGGACTGACTCCCAGCAGGTGGATCGCCACCTGCCAACCGCCGGCCACGCCGATGATGTCAGCGACCAGCGTCAGCAGCGGCAGCGCAATGACCGCCGCCAGCAGGCGGGGTGCGATCAGATAGCGGAACGGATCGGTCGACAGCGTGACCATCGCGTCGATCTGCTCGGTCGCGCGCATCGCGCCGATTTCGGACGCGATCGCCGCCGATACCCGGCCGGCCAGCATCAATGCCGCCAGCACCGGCCCCAGCTCGCGGGTGATGCCCAGTGCGACGATCTGGGCCATCACCTGTTCGGCGTTGAACCGGTCACCGCCGCTGTAGATATTGAGCGCCAGCGCCGCGCCGGTAAACCACGCGGTCAGCCCGACGACGGGCAGGGACAGGAAACCGATCGCCCCCAATTGCCGCGAGATCTGCTGCCAAAACCAGCGCGGCGTCACTGCTGCATATATCCCGCGCCCGGCAAAACCCGCCACGCGGCCTACCGCTGCCGCCATCGCCAGCGTGGTGCGCCCGATCCCATTCACCCAGCGCAGCGGCCCCGGCACCGTACCGCCAGTGTCAATAGCCACTGGCAGCCGCTCCTGAAGCGGAACTTTCGGCGCCTGACGCGGCATTGCCGCCAGCGGGCGCCGTGTCGGCGGGGGCGGCGTGCGGGCGGATGACCTGCCCGATCAGCCCGAACAGATCGACCGAACCCTGGGTATTGGCAATTTCCCCGCCCGGCTTGAGGTCGTCTTCGGCGCCACCGGGGCTCAGCGCAATATGCGCGCCGCCCAGCAGTCCGTCGCTGGTAACCTTGGCGGTTGAATCCGACGGCACATGGACATCGCCATTCAGCGACAATTCGACCACCGCCAGAAAGGTCTTGGGATCGATGCGCACGGTCGACACGCTACCCACCTTGACCCCGGCCAGGCTGACTTTGGCCCCCGGCTGCAAGCCGCCGACATCGCCGAATTTGGCGGAAACCTGATAGCCGCCGCTCGTCCGCCCGGCCTGTGCCACGCCCAGCGACCAGATCAGAAAGACCGCAGTCAGCGCCAGGACCACAAAGCCCATCGCGGTTTCGCCCCAATGGGTACGCATATCGTGTTCCTGTCAGCCGTTGCGCCAGATATTCAAGAAACCCCGAACGGATCAGGACTTGCGATGCACCACGCCGTCCCGGTCGTTCTGCAACTGGGTGATCAATACGTTGATATTGCCACCGGCATTGTCGATCGTGGAGACGAAGTCCTGCTGCTGGGTAATCGCCAGCCACACGCCGGAAACCTGCACGTCGACCACCCGGTAGTTCCCGGCGCTGCCCAGCACCCGCCATTGCACCACCGTGGGCGTCGACATCTTGCCGCCGAACAGCGTGGTGGTGACGACCGCGTCGCCCGGCTTGCGGATCACCGACCCGTTGACCGTGAATTTTTCGCCGTGATAATCGTCGATCCGGCTCTGATACACCCGCTCCGCATAGGTGCGAAATACCGCGGCAAAGCGTTGGTACTGATCCGGGCCAATACTGCGGGCATATTTGCCCAGCACGAAATGCGTAAGGCGCGGCACATCGACGACCTGATCGATCAGCGCGCGAAAATTCTGTTCCTTGGCAGCTTTGCTTTCCTGGCGGTTGTTGAGAATGGTCAGCACCCGGGCGCCATTGCCATCGACAAATTGTTCGGCCTGCGGATCGCGCGGCCCGCGCTGCTGCGCCAGTGCAGCAGGGGACAACGTGACGCCAGTCAAGACCGGAGCCATCGCCAGGGCGGCAACGGAAAACAACCTGTGGGCAAATATCGGCATGGCAAACTTTCAACTCGAACGACACGAACGGATGGGTCTAGCTATCCGGCGCTTGCTGCCGGATGAACCCGCCCCACAAACCGCCTGACCGGTCAGGGGGTTCCCGGAGCAGCGTCGAAATCAGGCAGCGCCGCCTGTTTGCCGGTGGCCTCGGCAACCGTGGCCGCGCGCGACTGGGTATAGGCCGAGCGGGTGAAGGCATAGGGATCGGTCGCACCATAGACCGCTTTCAGCGTGTCGTCAGCGCGGGAACGCCAGTCGACCCCCTCCAGCAGGAACAGCGAAAGACCTTCGGGCGAAGTGATTCCGCCGATGAAAAACTCGATTGGGTCGGCGAAATTGTCGACGATCCGCCCAATGCCGTCGCGCACATCCGACGGGCCCAGCAACGGGATCATGACATAGGGCCCGGGTTTGATGCCATAGCGGCCGAGCGTCTGGCCAAAATCGGAGATATGGATCGGAATGCCGCTGGACTTGGCGACATCGAACAACCCGGCGACGCCGATCGTGGAATTGACGACGAAGCGGATCACCGTCTTGGTCATCGATTTGATCCGCAGCTGAAACAGATCGTTTACCGCCGTCAGCGGCTCGCCCAGGTTGAACAAGGCGTTGGTCACATGATATCGCACGACATGCGGCACGACATGGACATAACCGTGGGACACCGGCGCCAGCAAATTCCGCTCCAGCGCGATGTCGAAGGCGAATATACCCCGGTTGACCTTGACCCATGGGTCGCGCGGCTGGGTCATTTCATCGGTTGGCGCGGCTGATTGCGCCACATCGGTGACAGTATTCGCACTGGCCGGTGGTGGTGGCAAGTCGACGGCCGGGGAAGCAGGATTGGCCGCGACCGGACCGACCGGCGTGGTCACCGGCGGGGTGGCCGCGTCCGGAGCTATGCGGGCCACGGGTGGGGCGGTGGCGGCGATCGGCGCAGCGGTGATGCTGGACTGGGCCGCGCCGGAGATCGTATCGGCTATCGCCAAAACCAGCAGCAGCATGCATTTCCCTTCTGAAGCCCCGCGATATGCGGCTTGCCCGTTACCTATACGCGCCGCGACCCCCGACGGATCCGCCGCACAGGCGAAAACCGTCGGCGACGCGAGCGAAAAGCGCCGAAAGGCAATCTTTCGGCGTCAGCGTATATCAGGCGTGCCACATCAGCGGCTTGCGTGCAAATTCAGATCGGGGGCGCCGCAATATCCTTGGCTCCACGCATCATTTCAGGGATGGGTATCGACCATCGCCAGTTGCGTCGGCGCGGGCTGCGCAGCGTCAGGCACGATGGGCAGCTGGCCGGCCCTGACCGGCAGGATGAAGCCATAGGTCGGGACGCTTCTGATCCCCATGCCATGCACCGGTGCATACCACACGCGTACTTGCGACCAGTCGCCAGCCGGCGAAACATCGATCGCGCGGACGTTGGTTTCGACGCTGCCGTCACCCTTCCAATTGGCGTGAGTCAGCAGCACTTCGCGATCGCTGACGATGCCGCTGACGATCGCGACATGGCCCATCGGCATTTGCCCCGAGGATTTCATCACCATCACCGCACCCAGCACCGGCCGATGCGCCCGCTCATAGATGCCCTCGGCATGGTCCCACCAGGTATGGGCATTTCCGCGCAGCGCGACTGCCGAGTGGCTGGCGGCATAAGTCACGCATTGCCAGCCGCCATGGGCAATCGCCGCTGGTGAACCATAACCCATCGTCATGGCCAACGCGGCCAGCCCAGCGAAAATCCGGTTCACACGAGTCCCCTTTGTCCGTGACCGGGGGCTAGGGTGCCGGACGCGGCAACGCCACGAGCAAACGTCCGGACGCCGCACCCGTGGGACGAAGCGAGGGAACGATGGTGGTTGTGTCAAACGGACGCAGCGCGGCGAGGCTGATCTGGCGGGGCGCCTGAAGCAAGCCACCACCCCCAACCCCCTCCTCTAAAGAAGAGGGGGCTCAGTAGCGGCCTTCGAAGATTGCGCGCTTCACTCCGCCGCCTCTTCAGAGGAGGGGGTTGGGGGTGGTGGCTTGCTTCTTCTTCTTTTCCTCAGGCGAGCCCGCATTCATGCCCCCGCCGGCAACGATCGCCGGCAATCACGTGCCTCGGCGCAATCGCGCCAGCGCCGTGTCCAGCGCCTGCAGGAATTTCGAGCGGTCAGCCTTTGTAAACGGCGCCGGCCCGCCGATTTGATCCCCGCCCGCACGCAGATCGGCCATGATCGCGCGCGTGGCGATGGCGCCGCCGATCGAGCCGGTGGTGAACGGCTTGCCCGTCGGCGAGATCACCGTGGCCCCCATTTTGAGGCAGCGGTCGGCCAGCAGGATGTCGGTGGTAATCACTACCGCTGCCGGGTCGGCGGCCTCGGCAATCCAGTCGTCCGCCTCGTCGAAACCATCGCCCACCACGACCCGCGCGATCAGCGGGTGATCGGGCACGCGCAACCGGCTGTTGCTGACGATGCTGACCGGTACGCCCAATCGCCAGGCAACCTTGTAGATCTCGTCCTTGACCGGGCACGCGTCGGCATCCACCAAAATGCGGACATTCGCGTTCATCAGGTATTTAACGGGCGCGCGGGCCCTTGTTCGGCCCGGTATAGCCGCCCTTATCGAATTTACGGGGTCCAAAGCTCTTGCCGCCGGGCGCTTTTCCGGCATTGCCTTTGAAGCCGTTGCCCGCAGGCTTGCCCGCCGGCCGCTTGCTTTCATACGGGGCGCTCCCGGGCGCTGCCGTCGTCAGCCGGGCGCGCGGCTTGTCTGGCGCTGCGGCGGCGGGCGTATGCCGTTCGACGGGCGCCGGCGCATTGGCCGCAGCAGAGCTCAACGGGTCGAACTCGCGCTGGGGCCGCTCGTGGGAACGGGCGCGCGCAGCAGGCGCATGCCGTTCGCGGTGATCCGGGCGGTCATGGCCGCGATCTGCGGGGTTGCGACGGTTTTCCCGAGCTTCCTCGCGCGGGCCGCCCTCCGATTGCTCGATGCGAATGCTGTCTTCGGGGTTTTCGGTTTCCGCGGTGCGTGCGGTGGCGGCGGCGAACTTGGCGGCAACCGCGGTCTGCACCTGGAAAAAGGTCTCGTTCGGGCCGATCCGGATCGCGCCGATTTCGGTACGGGTAATGTGGCCACGGCGGCACAGCAGCGGCAGAATCCAGCGCGGATCGGCATTCTGGCGCCGCCCGATATCCATGCGGAACCAGGCGATGTCTTCGAAACCGGGCCGATGGCGCTCGACTTGCGCGGCGCGCTGCGCTTCGGGAGTGTTGGCGATCAGTTCCTCCGGCTCGGGCATCATCGCCCGATGCGCGCGCACCAGCGCGGCGGCGATGTCCTCGGGCGATCGCTCCGCCAGCAGCCGCTGTGCCAGCACGCGATCCTCCTCGTCGTATTCGACCGGCGCCAGCATCGCCGCAATCAGCCGCTCGCGATCATTGACGCGGATCGCCTCCGCCGAAGGAACTTCGATCCAGGCGGCGTTGATCTTGGCGCCCTTCAGCATCATCTCGACCCGGCGGCGGCGCGGATAAGGCACGATCAGCACCGCCGTGCCTTTCTTGCCGGCGCGCCCGGTGCGGCCCGAGCGGTGCTGCAGGGTTTCCGCATCGCGCGGAATCTCGACATGGACGACCAGGCTCAGCGTCGGCAGATCGATGCCGCGCGCCGCCACATCCGTGGCGACGCAGACCCGGGCGCGGCGATCACGCAAAGCCTGCAAGGCCTGGTTGCGCTCGGTTTGCGAATGCTCTCCCGACAGCGCGACCACCGCAAAGCCGCGTTCCTGCAAGGTGGCGTGAAGATGACGGACGTTATCGCGGGTGGCGCAGAACAGCATCGCCGTTTCCGCCTCGTGAAAGCGCAGCAGATTGACCACTGCATGCTCGATCTCGGACGGCGAAACGGTCATCGCCTGATACGCGATATCGCCATGGCCGCGATCATCGCCGACCGTGGAAATGCGCAGCGCATTGCGCTGGTAACGCTTGGCCAGCGCCTCGATCGCGCGCGGCATGGTCGCCGAAAACAGCAGCGTGCGGCGGCTTTCGGGGGTACCATCGAGGATTTGCTCCAGATCCTCGCGAAAGCCCATGTCCAGCATTTCATCGGCTTCATCGAGAATGATGGCCTGCAATGCGGACAAGTCCAACGCGCCCCGCGCCAGGTGATCGCACAGCCGCCCCGGCGTACCGACGACGATATGCGCACCCCGGCTCAACGCGCGGCGTTCCTCCGAGGCATTCATCCCGCCGACGCAGGTGGCGATGCGCCCACCGGCTTTTTCATACAGCCAGCTCAATTCGCGGCTGACCTGCAGCGCCAGTTCGCGCGTCGGCGCAATCGCCAGGGCGAGCGGCTTTTGCGCCATCGGCAGTTTGCCGTCCTCGTCCAGCAACTGCGCGGCAATCGCCATGCCAAACGCCACGGTCTTGCCCGAGCCGGTCTGGGCCGACACCACCAGATCGCGGCCAATCGCTTCGGCTTCGAGCACGGCAGCCTGTACAGGGGTGGCTTCGGCATAGCCGCGTTCGGTAAGCGCAGCGGCCAACGCCGGCGGCAGTTCGGAAAAATTCATTGGATCAACTATCTATATGGCCGCAATGCGCGGGGATGGTTCAGGGCAGGCCGACGATCGGCAAGCCAGTGCGCGGAAGACCCGGTCACTGCACGGTTGTGGAGCGGCCATACAGGAGAAGAAGGGTTTTGGCTCCCCCTGATTTTATTTGAGGCTCCTAACTCCCCTCCCGCAAGCGGGAGGGGGGAAGTGTCACCGCAGCTTCGCGATTTTCACCCCATCGTGCTTCGCTCGCTCGGTGGTCGATTCTTCGCTCCGATTCAGTGCCTTGGCGATCGCCTTCAACCCCATTCCCTTGGCCGCCAGCGTATGCAGCTTCTGGATTTCCTCGGATTTCCACGGTTGCCGATGCCGCTCGAAACGCTCGCTCACAGCGGCGCCTTCGTGGCGATCAGCATGTCCACCACTGACGGGTCGGCCAGCGTCGAGGTATCGCCCAGGCTCGACGCGTCGCCTTCAGCGATCTTGCGCAGGATGCGGCGCATGATCTTGCCGCTGCGGGTCTTGGGCAGGCCGGGCGCGAAGTGGATCACGTCGGGGGTGGCGATCGGGCCGATTTCCCGGCGCACCCATTGCACCAGCGCCCTTCGCATTGCCTCATCGTCGGTCTCGCCCGCGTTCAGCGTGACATAGGCGTAGATGCCCTGCCCCTTGATCTCGTGCGGCATGCCGACCACCGCCGCTTCGGCCACCTTGGCATGAGCGACCAGCGCGCTTTCGACCTCGGCGGTGCCCATGCGGTGACCTGAGACGTTGATGACATCATCGACGCGGCCGGTGATCCAGTAATAGCCATCCTCGTCGCGGCGGCAGCCGTCGCCGGTGAAATACTTGCCCGGGTACGTGGTGAAATAGGTCTGGAAAAACCGCTCGTGATCGCCCCACACGCTGCGCATCTGGCCGGGCCAGCTTTGCGTGATGCACAGATTGCCTTCGGTCGCGCCCTCCAGCACCTGGCCGTCGCCATCGACCAGTTGCGGCACCACGCCGAACATCGGGTTGGTCGCCGATCCTGGCTTGAGCGCGGTGGCGCCAGGCAGCGGCGTGATCATCGCGCCGCCGGTTTCGGTCTGCCACCAGGTATCGACGATCGGGCAACGCCCCGCCCCCACCACGCGCCAGTACCATTCCCACGCCTCGGGATTGATCGGCTCGCCCACGCTGCCCAACAGGCGCAGCGACGTGCGGGATGTGCGCTTCACCCAGTCGTCGCCCTCGCGCATCAGCGAACGCAACGCGGTCGGCGCGCCATAGAAAATGTTGACCTGATGGCGATCGACGATCTGCCAGAACCGCGAATGATCCGGGTAGCTGGGCACACCTTCGAACATCACCGTGGTCGCGCCATTGGCCAGCGGGCCATAGACGACATAGCTATGCCCGGTGACCCAGCCGATGTCGGCGGCGCACCAGAATATCTCGCCGGGCCGGTAATCGAAGACATAGTGATGCGTCATCGCCGCCCAGGTCAGATAGCCGCCGGTGGTATGCAGCACGCCCTTGGGCTGGCCCGTCGAGCCCGAGGTATAGAGGATGAACAGCGGGTCTTCCGCGCCCATCTCCTCTGGCGCGCAGTCCGCCGCCACCGCCTCGCGCTGATCATGCCACCAGTGATCGCGCCCCGCCGCCATGGTCACGTCGACGCCGGTGTGGCGCACCACCAGAACCGACTCGACGCCGTTCACCAGTTCCAGCGCGGCATCCACATTGGCCTTCAGCGGCACCACCTTCCCGCCACGATTGCCGCCGTCTGCGGTGATGACGACGCGGCTGGCGCAATCCCCGATCCGCCCGGCCAGCGCGTCGGGCGAAAACCCGCCGAATACGATCGAGTGTACCGCGCCGATGCGCGCGCAGGCGAGCATGGCCATCGCCGCCTCCGGGATCATCGGCAGGTAAATCGTCACCCGGTCGCCGCGCGCCACCCCCAGCGCCTTGAGCGCATTGGCCATCCGGCAGACGTCTTCGTGCAATTCGCGGTAGGTGATCCGGCGCTGCTGCGCGGGATCGTCGCCTTCCCAGATGATCGCCACGGTCTCGCCATGCTTGGCCAGATGCCGGTCCAGGCAATTGGCCGCCACATTGAGCGTGCCGTCGCCGAACCATTCGATGCCGAAATCGGCTCGGTCGAATGAACAGCGACTGACCGTCGTCCACGGCTTGATCCAGTCGATGCGCGCGGTTTCCCTGCGCCAGAAAGCCTCCGGCTCGGCCAGCGAGGCCGAGTATTTGGCGGCATAGCCGGCAGCATCGACATAGGCGCGCGCCGCCCATTCGGCGGGCACGGGATGGGTAGTGGGCACAGGTTTCGCTCTCCGCTTATCGGCGACCGTTCTACCCAACTCGGCACAAGCCTCACAACGAATTATCGCACCACCACTATTTAGAGTTTTCCGACTTGCGTCGCGTCGGCACCAGCCCGCTCCCCCGCCCGATGGTCATCAGAGCATCGCGCACATTGCACCAGCAGGGTTTACGCAACGGCCTGCCCGCCGCTATCACCTGACGCTGCGAAGCCTTGCACCCGATTGTTTGCCACCGCCGAAAGATCGCTTGGGATAGGTAGGAACATTGCGCACCAGGTTCAGCATCTGCCGCAAGAAGCGGCGCTTTGCTTCCGAAGCGGAGGCTGCGTCGGCTGTCGCATGCGCGGGTATCGCGCTCAGGCCATATCGCTGCGACCGTTGCCGGTCGTACCATTTGACCAGCCGGACGAAGGGCAAACGGGTCAGGCGGCCGGACGATTGAGCAGGCGTGCGAGCGTCACGCCAGTTCGGCACTCTCCACGATCGGTCTGCGTCGATAGAGCGCATTCTTGGCCCATCGCTCGCATGGCGCCTCGACGAAATTGCGAATCAGCCAGGCTGCGCCGATAACTATGGCGAACATCGGAACAATCAGCGTATCGGCCAGCAGCCGGGATCCGAAAGCAGAACAGGAATATGTGCTGCCGCATATCAGGAACGGGTCAGAAGACCCTTTATGCATGAATTGAATCAGCCCGGTTATGCGAAACAGAATAAACAAATGAACCATATATATGGAATAAGACAGCTCGCCTAAAAGCAATGGGAACTTTGTTTTCAGACCAGAACTTATCAGGCCGCCTTCATTTGCGAAAATAAGAATTACGACCAGAAACATGGGGGGCGCCAACATGGAAAATGGCCCGCGACCTACCAGGGATAGCACAACGCCAACCAGACCAACGGCGAACAGT
>CAXTOS010000019.1:0-31430 GCA_964245935.1 uncultured Novosphingobium sp.
TGAACTACTTTCGCCATGCTGGGTATGCTACAATGTGATCACAAATTGCTCTAGCGAATTCAGCGTTTTGCCATAGCGGTTCATTATATCTTCTGCCTTTGCCAGCTTTTCATAGAGCGACCCGAACGCCGCGTGGCTGGACTGATACGCAGCCATCACATGCGGGCGAGGACTACCTTGCTGTCGTTTCTCGATCAGATCGGCGAGCTCTTCGTCCACGAGCGCTTCCAACTGCTGCTCCTCCGTTTGCGCAAGATGTTGGACCGCAGCAAGGATCTCAGAGTCCACCTGTGTTACCAACTTCTCGCGCGGTCGAGAATTCATGGCGCGTCTCCAAAACTTCCGCTCCCTTATCACGTACCGGCAAGAAATTGCTACCTAATCATGCCGCACATCGCCAATATATGACCCATCCGTCGGCGCATTGAGCCGCAACGCCGCGCGACCTGAATTTGAACCCAATCCGCATATTCCAGTACATAAAAGGGCGCGATCTCGATTCCCTCTGTCGTGCGACATGAATCTGCGCGGATGCTGATCCAGCGATCCTTCAGAATATACTCCGAGCTTTCCACGACCCACGCTGTTTCTGCGAGGGATCCATTCTCACTCATACCGTGCCTTCACAAAATACAGCCCTTGCGCCGGCGCATTCAGCCCCAGCGCGCTGCGATCGCGGGCTGCCAGTGCCTCGCCGATCTGCGCCTCGCGCCAGCGGCCCAGTCCGACCAGCACCAGGCAGCCGACCATCGAGCGCACCTGGTGGTGCAGGAAACTGCGCGCCGCCGTTTCGATCAAAATATGCTCGCCGTCCCGCCGCACAGTCAGCAGATCCAGCGTCTTTTCCGGTGACGGGGATTGGCAATGCACCGAGCGAAAGGTGGTGAAATCATGGTGCCCGACGAGCGTCTGCGCGGCGCGGTGCATCGCGTCTGTATCGAGCGGCGGGCCGACATGCCAGGCCTTCCCCGCCTCCAGCGCCAGCGGGGCGCGGCGGTTGACGATGCGGTAGCGATAGCTACGGCCGGTGCAGGAAAAGCGCGCGTGCCAGTTGTCGGGCACGACTTCGCAAGCCAGCACCGATATCGGCGCCGGACGCAAAAGCGCGTTCAACGCGCCGAGCAGGCGAAACGCGGCGATGTCCTTGGCAATATCGATATGCGCGCGCATTGCCAGCGCGTGGACCCCGGCATCGGTGCGGCCCGCCGCGGCCATCGTCACCGTTTCGCCGGTGATCGCGTGCGCCGCTTTTTCCACCGCTAGCTGTACGGTCGGCGCGTCCAGTTGCCGTTGCAGGCCCATGAACGGGCCGCCATCGTATTCCAGCGTCAGCGCAAAGCGGGTCACGCCACTCTCGTGCCAGCCGGGATGGCGCGCCCGTGCAGCAGCGCGGCGGTGCCCATTGCCGGGCGCCCGGCGCGCTGGACCTGGCTGGGCCGGATCGCGCCCGAGCCGCAGGCGATGGTCAGGCGGTCGTCGCGCACGACCCCCGGTTCTCCGCCGGCGTCCACGATGTCAGCTGCCAGAATGCGATAGCGCTCGCCGTCCAGTTCGAAGAACGCGCCGGGCGAGGGCGCGAACGCCCGGATTTGGCGCTCGACCGCATCCGCGCTGGCGCCGAAATCCAGCCGCGCTTCGGCTTTGCCGATCTTGTGGGCGTAAGTCACGCCCTCGGCGGGCTGCGGCACCTCGGGACAGGCGCCCGGATCGGCCAGCACCTGGACGATCAGCGCGGCACCCAGCCCGGCCAGTTCCTCGGTCAATTGCCCGGCATTCTTGCGGTCGATGGCCGTGCGCGCCTCGGCCAGCACCGCGCCGGTGTCCAGCCCGGCCTCCATACGCATGATGTCCACCCCGGTTTCCGTATCGCCAGCCAGAATCGCTCGCTGGATCGGCGCCGCTCCCCGCCAGCGTGGCAGCAACGAGCCATGCAGATTGAGGCAGCCCAGCCGGGGCGCATCCAGAATCGCCTGCGGCAGGATCAGGCCATAGGCGGCGACCACCGCGATATCCGCCTGCCACGCGGCAAACCCGGCCTGTTCCGCCGCGCCCTTCAGCGACGCGGGATGGCGCACCGCGATCCCCAGTTCCTCGGCCTTGCGCTGAATGGGCGAGGGGGTCAGCCCGCGCCCGCGCCGTCCGCCCGGACGCGGTGGCTGCGTGTAGACCGCGACCACCGCATGCCCCGCCGCGAGCGCCACCAGCGCCGGCACCGCGAATTCCGGGGTTCCCATGACGATCACGCGCATTAAATCAGCCTTTTGTTTTCCGTGCCAGGCCCTATCTGGCAGGCCATGGCATCGCAAGAGATCGAAACGCTGGCCGCGCAACTGGCTCGCCTGCCAGGGCTGGGCCCGCGATCGGCGCGGCGGGTGGTGCTGTGGCTGATCAAGCGGCGCGAGACTTCGCTGGTGGCGCTGCTGGAGGCGCTGGGAAACTTGCGCGAAGGGCTGAGCGAATGCCACCTGTGCGGCAATGTCGATACCAGCGATCCCTGCGCGATCTGCGTCGATCCGCGCCGCGATCCGCGCGCGCTGTGCGTGGTGGAGGATGTCGCGGATCTATGGGCGCTGGACCGGGCGCGGCTGTTTCCGGGGCGCTATCACGTGCTGGGCGGGCGGCTGTCCGCGCTCGACGGGGTGCGGCCCGAAGACCTGACCATTGGCGCGCTGATCGCGCGGGTCTCGGCGGGCGGCATCGATGAGGTCGTGCTGGCGATGAACGCCACGCTGGAGGGGCAGACGACAGCACATTACATTGCCGAACGGCTGGAGAGCCTGCCGCTGCGCGTTACGCAACTGGCGCATGGTTTGCCGGTGGGGGGTGAACTGGATTACCTTGACGAAGGCACGCTGGCGCAGGCGTTGCGCGCGCGCCGGCCCCTGAGCTGATCGCCTGCCTTGATCGTTGCAGATCAGTTCCCTATCTGAGGCCGATGGCTATTCGCACGATCCTTGAAGTCCCCGATCCGCGCCTCAAGCGGATTTCCCGCCCGGTCGAAAGCTTCGACGACGAGCTGAAGGCGCTCGTCGCCGATATGTTCGAGACGATGTACGACGCCCCCGGCATCGGCCTGGCCGCGGTCCAGATCGATGTGCCGCTGCGCGTGGTAGTGGTGGATTTGCAGGACGGCGGCGATTCCATCGATGTGCCTGATGGAGAGGCGGAACCTGAGCGGGTGCCGAATCCGCGTGTGTTCATCAATCCGGAACTGCTTGATCCATCGCCGGACCATTCTGTCTATTCGGAGGGCTGTCTGTCGGTTCCGGAAATCTACGCCGATGTCGAACGCCCTGCCGGGGTGCGGCTGCGCTGGCAGGATCTGGATGGGCAGTGGCATGAGGAAGCCCTGTCCGGAATGATGGCCACCTGCATCCAGCACGAGATGGATCACCTCGAGGGCATCCTGTTTATCGACCACCTTTCACGGTTGAAGCGCAATATGGCGCTGAAGAAACTGGAAAAGGCACGAAAGGCGGCTTGATAAGCCCCGGCCGATCGGATAGGTTCGCGGTATGTTCTCGAAATAGGTGCCGCGAAATTGCAGTTGACCGCTGTTGTTCTCCTGATCCTTGGCTTGCTTGCAGGTGCGGCGGTGGGCTGGTTCATGGCCTCGCGCGGCGAAGGGGAGTGGCGTCGGCGATTTGCGGATCGCGATGGCGAGGCGCGCGATCTGGATAGCCGGTGCCGGCAGGCCGATACCGAATTGGCCACCCATCGTGAGCGTGCCAGCCATGCCGCGGGCTTGGCGACGGAATTGGCCGGTGTGCGCGGCGAGCGCGATGCACTGCAGGCGGCGCTGGCGACGCTGGCCGCCAATGCCGAGCATTTCGAGGAGCAGAAGCGCCTGCTGCTGGCTTCGCAGGAAACGCTGCGCAGGGAATTCGAGGCGGCGGGGAGCAAGGTGCTGGAAAGCGCGCAGGAAGCCTTCCTCAAACGCGCCCAGGATCGTTTTTCGGAAAGTGAAAAGACCAGCGCGGAGCGGCTGCGGAGTCTGCTGGAACCCGTCGGCCAGCGCCTCAAGAGTTATGAGGACCAGGTGACCGCGCTGGAGGCCAAGCGGGTCGATTCGTTCGGGCAGCTGGCCGGAATGATCGAAGCTATGCGGGTCGGCCAGGAACAGGTACGCAGCGAGGCGGCCCGCCTCGGCAATTCGCTGCGCAATGCGCCCAAGGCGCGCGGTCGCTGGGGCGAGCAGGCGTTGCGCAACGTCCTTGAGCAATGCGGGCTGACCGAACATACCGATTTCATCACCGAACATTCGATCGACACCGATGAAGGGCGCTTGCGGCCCGATGCCATCGTCCGGGTTCCCGGCAACAAACTGCTGGTGATCGATGCCAAGGTGTCGCTGAATGCCTATCAGGAAGCGTTCGAGGCCGATGACGAACTCATCCGCATAGCCGCGCTTAAGGCGCATGTCGGCTCGATGCGTAATCACATCCAGACCCTGGCGACCAAAAGCTACCAGAGCCAGTTCCCCGAAGCGCCCGATTACGTGCTGATGTTCGTGCCGGGTGAGCATTTCATTGCCGCCGCGATGGAGCACGATCCGGAACTGTGGGATTTCGCCTTTCGCAATCGGGTGCTTCTCGCCAGCCCGACCAACCTCGTCGCCATTGCGCGCACCATTGCGCAAGTCTGGCGGCAGGATGGGCTGGCGACAGAGGCGCGCGAGATCGGGCGGATGGGCGGGGAGCTTTACGACCGGTTGGCGGTGGCGGCCGAACACATGAAGCGGGTCGGTTCCGGGCTCAGCAGCGCGGTCGATCATTACAACAAATTCGTCGGCAGTTTCGAGCGCAACGTCCTGTCCGCCGGGCGCCGCCTGCGCGAAAAGCACATCGAGATCGGCAAGCGCGAGATCGAGGATGTGCCGCTGATCGAGAACGCTCCGCGTTATGGCGAAGCGGAGGTGGTGCCGCTGAGTTTGGTAGCGGAGTGAGGCCAAGTTAGCCCCCTCCCCTTCAGGGGAGGGGGTTGGGGGAGGGGCCTGGCCCCAATCGCGATGTTGGACCCGGATGAGAGGCCCCTCTCCCAACCCTCTCCCCTGAAGGGGAGAGGGCTTTAGGTAGACACGCCAGCACTTCATAGCCCAGCACGGCGGCCGCGACGGCGGCGTTCAGGCTGTCAGCCCGCCCCCTCATCGGCATGGTCACGCGCAGATCGCAAGCCATCTCATACTCTTCCGGCAAGCCCCGCGACTCGTTTCCAACCATGACAAAACACGGCGCCGCATAAGCCGCCCCGCGATAGGGCTGGGCGTCGCGCAACGAAGCGGCGACCAGTTGTCCGGCATCACCCCGCAGCCATGGCAGGAATTCCTCCCACCGCGCCCGTGCTACCTGCTGGGTAAAAATCGCACCCATGCTGGCGCGCACGGCTTCGGCTGAGAACGGATCGGCGCAGTCGTCGAGCAGGATCAGCCCGCCCGCGCCGATGGCATCGCCGGTGCGCAGCATGGTGCCCAGATTGCCCGGATCGCGTAGGGCCTGCGCCACCAGCCAGATCGACGCCGACCGCCGATCGATCGCGGAAAGCGAGGTATCGAATTCCGCGAAAACCCCGCACACCGCTTGCGGATTGTCCTTGCCGGTGACCTTGGCCAGCAACTCCGCGCTCATTTCCACCACCTCGCCGCCGGCTGCGGCAACCTCGGCCTCCAGTTCGTCCAGCAGTGGATGGGGATCGCGCGTGCCGGCCATCACCAGCATTTCCGGCAACCGCCCGGTGGCGCGCGCGTCGGTCAATAGCCGCAAGCCTTCGGCCAGAAAGCGTCGTTCCAGCCGGCGATGCTTCTTGTCGCGCAGGCTGCGCAGGAATTTGACCGTGGGATTGGAGAAGCCGGTAATCAGGCGGCGGCCATTCGGCCCGGACATCTGGAGCTAGTCCTCGCCAAATCCGTCGACGATCAGGCCCACCAGCTTGGCCAGCGCCGGTTCGGCACCATCGCCCGCGACCACGATGTCGATACGGTCGCCCTTGGCGGCGCCCAGCATCATCAACCCGAGGATCGAGCCGCCGCCCGCTTCCATCCCTTCCTTGAACACTTTTACGTCCAGGTCATCGGGCAGCATCGCCACCATGTTGACGAATTTGGCGCTGGCCCGCGCATGCAGACCCTTGATGTTGACGATCTGGACGGTCTCGCGAAGCTCGGTCAACATGCCAGATTCTTTGTGGCTGCGCGCATTTCAGACAAAATTCGATTGCCGTTTTTGATCATCACGCTTCAGGCGTCCTGGCCAAGGAATTCGGATGCGATGGTGATGTAGCTGCGCCCGGCATCGCGCGCGGCGGTGATGGCGCTGCGCACATCGCCGGATTTGCGCGCGCCGGCCAGGCGGATCAGCATCGGCAGGTTGATGCCGGCGATCACTTCGACCCGGCCCGTCTGCATCAGTGAAATCGCCAGGTTCGATGGGGTGCCACCAAACAGATCGGTCAGGATGATCACCCCTTCGCCGCCGTCCACCGCCTTGATGGCATCGGCGATGTCGCGCCGCCGCCGCTCCATGTCGTCGTTGGGGCCGATGCACACCGTGGCTACAGCCTCCTGCCGCCCGACGACATGCTCCATGGCCAGGACAAATTGCTTGGCCAGTTCACCATGCGTTACCAGGATCATGCCGATCATGCGGAAATTGGGCCTCGATATTCCTGTTTGGCCGATTGGCCATAAGGCCGTGCGACGGTTGTAGTCATGCGATCATTTTTGCGGCGCCAGGCCTTCGACCAGGTCCGCAGCGCGCGAATTCAGGTTGCGGTGCAGCAATGTGGGAGAAAAACCGGCGGTGCGCAAGACCGCGCCGATGTGTTCCACCATGAAAACCGAACGATGGCGGCCACCGGTGCAACCGAACGCGATATGGACGTAGCCTTTGCCGGCGAGTTTGAAGCGCGGCAGCACCGTCAGCAACAGGTCGCCAATCCGCGCAAAACTGTCGGCGAACGCTGGATCGCCGCGGATAAAGTTGGCCACCGCATCGTCCTTGCCGGTCAACGCGCGCAATTGGTGATCCCAGTAGGGATTGTTGAGAAACCGCATGTCGAACACGAAGTCGGCTACCGGCGGCATGCCGCGCGAGAAGCCAAAGCTGGTCACGGTGACGGTCATCAGCGGCCCCGATCGCGGCGCGAACTGCTCGCGCATGGCCTGTTGCAGTTCATTGGCCGAAAAAGCGGAGGTGTTGATCACCATGTCGGACTGGCGACGCAGCGGTTCCATCACTTCGCGTTCGGCGGCGATGCCGGAAGACGCAGGCATGTCTGCCGCCAGCGGGTGGCGCCGGCGGGTTTCATTGTAGCGGCGCTGCAATTCTTCGCTCGAGCAATCCAGATAAAGCGTCGTCAATTCGATATCGTCGCGCAGGCTCAGCTGCGTAACCAGTTCCGAGATGGTATGCGGATTGAATCCCCGCGTGCGCGAATCGAAACCGATGGCCAGCGGCGCGTGCTCCGGTCCGTTTGGTTCAAGCCCACCGGGATCGGGTGCGTCGATCAGCCGTTCCAGCATGCGAATCGGAAAATTGTCGATGACTTCCCAGCCCAGGTCTTCCAGCACGCGCAGTGCGGTGGTCTTGCCCGCGCCCAGCATGCCGGTCACCAGCAGCACGCGCTGGCGGATCGGCGCGGGACCAATCTGGGCGGATTCGGCGACCATCGGCAATTGCTCTGCCCCGCCGGCGTGCAAAAGGAAAGGGGCGCAGGTGCGCGATCCAGCTGCCGTGTGCCATCATGCCAGCCCGTGATGGCGCAACGCCAGTTCGGCGCGCAGCGCCAGCACCGGCGATCCCGGCCACAGCCGCACTGCCGGAATACCGACCCGCTCGATACTTTCGCGGATCGCCTGATCGATGAAACGCGGAGCGGCTGGGTCGAGCCCGAGCTTCAGGCAGATGCGTATCTCGGCCAGGAAGGGCGTGCGCAGGATCCCCAGATTGCGCACCTCCAGCTGCCCCTGCGTGTTGGGATGCGGCGAAGCCCACAGCTGACCCGCACGCACCGACAGCACGACGCCATCGTCACTGACCAGTTCGGCACCGCGGTCGATCAGGGCCAGCGCCAGACTGGATTTGCCGCTGCCGGCCGGGCCCTCGATCAGGATGCCGCGCCCGCCGATGGCGACGCAGCCGGCCTGCCGCACGCGGCCCCGGCCGGTTCTGCTCGCGATTAGGCCGGTGCCGCCCGCGGTCATGCCGGTTCATCTTCGCGCGCAAAACCCGGCTCGCGGAAGTATGCCGGCAATTCGATCACCAGCCGTGCGCCGCAGCGACCATCGGCGCGGTCCTGGGCGGTCAGGCGGCCATCATGCGCCTCGACGATGGTGCGCGCGATGGCCAGGCCGAGCCCGCTGTGACCGCCGAAATCCTCGTCGGCCGGGCGTAGCGAGTGGAACCGTTCGAATACCCGCTCGCGCGCATCCATCGGGATGCCCGGGCCGTCATCGATGAATTCGGCGATGACCACCCATTCGCGTACGCTCAGCGCGACGGTTATCTCGCCGCCGTCCGGCGAAAAGGACACCGCATTGTCGATCAGATTCTCGAACACCCGTTCCAGCCGCGCCGGATCGCCCATAACCACGGCCTGTGTCCCAGGCCCGTTTGCCGGGCCCGGACCGCTGGTGCGAATGGTGCAGGCCCGGTCGATCGCCCGCCGCGCGCGCGCACCGACCAGCGCATCGGCCAGCGCCGCGATATCGACCGGTTCGAAGGTCGCGCGGCTGAGCTGGGCGTCGATGCGGCTGGCATCGGCAATTTCGGTGACCAGTCGATCGATCCGCTTGACATCATGCGCAGCGATCGCGGCAAGCTGTCGCCGCAGCGCCTTGTCCTCGACCTTGTCGAGCGATTCCAGTGCACTGCGCAGCGATGCCAGGGGATTTTTAAGCTCGTGGGCCACATCGGCGGCAAAGCTTTCCACCGCATCGATGCGCTGGCGCAGCGCCGCAGTCATGTCGGAAAAGGCCCGCGCAAGCAGCCCGATCTCGTCACGCCGTTCGGGCAGGCGGGGTACCACCACCGATCGGTCGCGGCCCAGTCGCACCCGCACCGCCGCATAGACCAGCAGCCGCAACGGCTGGACGATGGTCCGCGCGAGAAACAGCGACAGCAGCACCGACACCAGCAGCGCCGCGCCGACCACGATCGCCAGCGTCTGGCGGGCATCGCGCACGCTTTGGGTGATGTCCGGCGCATGGCGCAGGCTCAGCAGCATCGTGCCGCGTGCGCCCAGCCGCGCGGCGGCGGTGATCACCGGGGTGCGGTCGGCGGCATAGCGCTGGCGCACGTCGGTATGGCCGGTGCGGCTGGCGGCGGTGATCTCGGGCCATGCCGATGCCGTATCGCGACCGGGCTCGTCATAGGCGGGAACGTCCGGCGCCCCGACCAGAAAATCGAGTGTCCGGTCGATGGTTCGGGCGATGTGCGTCAGCAAAGGTTCCTGCGCCAGATCGATGAACGAAACCGTGCCGGGCGCGACGGTGAAACTGTCGGCCACCAGCACGCCACGCGGATTATAGACCCGCAGGCGCAAATGCTGGCTGGCACCGATCGCGCCCAGCAGTGCCGGCCGCTCGCGCGGGGCGACCTCGGACAAGGCGACCGCCGCGATCTCGGTTTCGCTGCGCGCACGCTGGAATCGTTCACCCAGCAGCTGGCGGCGGTAGTTGTCGATGTAGAACAGGCTGGCGGCGAGCAGGCCGAGCGCGATGACGTTGAACACCAGAATGCGCGCGGTAAGTGAAAAATTGCGTGCCGAAAATATGTTGCGGGTCAACAGCCCGCCGGGAAACAGCACCCGGCTGGGGGCCCATCGGTCCGCCTTATCCTTCGGCAAAGGAGTATCCCGCGCCGTACAGCGTTTCGATCGCGGCAAAGCCCGGATCGACGCAACGAAACTTGCGCCGCAAGCGCTTGATATGGCTATCGATGGTGCGATCGTCGACATAGACATCATCGCTATAGGCGGCGTCCATCAACTGGTTGCGCGTCTTGATCACGCCGGGGCGGGTGGCCAGTGCCTCCAGGATCAGGAATTCGGTCACCGTCAACGATACCGCCTGCCCCTGCCACAGAACCTCATGCCGGGCGGGGTCCATTGCCAGGCGACCGCGCCGGACCGGTTCGGGCACGGGCTCGCCCGGCGCGGCCGCGGGATCGGTGGCGGCCAGTTCGACGCGGCGCAGAATCGCACGGATGCGCGCGACCAGCAGGCGCTGGCTGAAGGGTTTGGTGATATAGTCGTCGGCGCCCAGCGCCAGGCCGAGCGCTTCATCCGGCTCGTCATCCAGCGAGGTCAGGAAGATCACCGGCAGCGCCGATTTCTCGCGCAGGCGGCGCAGCAATTCATGCCCGTCCATGCGCGGCATCTTGATGTCGCAGACCGCCAGGTCGGGCGGGTTTTCCAGCAGCGCCTTCAGTGCAGCCTCGCCATCGGCGTAAACCCGGGTGGCATAGCCTTCGGTCTGCAGCCCGATCGCCACGCTGGTCAGGATGTTGCGGTCATCGTCCACCAGGGCGATGGTATGACGCGGCGGGCCACCTGGGTCAGGCTCCGAAGCCGGGTCCGCAATCCGGCCCGAAGCCGCCGGCGCGCTACCGGGTTGCGGCGCGGGGACGGGTTGCAGTTCTGGCGTCTCGCCCATTGTCGATCTCTAGCCCTGCGCAGCGCCACTGACAATCATCCGCTGAAATGTCGCCCTGCCCGGCAGGATTTTCGGCAAGTGGCGCGGGCGCCAATGCACGCGCGCTGCCGGCGGGGGCGCCCGCGCGCAGGTATTAATATAAGTTCGCAAAGCTCATTTGACGCGGCCTGAACGCTGCATTATGCGCTCAATGAATCTTCAATTTTTATGCGACTTTCTGCGGCATCCCCGCCGCTGTCACTCACGGGAGACGACGTTGACCGCTGCTTCGCTTAGCCATCCGCTGGACCGCCAGGGCATTTCGACCTCCGCCGAAATTTTTGCCAATCTTGGCACTGCGCCGCTGGTCGAGCACGCGGTTCGCAATGGCGAGGGACTGCTGGCTGCCGAAGGTCCGCTGGTCGTGGCCACCGGCAAGCACACCGGTCGCTCCGCCAAGGACAAATTCTTCGTCAGGGACGCGACAACCGAAGACACGGTGTGGTGGGGCAAGACCAACGTGGCGATGACGCCGGCGCATTTTGCCGTACTCAAGGCCGATTTCCTGGCCGAACTGGCCAGGCGCCAGACCCTGTATGTCGCCGACCTGTTCGGCGGGTCGCAGCCGGAAAATCGCGTCAACGTGCGCATTATCAACGAGCTGGCATGGCATAATCTGTTTATCCGCACGCTGCTGGTGCGCCCGACGGACAGCGAACTGGGCAGCTTTGTGCCCGAATATACCATCATCGACCTGCCCAGCTTCCGCGCCGATCCCGCGCGCCACGGCTGCCGCAGCGAGACGGTGATCGCAGTCAATTTCACCGAAAAGCTGATCCTGATCGGCGGCACCGCCTATGCCGGCGAGATGAAGAAGAGCGTGTTCGGCATTCTCAATTACCTGCTGCCGGTGAAGGGCGTGATGCCGATGCATTGCTCCGCCAATATCGGCGATGACGGCAAGACGGCGGTGTTCTTCGGCCTGTCCGGTACCGGCAAGACGACGCTGTCGGCCGATGCCAGCCGCACGTTGATCGGCGATGACGAACATGGCTGGTCCGACAGCGCGGTCTTCAACTTCGAGGGCGGCTGTTATGCCAAGATGATTCGCCTCTCCGCCGAAGCCGAGCCGGAAATATTCGCGACGTCGAAGCGGTTCGGCACCGTGCTGGAAAACGTGGTGATCGATCCCGTCACCCGCCTGCTCGATTTCGACGATGCCAGCCTGGCGGAAAACAGCCGTGGCTCTTACCCGATCGAATTCATCCCCAACACCTCGGAAAAGAATCTCGGACCGGTTCCGGCGAACATCATTTTCCTGACCGCCGATGCCTATGGCGTGTTGCCGCCGATCGCGCGGCTGACGCCGGAGCAGGCGATGTATCACTTCCTGTCGGGCTACACCGCGCGCGTGGCCGGCACCGAAATCGGCGTGACCGAGCCCGAGGCGACTTTCTCCACCTGCTTTGGCGGCCCGTTCATGCCGCGCCATCCGTCGGTGTACGGTAATCTGCTCAAGGAACGCATCGCCAAGGGCGGGGTGAAGTGCTGGCTGGTCAACACCGGCTGGTCCGGCGGCAAGGCGACGATGCCCGGGATCAAGCGCATGCCGATCAAGGCCACCCGCGCGCTGCTGAACGCCGCGCTGGACGGCACCCTGAACGACGGCGAGTTCCGCACCGATCCGTTCTTCGGCTTCGAAGTGCCGGTGGCGGTGGCTGGCGTGGACAGCAAGCTGCTCGACCCGCGGGCGGCGTGGGTCGATCCGGTGAGCTATGACCAGACCGCGCGCACGCTGGTCAACCAGTTCATCGAGAATTTCGCCCAATATGCCGACCACGTCGATGATGCGGTGCTGCAGTCGGCGCCGCAGCCCCAATCGATCGCGGCCTGACCGCCGGATCATGCTTCGGGCCGGGATTTGACAGGAGTTAGCGATGAGTCTGCTTGATACTCTGCTTGGCCAGGCCGGCCAGAACATCGATGTGGCCGGGATTGCCCAAAAGTTCGGCATCGACCCCGCCATCGCGACCCAGGCAATCGCGGCTTTGGGTGCGGCCCATTCGCAACCCGGCGATACGGTCGCCACGGCCAGCGATCACACCGGCATCGATACCGGCACGCTGTCGCAGATCGCGCAGGAACTGGGCGGCAGCGAGGGGCTTGGGCAGCTCAATCAGGTCATGCAGAATCACCCGCAGGCGCAGGGCCTGCTGGGCCAGTTCACCGGCGGCGGCGCGAGCGGCGGCGGGTTTCTGGGTTTGGCCGAAGGGCTGTTCGGCAAAAGCTGAGGATCGGGCGCTACGACATCCTTCCCCTTTGGGGGCGGTGGCAGCCCGCCGGGCTGACGGAGGGGGCGTCTCGACGACCGTCCATTCTCCATTAGCTATCCCCTCCTTCTCGCTTTGCGAACCGCCTCCCCAAAGGGGATTGAGCGGACTATTTAATCGGGCAGTCCGGCGAGAGGCGCATGTCGAGATAATTGTCGACTGCCCGCATCATCTCGTCCAGTTCTGCCTCGTAAAAATGATTGGCGCGCGGAATTTCGTCATGATGAATGGTGATGTGCTTCTGGGTGCGTAGCTTGTCGACCAGCTTTTGCACCGCGCTGGGGGTGACGACGGTATCGCCCACGCCTTGCACGACGATGCCCGAGGCCGGACAGGGCGCCAAAAAGCTGAAATCATACATGTTGGCCGGCGGCGAAACTGAAATGAAGCCGCGAATTTCCGGCCGCCGCATCAGCAATTGCATGCCGATCAGCGCGCCAAAGCTATAGCCGGCGATCCAGGTGGTGGAAGCCTCGGGATGGATCGACTGCACCCAGTCCAGCGCGGCGGCGGCATCGGACAATTCGCCGATGGCATTGTCAAAGCTGCCCTGGCTGCGGCCGACCCCGCGAAAATTGAAACGCAACGTGGCAAAGCCGCGCGCGACGAAGGTCTTGTACATTGCCTGGGTAATGCGATCGTTCATCGTGCCGCCGGCCTGCGGGTGCGGATGCAGGATCATCGCGACCGGCGCACGGGGGCGGGGTCCCGGCTGGAAACGGCCTTCGAGACGGCCTTCCGGACCGGGAAAAATAACGGCTGGCATGGATTTAAGACCTTTGGCGCGCTCCTCCCTGGCCGGCTAAATCGGGCGGAGCGCGAATACTCTGCGCGGCGCGGCGCGTGCTGGCCAAGGGGGACTGGGATTGGAAGTGGTTTGCTATATAGAAAGCTATCGCCAGAAAGCAATATTTTGCGCAGGCTTGGGAACCACCATCAGCCCATGAAAACTCGCACGGTTTATCTCGATTTTGCCGCGACCAGCCCGGTGCTGCCCGAAGTGCAAGGGGTCATTGCCGAAGCATTGGCGCGATGGGCCAACCCGTCGAGCGTGCACGCCGCCGGACGCGCCGCGCGCGCCGCGCTGGAGCAGGCGCGCGGCGATGTCGCGGACGCGCTGGGCTGGCGGCATGAAGTCATTTTCACCGGCGGCGCTACCGAAGCGCTGGCCATGGCGTGGCAAAACAGCCGGGGTTCCAACAAATGGGCCTCCGCCGTGGAGCATACCGCAGTGCTGCGCCACGCCGGGGACAATCTGATCCCGGTGGACGCACAGGGGATGGTCGATGCGGCGCAACTGCCCCCAGACATCATGGACGGCCTCGACCTGATCGCGGTGCAGCAGGTCAATAACGAAACCGGCGTCATCCAGCCGCTGGCGGCGATTGCCGGGCGCGTGCATGCGGCCGGCGGGCGGTTGTTGGCCGATTGCGCCCAGGGCGCCGGCAAGCTGCCCTTGCCCGATGCCGATCTGATCGCCATCGCCGGGCACAAAATCGGGGCGCCACCGGGGATCGGGGCGCTACTGGTCAAGGATCTGGCGATGCTGAGCCCCACCGGCGGGCAGGAGCATGGCTATCGCCCCGGTACGGAAAATCTGCCCTATATCCTGGGTCTGGCGGCGGCGCTGAAGCTCGATCGAAGCTGGTTGACCCAGGCTGCGGCGCTGCGGCAGTGGTGGGAGGGGCAGTGGGGTGAGCTGGGCGGCGCGGTAATCGGCGCAGGGGCACCGCGCGTGCCGACGATCGGGGCCTATCGCTTGCCCGGCATCAACGCCTCGGTCCTGCTGATCCGCGCCGATGCGGCGGGCATCGCCATTTCGGCGGGCAGTGCCTGTTCCTCGGGCAGCATCAAGCCCAGTCACGTGATGACCGCGATGGGCCAGAGCAATGCGGTGGCACAGGAAGTGTTTCGCGTATCGATCGGTCGCACTACCACCCGCGCCGATCTGAAGGCGCTGCTGGCGGTGGTGGGCAGCATGACCGCCTCGCGCGCTGCGGCGTGATCTATCTGGATTATCAGGCGACGACGCCGCTCGCTCCCCAAGCGCGCGAGGCAATGCTGCCGTGGCTGGGCGGACCGGATTCGACAGGCTTCGGCAATCCGCACAGCGTGCATCGGGCCGGGCGGATGGCGGCGGCGGCGATTGAAATCGCGCGAGAGCAGGTCGCGGCCTTGCTGCCGCCGGGTGGCCGGGTGATCTTCACCAGCGGAGCGACCGAGGCGCTCAACCTGGCCCTTTTTGGCAGGAACCCCCGGCAGATCGTTGTTTCGGCGATCGAACATGCCGCCGTGCTGGATTGTGTCGGTGCGCGCGCTCGACTTATGCCGGTCGACGCCGGGGGGTTGGTCGCAGCGGACGCGGCGATCCCGCCGGGCACCGACCTGGTGGCGCTGATGCAGGTCAATAACGAGATCGGCACGATCCAGCCCGTCGCCGAAATCGCCGAGCGCGCGCATGCGGTCGGGGCCCTGCTGTTATGCGACGCGGTGCAGGGCGCCGGCAAGCTGGCCGCGCCGCAAGGCGCCGATCTGATCGCGATCTCCGCGCACAAGCTGTACGGGCCAAAGGGGATCGGGGCGCTATGGGTGCGCGACGGGGTGGATTTGACTCCGCTGATGCTTGGCGGCGGGCAGGAAGGCGGGATGCGGTCGGGCACGCTGAGTCCGGCCTTGTGCGCAGGCTTCGGCGCGGCGGCGAGTCTGTGCACAAGTCTGGTGAAAAGTGATGGAGAACATGTGCAAGGCCTGTGGCAGGCAGCCCTTTCGGCGCTGCCCGGCTGGATTTTGAATGGCAGCGCCGCCCGGCGCTGGCATGGTAACCTCAATCTGCGCAAGGATGGTCTCGATGTTGCCCGGTTGATGTCGGATTGCCGCAACCTGGCTTTTTCCGCCGGTTCCGCCTGCGCCAGCGGGTCCGGCCGCCCCAGTCATGTCCTGCGGGCGTTGGGACTATCCGACGCCCAGGCAAAATCCTCTATCCGGATCGGATTCGGGCGCTATACGAAAATGGGTGAAGTTGAGGATGCCTGCGCTGAGATAAGGGCCGCGGCAGCGGCGCAGGAGGATCGATAGACGTGGTGAAGGTCAATTTCATTGCCGCCGACGGGCAGCGTTTCACCGCCGACGGCGCGGTGGGGGCATCGCTGCTGAACGTCGGCCAGGCGATCGGCATGGCGCTGGAGGGGACGTGCGAGAGCCAGATGGCCTGTTCCACCTGCCATGTGATCGTGGCGCCGGAATGGTTCGGCGCCCTCAAACCGGCGTCCAATGACGAGGAAGACATGCTGGACCTCGCCGCCGGCGTCGCGCGGACCAGCCGGTTGTCATGCCAGATCATGCTGACCGAAGCGCTCGACGGGATCGAGGTGCGAATTCCGGGGGAAAGTCGCGACATGCAGCGCGGGTAGGTTGGCGCTGCGCTTGCCTCACTGCTAGACGCGCGCTGCCATGGTGACCGATACAACCGAACCCGATCCCTTTGAGGCAATCGTCGATGCGCCGTTCGATTCTGCGCTGTCGCAGCGGTATCTGGTCTATGCGCTCTCCACGATCACCGCGCGCTCGCTGCCCGATCTGCGCGACGGGCTGAAGCCGGTGCATCGGCGGCTGCTGTGGGCGATGCGGCTGCTGCGGCTGGAACCGGCCAACGCCTACAAGAAGTCGGCGCGCGTGGTCGGCGATGTCATCGGCAAATATCATCCGCATGGCGACCAGTCGGTCTATGATGCGATGGTGCGGCTGGCGCAGGATTTTTCGCTGCGCTATCCGCTGGTCGACGGGCAGGGCAATTTCGGCAACATCGATGGCGATAACGCCGCCGCCTACCGCTACACCGAAGCGCGGCTGACCAGGACGGCGATGTATCTGATGGCCGGGCTGGACGATGGCACGGTCGATTATCATCCGACTTACAATGGCGAGGATGAAGAGCCGGAGATATTCCCCGGCCTGTTCCCCAACCTGCTGGCCAATGGCGCTACCGGCATCGCGGTGGGCATGGCGACATCGATCCCCAGCCATAATGTGGCCGAAATCATCGACGCGACGCTGCTGCTGATTGATAACCCCCACGCCGAACATGCTGATTTGATGCAATTGTTCCATGGCCCCGACTTTGCCACCGGCGGCGTGGTGGTGGACAGTCCGGCGGCCATTTCCGCCGCTTATGCCACCGGCAAGGGCGCGATCCGGGTGCGCGGGCGTTTTTCTTGCCAACGGGACGCGGCGGGCATGTGGGAAGGCACCGGCATCGAGCGGCTGGCGGCGGGCCAGTGGCAGCTGGTCATTTCCGAAATCCCCTACATGGTGCAGAAGGGCAAGCTGATCGAACAGCTGGCCGGGCTGATCGCCGACAGGAAACTGCCGATCCTGGAAGATGTCCGCGATGAATCGGACGAGGCGATCCGCATCGTGCTGGTGCCCAAGAGCCGCAACGTCGATCCCGACCTGCTGAAAGAGAGCGTCTATCGGCTGACCGAGCTGGAAAGCCGCTTCAGCCTCAACCTCAATGTGCTCGATGCGCGGCGCACCCCCGGCGTGCTGGGGCTCAAGCTGCTGTTGCAGGAATGGGTGCTCAGCCAGATCGACATCCTGCTGCGCCGCAGCCGGCACCGGCTGGACAAGATCGCGGCGCGGCTGGAATTGCTCGACGGCTACATCATCGCCTTCCTCAATCTCGACCGGATCATCGCCATCATCCGTGCCGAGGACGAGCCCAAGCCGGTGATGATCGCGGAATTCGCGTTGAACGACCGCCAGGCCGAAGCGATCCTCAACATGCGGCTGCGATCGCTGCGCAAGCTGGAGGAAATGGAACTGCGGCAGGAGCGCGACAAATTGCTGGCCGAACAAGATGAATTGCACAAGCTGCTCGACAGCCCCACCCGCCAGCGCACCCGGCTGAAGCGCGATTTGGTGGCGTTGCGCAAGGATTACGCCGAGGATACGCCGCTAGGGCGCCGCCGCACGACGATTGCCGAAGCGGCGCCGACGCGCGAATTCAACATGGACGCGATGATCGAAAAGGAGCCGGTGACGGTGATCCTGTCGGCGCGCGGCTGGATTCGCGGGGCGCGCGGCTGGATTCGCGGGGCGCGCGGGCATGCCGCGCTGGATGGCGATTTCAAGTACAAGGATGGCGACGCTGCCGCTTTCACGCTGCATGCGCAAACCACCGACAAGCTGTTGATCGCTTGCGACAACGGCCGGTTCTACACGCTGGGCGCCGATAAATTGCCCTCGGCACGCGGTTTTGGCGAGCCGTTGCGCAGCATGCTCGATATCGATCCCGAGGCCCGGATCATCGCCCTGATCGCGTGCCGGCCCGGCGCGCAGTTACTGCTGGTCGCGAGCAACGGGCGCGGTTTTGCCGCAGAGGCGAGCGAACTGCTGGCGGAAACGCGAAAAGGGCGCGGGGTGATGGCCACCCGGCCGGACGTGAAACTGGCGCTGGTCCGCGAGATCCCGGCCGACCACGATCACGTCGCGGTGATGGGCGATAATCGCAAGCTGGTGATTTTCAGCCTGGCCGAACTGCCGGTAATGACCAAGGGGCAGGGCGTGGCCTTGCAACGCTACCGCGATGGCGGGCTGGCCGATGCGATCACGCTCAAGCTGGACGATGGGCTAAGCTGGGTGATGGGCGGCGAAACCGGCCGCACGCGCACCGAAAAGGACATGCGCCTGTGGAAAGTCGCGCGCGGAGCGGCCGGGCGCATGCCGCCGACCGGATTTCCCCGAGATAACAAATTCTGACCTTACTAACCCCTCCTCTTCAGAGCATGGTTCCGTCAATCTGAATCGCCAACCAAACCCGACGGCCCCACCCCCAACCCCCCCCCCTGAAGGGGGGGGGGCTTTTGGCCGCCGTCTGCGGGTGGTGCGGGACCAGGATCAGCGTGCGTCCTTCAACGCGCCAACTGGCGAGTTGCGACAGGAAGTTCATGCCCAGCACATTGGTATCGGCCATGCCGGGCGCCACCGCGACCGGCAGATGGTGCACCACGACATTCCCCACGCGCAGGCTGGGAATCACGCCAAGCTCGGCCCGCGTCGTCCCGTTGGCGGTGGTCAGCGTGATCTGGCTGCCGTCGGGGTCCGGGATGGCGCCCAGGTCGCCGGCGGCATCGGCCGATAGCGTGGTCAGCGTGGCTCCGGTATCGACCAACAAGCGCCGCGCGGTGCGATTGGCCCGGGCCTGCACCCAGAAATGGCCGTCGCGGGCCATGGCAATACGCGTTTCGGTGCCGGTCATGCTCTGTTGAGGCTGATCTTCGGCGAGCGGGTCGAGGTCGAGCGTAAAATTCAACATCGGCGCCAAAGCCAACGCCAGCGCGACGAACAGACCGATCTGACCGATAATACGCAGCGCGCCGGCCAGAAACGGCAAGGAACGGCGCAGCACGGCCCCCGCCACGATCGGCAATAACGACCACATTCCCAGCCGCAGGACCGGATGCATGGCCAGGGTGCTGGTGATCTGCGGGATCAGCACCGCGCCCTGGCTGCCAGCGCCTCGCTCAGCAGCGCGGCCGTGCGGGTTTCATCGGGGAAGCCTTCATCCACCCAGCGCGCCTCGACCTGTTGAAGGATACGGGCGACTTCCGGACCGGCCGAAACTCCAGCGGCGACGATTGCGCCGCCTTTCAGCGGAAACACGGGGATTGCCCAGTCGCGCAGGGGTTCGATCGATTGCCCGGCCAGCAGCAGCCGGTCGATCGCGGCTTCCCGGCCCAGGCGAAAAGCCGATGCGCGCGCGTCCTGCGTGCCGTCCGTGCGACCGGCGGCGAGCGACAGACGCCTTTTCTGCGCGCCGGACAGGCGGAAGCGAGCGGCGATGTGTCCGGCCAGCGCCGGTTCGGCCGGCAACAGCGCGGCCAATCGCCGCAGCGCATCGGGAGCAACGGCCTGCCCGGCTTCCTGCTCGATCAATCGCGCCAACGCCGCAGGATCGGCTTCGGGCAGGATTACCGCCAGCACGCCCAGGCCGGCCATTCGGGCGACGGTGGGCGCGGGATCGGGCAGGGCCAGCAGGTTGAACAGTTCCATGGCGATCCGTTCGCGCGACAGGCCCTTCAGCGTCGCGGCCAGTTCGGCACAGGCTGCTTCCGCCTCGCCATCGGCCGGCAGCGAGCCGAATCGCGCCTGGAAACGGAAATAGCGCAGGATACGCAAGTGATCCTCGCGGATGCGCGCTCGGGCATCGCCGATGAAACGCACCCGCCGCGCGGCCAGATCGTCCAGCCCGCCGAAGAAATCGCTGATCTCGCCGCTGGCGGGATCGGCGTAAAGCGCATTGATCGTAAAATCGCGCCGCGCCGCATCGTCGCGCCACGCGGTGGCAAACGACACGGTGGCGTGGCGCCCATCGGTGGTGAGGTCACGACGCAGGGTGGTGATCTCGACCGGGCCACCCGGCAACACGGCGGTGACGGTGCCATGGGCGATGCCGGTGGGAATGGTGCGGATCGCCGCCGCCGTGGTCAGGGCGATCACCTCCGGCGGTTCCAGCAGCGTGGCGATGTCGATGTCTTTGACTGCCAGCCCCAGCAGCGCGTCGCGCACCGCACCGCCGACATAGCGTGCCTTGCCGGGGCCAAGCGCCGCGATCAGCGCGGCGAGATCGGTTCGGCGCGTCCAGTCGGCTGGCGGCAAGGCCTTAGCCATGCCAGTGCGCTTGCCAGTTCAGGCGCCGGGCGAGGTTGAAGATGATCGCCGCGGTCACCCCCCAGATGCGGTGTTCCTGCCACACGATCTCGATGAAGGGATGCCGCCCCCCGCCATGATCGAGCCATTGCTCGACCTGGTTGGCCGGGGCCAGGATGTGGGCCAGCGGCGCTTCGAACCATTGCGCGACTTCGGCGGGGTTGGGATGGATGGCGATGTCGGCGGGCACCGTCGCCAGGACCGGGGTGATGGCATAGCCCGATCGGGTGTGATAGCGATCGGACGGCCCGATCACCTGCACGCGGGCGGGATCGATGCCCAGCTCTTCCTCGGCTTCGCGCAGCGCCGCCTCGACCGCGGTTTCGCCGGGATCGAGCCTGCCGCCGGGAAAGGCGATCTGGCCCGGATGCGCGCGCATGTGCGAAGGGCGGTGGATCAGCAATACGCCGGGTTCCCGGCGCTCGGTGACCGCGATCAGCACCGCGGCCGGGCTGAATTCCTCGCCGCCAACCAGCCGGGGGTCTTCCCAGAGGTGAGGCGGCGCAACGGCCTCGCCATCGCGGTACAGCGCTTCCAGCCTGGAAAATACCGCGCTCATGCCGGCACGAGCGAAAAAGACTGCCCCTGGCTGGTGACCATCAGGCCGCCCGCTTGCAGAGCGATTTCAATCAGTTGTGCGTAAGTGCTGCGATTCAGCCTTGCCTGTGTGCCATGCCGCACGGTTACATAAAGCGCCGGCGTGTCGGCGACGCCGCGTGCGGTGATTGGATGTTCGGCGCCGGCAACGACGAATTCGTCGGTGTTGAGCCGGAACACCAGCGCGCCGTCATCCTGCTTGACGTCGATCGCGATGAAGGCGGCATCGTCCACCGCGATGGCCTGCTTTTCGTGCGGCGTGACCAGCCAATGCGCGCCGGTCCCGTCGCGCACCAGCAACGATGAAAAGGCGCGCACCATCGCGGGCCGGCGGATTTCGCCCCCGTCATGATACCAGCGTCCGTCAGCGGCGATCCGCATCAGGCTGTCGCTGGTCTGCGCGGGTTGCCATTGGTCGACGGGAGGCAGTTTGCGGGTTTCGACCAAGGCGGCGATTTCGCCGAGGCTTAACTGGGCCAGTTTGGGCGGCGGGACGTAAGGCATCGCCATGCCCTGCCAGATCGGGTCACCGCCGCCAAGGCCCCAGTGTACCCTGTTGCGGCAGCACCCCGGCGTTGTCACAGCGCACCAGGAGCCGGCGAGGCTCCCACGGGCCAGGCAATGCCCAGCCGGCGGTCCCGGCACTGGTGAACCCCCAGAACCGCCCGTAATATTCGGGATCGCCGATCATCACTTGCGGCAGCGGCGCCTCGGGCGACAAGGCCGACAGGCTGGCGGTCATCAGCGCCTGGCCATAGCCGGCGTCTTGTAATTCGGGCAGAACCGCGACCGGCCCGACCATGATCAACGGATGCATCCGGCCGGCGGGATCGGTCAACCCCACCGGCCAGCACTGGATCGTACCGGCCAATTTGTCCGATTCGTCCAGCGCGGCAAAACTGAGCGCGGGCAGCCAGTCCATCCCCGTGCGCACCTTGTACGCGGTGCGCAACTGGCGTTCGGGCTCGAAGGCGCGGTCCAGCAGCGCCTCGACCAGCGCAGGGTCGATATTATCGAGCGGAATGAGGTTGGCGACTATGGTCATCAGGGCGGCGCAATTAGGGGAGCGGGATAGCAATTGAAAGGTGTAAAACGGCGCAAGGCCCTTGCTGTTCCCCGGCGAATTGGGTCAGGCTCTGGCGATGGCAGGATCAGGACAGCGATTCATCATCGGCGTGGATGAGGCCGGGCGGGGGCCGCTGGCGGGGCCGGTCGTGGCCGCGGCGGTATCGCTGGACATGGCGATGATCGTCGGCCTCGATGATTCCAAGCGCCTGTCGGGCAAGGCGCGGGCGGTGCTGGAAGTGCAGATCAAGGCGCAATGCCGCTGGGCGATCGGCGTGGTTCATCCGCCCGAGATCGACCGGGTCAATATCTTCATGGCCACGATGCAGGCGATGACCGCTGCGGTCGCCGCATTGTGCGCCATCGCCGACGGTGCCGAGCCGCCGTACGAGGTGCTGATCGACGGCAATCTGACGCCGCACGGTCGCACTGCGGACTGGTGCTGGCCGGCGCGCGCGATCGTTGGCGGCGACGGCATAGAACCGTGCATATCGGCCGCCTCGATCATCGCCAAGGAACATCGCGACCGGCTGATGCGTGCGCTGGCTGACGATTTTCCGCATTATGGCTGGGCGACCAACATGGGCTATGGCACACCCGAGCATCTGGCGGCGTTGCAGCGCCACGGACCGACGCCGTATCACCGACGCAGTTTCGGGCCGGTCGCGCAGCTGATGCTGATTTGATATTCAAGCTGACTGATTATTTTACCCGTGGATGCTGAGCTTGTCGAAAGCATTGTCCTTCTTCCTGGCAAGCGTAGGACGAGAAAGGACAGCCCTTCGACAAACTCAGGACGGACGGGGGAGGGGCGCAAGCTCCGGGCGAACCGGGACGGGCGAATGACTTGCGACCAACGCTGATCAGATAAAGGAATTGGAATGACGGGCTTCACCGCCAACGATGTTCCCGACCAGCATGGCAAATGCTTCATCGTCACCGGCGCCAATACCGGCATCGGCTTCGCGGCAGCGCGGCTACTGGCCATGCGGCGCGCGCGCGTGTTGCTGGCTTGCCGGGACGAGGGCAAGGCGCAGGCGGCGATGGCGCGCATCCGCGCCGAAATTCCCGGTGCCGATCTCGCCTTCCTCCCGTGCGATCAGGCCGACCTGGCCAGCGTGCGCCGCGCCGCCGGGATCGCCGCGCAGGAGCCGCGCATCAATGCGCTGATCAACAATGCCGGGGTGATGTTCCCGCCGCTGACCCGCACCGCTCAAGGGTTCGAGCTGCAATTCGGGGTCAATCATCTGGGCTGCTTTGCGCTGACCTGCCTGCTGCTGCCCAAGCTGGCGCAGACCCCCGGCGCCCGTGTCGTGGTGACCGCCAGCTTGGCCCATACGCGCGGCAATATCGACTGGAACGACCTCGACGCCAACAACAGCTACAAGGCCTCGCAGCGCTACGGCGACAGCAAGCTGGCCAATCTGCTGTTCGTGCAGGAACTCGACCGGCGGCTGCGCGCGGCGCATTCCCCGGTGATGGCCGTCGCCTGCCATCCCGGCATTGCCGGCACCGATCTGTCGCGCCACATGCCCGCGATCGGACGGCTGGTATGGCCGGTGCTCGGCCTGTTGCTCAATTCGGCAGCGCAAGGCGCGTGGCCGGCCTTGCAGGCGGCAACCGCGCCCGATGTCGTGCCGGGCGGCTATTACGGGCCGCAACGACTGGGCGGCGCGCGCGGTCCATCGGGGGTGGCGAAGCGCACGTCACGATCGCGCGATGCCGCACTGGCGCGCCGGCTGTGGGATGTTTCGGTGCAGATGACCGGTATCGACCCCGGCCTGCCGCCCGCCTGAACTTTATTTCGCCCCGCCGAGTCCTGCCGGCCACACCACCACATGTCGATGCCCTTGCAATTCGCGGCCCACCATATGCAGTGCCGGACTCGTTCCGTTCCGCACCGGTAGACCAGCAATTGCGCGGGCAATGCCGGCAATCGTGCGGAGTCGCGACTTGACGTGGACTCCACGAGGACTCACCCTGCGGATCATTCACAGGGGGTGACCGCGTCATGGAGCTATTGCAGATCGAGGAGCGGACCAAAGCCCGCGCCAGATCGCGTCCGGCGCCCAAACCCGCCGCCCACGATCTGCCGCTGGGCCGCATCCTCGATGGCGACTGCATCGCGGCGATGCGTTCGCTGCCCGACGCCAGCATCGACATGGTCTTTGCCGATCCGCCGTATAATCTGCAACTCGGCGGCGATCTCAGCCGGCCCGATGGCAGCCGCGTCGATGCGGTGACCAACGACTGGGACCGCTTCGACAGCTTTGCCACTTACGACAGCTTCACCCGCGCCTGGCTGGGCGAAGCGCGCCGGCTGCTGAAACCCGACGGATCGCTGTGGGTGATCGGCAGTTATCACAATATCTACCGCGTCGGCGCGATCCTGCAGGATCTGGGGTTCTGGATTCTCAACGATATCGTCTGGCGCAAGGCCAATCCGATGCCCAATTTCAAGGGCACGCGCTTCACCAATGCCCATGAAACGCTGATCTGGGCGTCGCAGGGTGAAAAGGCGCGCTACACCTTCAACTATCGTACGATGAAGACGCTGAACGACGAATTGCAGATGCGCAGCGACTGGGTGCTGCCGATCTGTTCCGGGCCGGAACGGCTGCGCAAGGACGGCGCGAAAGTGCATCCGACGCAAAAGCCCGAAAGCCTGCTATACCGCGTCATGCTGGCTACCACGAAAAAGGGCGATGTCGTGCTCGACCCGTTCTTCGGCACCGGCACCACCGGCGCGGTCGCCAGGCGGCTGGGGCGCGAATGGATCGGCTGCGAGCGCGAGAGCGATTATCGCACCGCCGCAATGGAACGCATCGAACTGGCGCTGCCGCTCGACGAAAGCGCCATCGCGACGATGCAGACGGCTAAAACGACCGCGAAGGTGGCGTTTGGAACCCTGGTCGAAACCGGCTGGATTGCGCCGGGCACGGTGCTGGCGGACAGGAAGCGCAGCCAGTTCGCCACGGTCCGCGCCGATGGCTCGCTCGTCGCAGGCGAATTGAGCGGTTCGATCCACGGCCTGGGCGCAAAGCTGCAGGATGCGCCTGCGTGCAACGGCTGGACGTTCTGGCACATCGAGCATGAGGGGCAGGCCAAGCCGGTCGATGCCATCCGCCAGCTGTATCTCCTTGCTACCGAACCCTGAGCTGAAAAGTTTGAGCGAAACGCTTTACCTGCGCCCGATCGCGCTGGCCGATAGCCCGCAAAGCGAGGATGGCGACGCGGTGCGGCTGGCGGGCGGGCTGGTCTATGCCAGCCGCTTTGCCCTGATCCGGCGGGACGATGGCCGGATCGTCGCGCGTCAGCGATTGTCGGTGCCGCAGGTTCGGCCGGCGCTGGGCGTGCTGCCCGCGGCACTGGCGGCCGAGGGCCTGGCGCAATGGGCGGCGCTGCGCGGCGGCCATGAACCGCTGCTGTGCGGGGCGCGCCGCATTTCGCTCGACCAGCCGCATGTGGTCGGCATCCTGAACGTGACCCCCGACAGTTTCTCCGATGGTGGCGAGTTTCTGGACAAGCCGGATGTCGCCCATGCCCACGCCGCCGCGATGCTGGAAGCGGGCGCCGCGATCATCGATGTCGGCGGCGAATCGACCCGCCCCGGCGCTGCCGCCGTGTGGGAGGGCGACGAGCTGAAACGGGTCGTGCCGGCGATCGAACGGCTGGCGGCAATGGGCGCGGCGATCAGCATCGACACCCGGCGCATGGCGGTGATGGCTGCCGCGCTGGCGGCCGGCGCGCATGTCATCAACGACGTTTCCGCGCTGCGGTATGACCCGCGTGCGCAGGAGTTCGCCGTACGCAGCGGCGCGCCGGTGGTGCTGATGCATGCCCCGGGTGGCGACGATTTGCACAGCAATGGCGGCTATCACGATGTCGTGCTCGACGTGTTCGACTGGCTGAAGGCGCGGCGCGACGCGGTGTTGGCAGCGGGGGTGGCACGCGAGCGAATCATCCTCGACCCCGGCATCGGCTTCGGCAAGTCGATGGCCGACAATCTGGCCCTGCTCAACGCCTTGCCGCTGTTTCATGCGCTGGGCCAGCCGCTGCTGGTCGGTGCCAGTCGCAAGCGCATGATCGGCGCCTTGTCGAACGAAGCGCCGGCCCATAAACGGCTGGGCGGATCGCTGACCCTGGCGCTGAAGGCGCTGGACGCCGGCGTCCAGCTGGTGCGGGTACATGATGTCGCCCAGACCGTGCAGGCGCTGCACGTCTGGCGCGGGTTGCGCGACGCGGCGCTGACCGACTTCGCGCAATTGCCGGCGGGATAGAGCGTGATGACAAAAAGTGGGGCCCGGATGCTAGCCGCCAATTTAAGGCGGGGCGCGTTTCGTCTTGAGCCCGGCCCGGTGGAGCGGTAAGGGCATGGCTCGGATTCTGGCTCGTCAAGGGGAACTCACGATGGCTTCGGGCAATGACATGAAGGCTGCCAACGCGACTTACGATAGCTTCATCGGCGTGATCAAGGTGGCGACGCCGATCATTGCGGTCATCGGGATCGTCGTCGTCTATCTGCTGGCCCACTGATCGCCTGATGGCTGACGGCCTGCGGATTGCAGTACTCCGGGAATCCGCCTCGGGTGAAGCACGGGTCGCCATTACCCCCGAAACCGTGAAGAAGTTCATTGCGCTGGGTGCGCAGGTGGCGGTCGAATACGGCGCTGGGGCGCGGGCCGCGATAGCCGACGCCGATTATGCTTCGGCCGGCGCGGAGGTGGCAGAGGCCGCTGCGGTGTTGCGCGGCGCCGATATCGTGCTCGGCATTCAGGGGCCCGACCCGCTTGCCCTGGCCGCGGTGAGACCGGGCGCGTGGGTGGTTGCCGGGCTCGATCCGTTCGCAGCGGATGGACGCGCCCGCGTCGATGCTTACGCGGCGGCGGGGCTGGAGGCGCTGGCGATGGAATTCATGCCGCGCATCACCCGCGCGCAATCGATGGATATCCTGTCGAGCCAGTCGAACCTTGCCGGCTACAAGGCGGTAATGCTGGCGGCCAATGAATATGGCCGTGCCTTTGCGATGATGATGACCGCCGCCGGCACGATCAGCGCCGCGCGCGTGTTCGTGATGGGCGTGGGCGTTGCGGGCTTGCAGGCGATCGCCACGGCGCGGCGGCTGGGCGCGCAGGTATCGGCCACCGACGTGCGTTCGGCGACGAAGGAACAGATCCAGTCGCTGGGCGCCAAGCCGATCTTCGTGGAGAATGTCGCCGGCATCGAGGGTGAAGGCGCGGGCGGCTATGCCACCGAAATGTCGCCGGAATACCAACAGGCTCAGGCCGCACTGGTGTCGTCGCATATTGCCAAGCAGGACATCGTGATCACCACCGCGCTGATCCCCGGCCGCGCTGCGCCGCGCCTGATCATCGACGCGCAAATTGCCTCCATGCGGCAGGGCAGCGTCATTTATGACCTGGCCGTGGCGCAAGGCGGCAACGTCGAAGGCAGCGTCGCGGACCGGATCGTGGAGCGTCATGGGGTGAGGGTGATGGGCTATGCCAACACCCCGGCGCTGTTGGCGGCTGACGCCTCGGCATTGTTCGCGCGCAACCTGTATAATTTCCTGTCCGCGTTCTGGGACAAGGAGGCGGGCAAGCCGGTGCTGGACGAAGAGATCGGCAATGCCATTCGCCTGACGCAGGGTGGGTTGGTGGTGAACGAGCGGTTGCTCGGATGAATTGCGCTCCGTTCCGAGCATGGCTCGATGACAAATATCCTCTCGACGTTGCTGCAACACGCTTTGCTAACGCAACGCGCGTGGAAGAAAAATACGGCGACTTCGATGCGCACTTTGAGAATGATGGTTTTGACAAGCTGGTTGCTGATCTGTCCTATACCAAGGCGGATGAAAGGAATGGTAAGCCAAATCTGACAAATATTCCTATAAACGGCAATATTTATAACGGACTGGCCACATTGAAGTCTGCGGTTTGTTTATATCGCCGTTTCAGGGAACAAGACGGTGCAACGGAAATTGCGACGGAAGCGCTGATCGAGAAGGCCGCCGAGTTTGCCATTGCGAAAAGAGAAGGCAAGCAGTTCGAAGTTGAACGGCATTTGCAAGCAGCGTTGCGTCTGGAGATCAATCAACTTGAACCAGGCCTGAAGATAATCGATGGCGGCATTGAAATTAGTGTGACTTCGGGCAGCATTGACGCCACGGCGTATCGCCGCCTGAAATGGCATAAGGGAAACCAATGGACTTCATCTCGATCCTCTCCATTTTCGTGATGGCCTGCTTTGTCGGTTATTACGTAGTCTGGTCGGTGACCCCGGCTTTGCATACCCCGCTGATGGCGGTGACCAATGCGATTTCCTCGGTGATCGTGGTTGGCGCGTTGATTGCGGCGGCGGCGAGCGGGTCTTCGGTGTCGAAGGTTCTCGGGCTGGCGGCGGTGGTGCTGGCCAGCGTCAATATTTTCGGCGGCTTTGCTGTGACCGCGCGCATGCTCGCGATGTACAAGAAAAAGGATCGCCCATGAGGCCTGCGCGACAAGCTCCCCTCCCGCTTGCGGGAGGGGCTGGGGGTGGGCCCTTGCTTCTCCGAACGGCGCGACTGGAAGGTGCCCACCCCGACCCCTCCCGCAAGCGAGAGGGGCTCAAGTAATGGCCCATGTGGCTTTGCCGGCATGGGTCATGCTGGCCTATCTGATTTCGGGGATATGCTTCATCCTGGCGCTGCGCGGGTTGTCGTCGCCGGCCACTTCGCGCCGGGGCAATCGCTATGGCATGGGCGGCATGGCGATCGCGGTGGCGACCACGCTGCTGATCGAGGCGCCGGTGCCGCCGGGCGGATTCCTGCCTCGGCCGAACGTGGCCGATCTTCAGACCCTGGCCGAGATTCTGGGCGCGATCGCGCTGGGCGGGGTGATCGGGCTGGTGACGGCGCGGCGGATCAAGATGACCGACATGCCGCAACTGGTCGCCGCCTTTCACTCGCTGGTCGGCATGGCGGCGGTGCTGGTGGGTCTGGCCGCCTATCTCAATCCCGCAGCTTTCGGCATTACCGGAACGGACGGCCTGATCGAGCCGCAAAGCCGGATCGAAATGGGCCTGGGGCTGGCGATCGGCGCGATTACCTTTTCGGGCTCGGTGATCGCGTTTCTCAAGCTGGCGGGCAAGATGAGCGGCGCGCCGATCATGCTGCCGGGGCGGCACGTCATCAATCTGGGGCTGCTGGCTGCGATCCTGCTGCTGGTGGGCTATTTCACCTTCGATTCTGCGCAGTGGGTGATCGCGACGATCACCGTGCTCAGCTTTGCCATCGGTTTCCTGCTGATCATCCCGATCGGCGGCGCGGACATGCCGGTGGTTGTATCGATGCTCAATTCCTATTCGGGATGGGCGGCCGCCGCGATGGGCTTCACGCTGCATAATACTGCGATGATCATCACCGGCGCGCTGGTCGGCAGCTCGGGCGCGATCCTGAGCTACATCATGTGCAAGGCGATGAATCGCAGCTTTATCTCGGTAATCGCCGGTGGTTTCGGCGCAGAGGCTGCCACGAGCGGCGGCCCCGTGCGCGAGCAGCGTCCATGGAAGCGCGGCAGCGCCGAAGATGCCGCCTTCATCCTGGAGCAGGCGGAGACGGTGATCATCATTCCCGGCTATGGCATGGCGGTCGCGCAGGCCCAGCATGTGCTGCGCGAGATGGGCGACTTGCTCAAGAAAGCCGGCGTCGGCGTCAAATATGCCATCCACCCGGTTGCCGGGCGCATGCCGGGCCACATGAACGTGCTGCTGGCCGAGGCCAATGTGCCTTACGACGACGTGTTCGAGCTGGAGGATATCAACGGGGAATTCGCGCAGGCCGATGTCGCCTTCATCATCGGCGCCAACGATGTGGTCAATCCCGCTGCCAAGACCGACAAGAGCAGCCCGATCTATGGCATGCCGGTGTTCGACGTGGAAAAGGCCAAGACCGTGATGTTCATCAAGCGCAGCATGAGCGGCGTCGGCTATGCCGGTGTAGACAACGATGTGTTCTACATGGACCAGACCATGATGCTGCTTGCCGATGCCAAGAAAATGGTCGAGGATATCGTCAAGGCGCTGGCGCATTGATGGGTGCGCGGGCGTTTTTGGCCGCGCTGGTGCTCCCGCTGCTGGCCACCGCCTGCGTCGAGCAGAAGGTCGAACAAGGCCAGGTCAAGAGCGCGCTGGTCAATGCCGGCCTGTCTCCGCCGATTGCGCAATGCATGGCGCATCGGCTGGTCGATCAACTCACCATCAGGCAATTGCGCAAGCTGCAAGCATTGCAAGGGCCGAAGCGTACCGTCGACGACTACCTCGCGGCGGTGGAACGGGTGAACGATCCGCAAGTGATGCGCGTGACGATCAGTTCGGCCGCACTATGCGTTTCGGGCTGGGAGCACTGATGCCTCTGCTATCTCCCCTCCCGCAAGCGGGAGGGGAATCTCAAGCGCAATAGCTGAAGCTCTATTCTCGAGGCTCGATCATCGACCATCCTCTATCTGCACTGGCCTGCGATCCGGCGCGTTCGCGCGGGCGCGAATTTCCGCTGGAGGCATCGCTGGCGCGCGGCCCGCGCAGTGCCTATCAGCGCGATCGCGACCGCATCATCCATTCGATTGCGTTTCGGCGCCTGCGTCACAAGACCCAGGTGTTCATCGCCCCCGATGGCGATCATTACCGGGTTCGGCTGACTCACAGCCTGGAAGTGGCGCAGATCGGCCGGGTCATTGCCCGTGCGCTGGGGCTGGACGAGGATCTGACCGAGGCGCTGTGCCTGGCGCATGACATCGGCCATCCGCCGTTTGGCCATTCCGGCGAGGATGCGCTGAACGCCGCGATGCTGGACCACGGCGGCTTCGATCACAACGCGCACTGCCTGCGTACGCTGATGCGGCTGGAATCGCCTTATTGCGAGCATGACGGGCTGAACCTGACTTGGGAACTGCTGGAGGGGCTGGCCAAGCACAATGGCCCGGTCAGCCAGCCGAACTGGGCCCTGGCGGAACTGGACGCTGCGTTCCCGCTGGAATTGGGCGGCTATTCGTGCCTGGAAGCGCAGGTCGCGGCGATTGCCGACGACATCGCTTATGACAATCATGATATCGATGATGGTTTGCGCGCCG
>CAXTOS010000020.1:0-31345 GCA_964245935.1 uncultured Novosphingobium sp.
CGCACATCGTCGAGACCGTGCTCAAGGCGCTGAGGTGGAACGAGACGGGGGTGGGCGGGGCCGAGGCGCAGGCATGATCCTGGCCGCGGCGCTGCTGCTGGCCGACGCGGTGACCACCAGCGGCATGCCCATCACCATCCAGATCCACAATGTCCGCAACAGCCATGGCCGCGTGCGCGTAGCCGTCTGCCCGCGCGACCGCTTCCTGGCCGATCGCTGCCCATGGCACGCCGCTGCACCCGCATCGACCGGGACCACCACGATAATCGTGCCCGGCGTACCGCCCGGCGATTACGCGGTGCAGGCATTTCACGACGAAAACGACAATGACCAGATCGATCGCGCAATGTTCGGCATCCCCAGGGAAGGTGTCGGTTTTTCGCGCGATGCACGGATCGTGTTCAGCCCGCCGGCATGGCGCAATGCAGTGTTCACCCATGGCTCCGCCGCCCAGGCCATCAGCTTTTCGCTGCGCTATTTCATGGGTCCGGGCAGTCCGGCCGAATGGCAGAGGAAGCATGCCGGAGGGTAGCCTGCGGTCATGAACCGCGGTTCATTGTGCATTGTGCTTCATTATCGGTTTTCCGACTTACGCCGAGCTGACAAAACTCTAGCCACCGGATTTCGCTGGCGAATTCTTACGACAATAGTGATTTTTCCGGCGTTGCCCTCACCATGGCCGGCGTCGGAAGGGGTCCAGTTCTGTAACAATCGTTTACACATTTGCCGCAGTGCACAAATTCCATTTTCAGAAGCCACTGATATCGAACGATTTCATAATCTGGCATGGGTTGTGCTTCATGTAGTTTCACCTAACGGGTCGCTGGTTTCGCTGGCGACCAATATCAGGGGAACTGCACTGTGAAAATCTCAGCCGCTTCTGCATACTCTTCCGTTGCGCAGCCCGAGATGCGCGTTGCAGGGTTTTCGCGGTCCAATAACTTCCTGGCCGCAGTTGTTCCGTCTTCCGACCAGCTTTCGCCGCAGACCGGCCTGTTCATCAAGCGCGTCGTCGATGTGACCGTAGCGTTCCTGGCGCTGGTCTTGCTGTTGCCGGTGATGCTGCTGATCGTGGTCATCATGAAGCTGACCTCGCCGGGGCCGGTGCTGTTTGCCCACCGCCGGCTGGGCAAGGATGGCAGAGCTTTTCATTGCCTCAAATTCCGGTCCATGGTGACGAATTCAGCTGAAGTTCTGGCGCAGCACCTGGCGGAGAACGAAGAAGCACGCGCCGAATGGGCCTGTGATCATAAGCTGCGTAACGATCCGCGCATCACCGGGCTGGGCAAATTCCTGCGCCGGTCGAGCCTGGATGAGCTGCCGCAGTTGATCAATGTGCTGGTCGGCGAGATGAGCCTGGTCGGCCCCCGCCCGATCGTGACCGATGAGGTGGCGAAATACGGCCGTTACATCAGCTATTATACCAGCGTGACGCCAGGCATCACCGGCCTGTGGCAGATCAGCGGTCGTAACGACATGAGCTACCGTCGGCGCGTGGCGATCGATACCTCCTATGCCCGCAACCGCTGCACCCAGATGGATTTCGTCATCATGCTGCGCACCGTGCCGGCCGTCCTTCAGGCTCGGGGCGCCCACTGATCCCGGGCGCACGAGCCCGAGTGCGGCGATAATTTTACTAGCTTTGGCTGACAGGAAAATGCGATGAGCGCGGCTCATCGCATTTTTGTATGTTCGCCTGCAATGGCGATGCGAAGGCACCTGATACAGGATCCGCTAGAGTCTTTCCGACTTGCGTCGAGGCGGTGCCGGCCCGCTCCCCGCCCGGCCACCCATATTATACAATGACTTGGGTGGCCGGGCGGGGAGCGGGCTGGCACCGTCTTAACCGGAAAGACTCTAAGGATTCACGGCCAGCCGGTCGAGATGCGCGATCAGCGCCGGCGCGCCACCCCTGGCCACCACCGCCGCAAAATCGGAGCGTCGCGTCGCCAGCTGGCTGATTGCGCTGCGGTAGTAGACGTCGATGATTTTCCATGCTCCGCCGTCCTGCCGCAAGCGGTAGTCGAGCACTTCGGAAGTGCCGCCGGATGAGGTCAGCGTCGTGCGCACCAGGCGATCGGTGCCGCGCGTGTCGACTTGCGGCTGGATCGTGAAGCGTTCGCCCGACCAGCCGTCGAAATTCCTGGCATATTGCGCAGCGGTCATGGTGCGGAAGGCGGCCATGAGCGCCTGCTGATCGCGCGGGGTAAAGTGGTTCCACGCCGGTCCGACCGACAGCCGCGCCATCAGCGGCAGGTCGAAGGCGCGATCGATTACCGGGGCGATCTGGCGCGCGCGTCCGGCCTGCCCGGCTGCGGCGCCCGCATGCATGATCGCCAGCAAGCCGTTGTCGAGCGCGGCTACCGTTGCCGCGGCAGGGTCGCTCACCTGCGCTACCGCCGGCAACGGTGCAGCCAGGCAGGCGACCGCGAAAAATGCCGGAAGCATGAAAATCGATTTGCGCATCGTCGTCCTTTTCAAGGCCAGACCCGAATTAGCGTTTTTCCGACTTACGTCGAACCGGCCCCAGCCCCGCTCGCCCGCCCATATAATACAATGGCTTGGGTGGCCGGGCGGGGGAGCGAGCCGGGACCGTCTGGATCGAACAGACGCTAGGCGCGGCGTGATGTCCGCGCAATGAACGGCGGCGCATCCGGAAAAACCGGCGCAGGCGCCTGTTGCATTGCGGCGACCCGGCACTCCGGCTAGGGTGCTCCCTTCCAGTCCGGTGGCTGCGCGCGATTGCGCACAGGCGCCTCAATCCGGGCCGTGTGCCCCGGGGAGTAATTAATGACCATTCCCATGAAGGTGGCTTTGCGGATCGGCAGCCATGCCGTCGTCAACCAGATCAAGGGCGGCAAATATCCGCTGGTGCTGATGCTGGAGCCGCTGTTGCGGTGCAATCTCGCCTGCCCCGGCTGCGGCAAGATCGATTATCCCGATGCGATCCTCAACCGCCGCTTGACCTATGACCAATGCATGGACGCGATCGACGAATGCGGCGCGCCTGCCGTGTCGATCGCCGGGGGCGAGCCGCTGCTCCACCGCGACATGCCCGGAATCGTGGCCGGCTTCCTCGCGAAGAAAAAATTCGTGATCCTGTGCACCAACGCGCTGCTGCTGAAAAAAAAGATCGACGATTTCCAGCCCTCGCCGTTCTTCACCTGGTCGATTCACCTCGATGGCGACCAGCAGATGCACGATGTTGCGGTCGACCAGGAGGGCACCTACCAGACCGCGCTGGAAGCGATCCACCTGGCCAAGGCGAAGGGCTTCCGCACCCAGGTCAACTGTACCGTGTTCAACAATGCCGATCCGGAACGGCTGGCGGCATTCATGGACCATATGACCGGCCTGGACGTGGAAGTCACGATCTCGCCCGGCTACGCCTACGAGCGCGCCGCCGACCAGGAGCATTTCCTCAATCGCGAAAAGACCAAGACCCTGTTCCGCGACCTGCTGAGCCGCGGCAGAGGTGGCAAGGCATGGAAATTCACCAACTCCCCGCTGTTCCTCGATTTCCTCGCCGGCAACCGCTCGTATGAATGCACGCCCTGGTCGATGCCGCTGCGCACCGTGTTCGGCTGGCAAAAGCCCTGCTACCTTGTCGGCGAAGGCTATGTCGAAACCTTCGCCGAACTGATGGAAGGCACCGACTGGGACCAGTACGGTGTCGGCAAATACGAAAAATGCGCCAATTGCATGGTCCACTGCGGCTTCGAAGGCACCGCCGCCGCCGAAGGCATTCGCCGCCCGCTGGAGTTCCTGAAGGTGGGCATGCGCGGCGTACGCACCGATGGCGCAATGGCGCCGGACATCGATCTGTCGCAGCAGCGCCGGGCAAATGACGTGCATTCGACCCATGTCGAGCGTGAGCTGGAAAGAATTCGCGTGGATGACCCCGAGGGCTATCGCCGGGCCACACGGGCGGCCTAGGGTCTTGCCGACTTACGTCGAGTCGGCACCAGCCCGCTCCCCCGCCCGGCCACCCATATAATTACAATGACTTGGGCGGCCGGAAACGGAAAGACTCTAAGTTTCGCGAGGGATGAGGTTTCCCGAGATCAGGCCACGACGAATCCGTCCGGCGGCATGCGGGTGATGAAATGCCCCTTCACGCCTTCGGGCCAATGCCGATAGGGCACTTGTCCGTCAGTGCTCTCGGCATGGTGGCGGGCGTAGGTCAGGATCGCCCGGGCGGCTTCGGCCGTCGGCGCGAAATCGCCCAGCACGTAGGAAATCCGCCCCGGCGCGCGGATATGAACGGCGCAGGACCGCGCGCAGGCGAACAGGCAAGGCATTTCCTCTACGGCGATACCCGCCAGCGCCGGATCGGCGCGCTGCTCGATCCACAGCATTTCGGCCAGCAGGGCACCGCCCCGCCGGCCGGGATCATCCGCAGGCGTCTCCGCCGAACCACGACAAGTGCTGCATACCACCACTTGCGGCCCGGCCCCGACGCCGCGCAGCATCAGAAGTGCGTCCTCATTCCCAAATAGGCGGTGCGCCCCAGGCTGTTGTAGCCATAGGCGGTCTGGTAATATTTATTGCCGACATTATCCACCCGGCCAAACAAGGTCAGGCCCGCGGCGGGTTTCCATTCCGCGCGCAGATCCACCACTGCATAAGCGCCGAGCGTCACCGGGATGCTCGGAAAGAGGTTGAAATCGGTGTCGCCGCTGCTGGAGGCGGTGCGCAATGCGGCAGACGTGGTGAGGCCGCCGGGCCAGTCGTAGCCAACCGTCGCGTTGGCGAGATGGCGCGGCACCCGCGGCAATTGCCGGCCATAGGTGAGCGCGCCCGGCGTGCGGTCCTGCGAGGAGACGAAGCTGTAATTGCCATCCGCGAACAGCCGGCCGACACGCAACGCAGCGGCCAGTTCGAGACCCCTGGCCTTCACCTGGTCAACATTCGTGTAATAGTTGAAGCCGTTGACGTAGCAGGCGCCGATGGCTGCCGGCCCGGTGCCGAAGGCAGGAAGCGGGAACGGGCAGTCGGCAAATTCGATCAGGTTGTTGGTCTTGCGCTCGAACCAGGTCGCCGAAGCGCTGAACGCCTGGCCGAGGTGGCGTTCCACGCCGACTTCCCAGCCCCGGGCGGTTTTGGGCCGCAGCGTGGTGTTCCCGAAGTCGCTGTAGAGCTGATACAGCGACGGTGCCTTGAAGCCCTGATCGTAGTTCGCCCGGATCAGCGTGACGCCGCCATCGGGGGTATAGTCGCCGCCGGCGCTGAACACGGTGTGGCCGCCATAGACCGAGTGGTGATCGTAACGCACGCCGCCGTTCAAGGTCAGGCCCTTGGCGGGCCGGACCCGGGCCTGGGCATAGACGCTGTTCGTGTCGGCCCTGTGCGGGGTGAGGTCGAAGGGCTTGACCGCGTCGAACGGCGATCCGGTTGCGAACCGTTCTTCCTTGCGTTCCGCGCCGAACACCAGCTGGACCTCTTGTGCGAGATCAAGGATGCCCTGATATTCGTAGCGGCGGATACGGCCATGACCGACGAAAGTCAGCGCCGGGTCCTTGCGCGGATCGTAGCTTTCATTGTCGGTATGGTTTTCCAGGATGGCGAAGCGGTTTTTCCAGCGCCCGCCTATCAGCGCAACGTTCAATCCGGCATAGGCGGTCCATTGCTTGCGGGTCTGGTATTCGCCGCCATAGATCGGATCGGAAAAGCCATCCGAGAAGGTCGTGCGCGCCTCGTCCCAATAGCCGCGCAGATCGAGCGAGACATTGCCGGCGAGGTGGAACGTGGACGTGGCGCTGCCGGCCTTGCGGGTATCGCCGTTCGGCTGGGTTGCGCCGACGATCGTGGGAATGCCATCGGTGGTGAAGGCCGACCCCGAAATCCGCCAATCGACCAGCGCACTGGTGCCACCGATCCCGGCATGGGCGTCGACCGTCCGATGCGAGCCGACCTCCAGCGAAAAGTCCTCCTCCAGCGGTTTGGTCGGCGCCACCGTGACCACGTTGATCACACCGCCGATCGCATCCGAGCCCCACAGGATCGATTGCGGACCGCGCAGAATCTCGATGCGGGCGATGTCATCGGCAAACAGCTGCGAAAAATCGAAATTGCCGGCTGGCGAGGTCGGGTCGGCGACGCGCATGCCGTCGATCACCACCACCGTTTCATCGGTCCCGGCGCCGCGGATGGAAAGCCCGGTGGTTTCGCCGTAACCGCCGTTGCGATTGACCGTGATGCCCGGCGTGCGCTCCAGCACATCTGTCAAAGCCACCGGTTGCGCCTGCTGGATGGCCGCCTGGTCGAGCACCGTGACGCTGGAAGAGACTTGCGTCTGCGGCACCGGCGTGCGCAACGCGGCGACGACGATATCCTGCGGCGCATTGGCGTCGTCCGGGCTCGCCGCTGCGGTATCGGGTGCGGCTGCGTGCAGCGCGGCGGGCAGCAGGAGCAGCCCCAGTGGCAAGGCGAGGATGTGGATTTTAAAGGCAGGCATGACTTAAGTCCCTTCGGTCTGACGACACTATGTCCGCCAGTCCCCTGGCCTGCGAGAAATGATGCCGCGCACCGATGCGACACCACGGCTCGCAGGCCAGGGCCGGCAAGACGATGGCTGTCGTTACGCGAGGGGTTGCCTCGTCCGCGCCGCACACCCTGTCGGCACGAAGAACGACGCGTCAGGCAGGTCTCCTGGCTCGCGGGTCAACGCCGGTCCGGCCGCCTTCTCAGGCCCCCTGCGCAATACAGTGTGGTCCCAATGGCGTGTGGCCGATGGCTCGCCGCTCACAGTTGCAGGGGCAGCCGCGGTCCAACCCGCGTTCCCTTTTGATCCCCTCGCGGGGAACCTGTCGCTGCGGCGCCGTTAGATCGCCCGCCGGCATGACGCAAGGGGATTACGCGCAGCCCCGGTCCGTGTGGGCATGAAGCCGGCTCAGGGGGTTCCGTCGGACGCCCGTTGCAGAACGTCCAGCAGCATCGCCGCCAGCGATTCCTCGGCGCGCACGCGCAGCGCGGCGTCCCTGGCAGCCAGGTCATGCCTGATCCATTCGGGCAGCCGCGCCACCGCCTTCAAAAATGCGTCTCTGGTTGCCTGCTCCATTGTCGCGCTATGCCGATCCGGCAAGCGGTCGGCAATGACTTCCGACAGGCATGGAACCTGTTCGACCCAGCAGTCCGGCACCTACTCCGCGAACAGTGCTCGCAGCACCGCCAGCGCGGCGCTCAATGTCGCGGCATCCAGGCGACCCTGGTGCTTAATGAACCGGTCAGCGTCGACGGCACGGATTGGCTCAAGCCCATCAAGCCCGGTTGGCTGGCCACCATGGTCGCGATGCGAAATGGGCCGGATGAATGCCGCTGGTCAGCGGGGCGACCAGCACGACGCGGAGTTGGTCGCTGATCTCGGGCGGGGAGATGACCACGCAAGGCCGGGTCTTTTGAATTTCGCTGGCAATCGTCGGGTCGAGCGCAACCAGCCAGATTTCGCCGCGAGCAGGGCGCGGGCGGGCGGGTTTGACCATCAAGGCGCTTCGTCAGCCAGATTGCTGAATTATGGCCACACCGGCGCGTCCTCACCAGCTTGGGCCAAAGCTTGCGCGGCCCTGGCCCATGCGGCGCGCGGATGCTGCTTTACCGGCGAAATCGATTCGTCCTATGTAGCTACATTGTTCCTGCAGTACGTTGAACAACGCCGCAACCGTGTTGGAACTGGCGCAGGCGGCATATCGGCCGATGACGATCGGCGTGTTGCTCATCGGCGCGTGGCCGGTTACGGCGACCGGTGTTTGGAAAGAACATCGCATGACCGCGCGCTCAGTCTTCATACCCAGGTCCGAACAGGATGTCGCCGCGCTGGTCGATGCCTATCCGCTGGCCTGGGTGGTGTCGGCGGGACCGGCAGGGCACGGCGCATCGGTGCTGCCGCTGCTGGTCGAGCGGGACGTGCGGGGCCACGTCGCGGCGTTTTTCGGGCATTTTGCCAAATCCAACCGCCAGGTCGCATTGCTCGAACGCCAGCCCGAGGCGATGATCCTGGCGCAGGGCCCCGGCGGCTATGTCTCGCCCGCGCTGGTTTCCAACCCGACCTGGGGGCCGACCTGGAATTACGCGGTGGCGCGTTTCATGGTCGAGGTACGCTTTGTGCCGGAAGAAACGCCGGCAGCACTGGAGCGGCTTGCCGCCTGGGTGGAGCGCGACCACGCCCAGCCGTGGACGCCCGACCGCATGGGCGCGCGATATGCCGAACTGGCGCAGCATGTGATCGCGTTTCGGGCGACCGTGCGCGAAACCCACGCCGCCTTCAAGCTGGGGCAGGACGAGCGCCCCGAAACCTTCGACGAAATCGTGGCGGGCGTCGATCCGGCGCTGGCCGATTGGATGACGCGCACCGTCCGTGGGTAATTCACCAAAACGGGCCCTGCCGCGATGATCGGCGGCCCGTTCCATGCTTCCCGTGCATTGCACGTTTGGTAGCCTTCATCCTGCCGCGACACCCTCGGGAGCTTCATGATGCCGCAGCCTGGTCACCGACTGACGATCCGCAAGCCGCTGGCGGATGTTCGCGACGACTGCTCCGATACCGGCTTGCTGCGCACCCTTGGGCCGATCCAGCTGACGCTGATCGGGATTGGCTGCATCGTCGGCGCGGGGGTTTATGTCATGACCGGCACAGCCGCTGCCAATTACGCCGGGCCGGCGGTGATCCTGTCCTTTGCGCTGGCAGGGATCGCCTGCGCCTTTACCGCGCTATGCTACGCCGAACTGTCCTCCACGCTGCCGGTTGCGGGTGCCTCCTACAGTTATGCCTATGCCGCGCTGGGCGAACTGGCCGCGTGGACGCTGGGCTGGATGATCTCGCTGGAAATGGGACTGGCCGGCTCGCTATTGGCGGTGGGCGCCGCCGGCTATCTGCTCAGCCTGCTGGGCGACTTCAATGTGCACTTGCCGGGCGTCCTGACCAATCCCTATGTCCAGTCGATCACCCGTGCGGACGGCCAGCATTTCAGCGTCGGTGGCAGCGTCAATCTGGTTGCGGTGGCCATCGTGGCGGTATTCACCGCGGTGCTGATACGCGGGGTCGCCCATTCGGCACGGCTGAACACGGTGATGGTCACGGTGAAGATCGGCGTGCTGGTGCTGTTCGTGGCGCTGGGCGCCGGCCACGTTCATCCGGCCAACTGGCATCCCTTCATCCCACCCAGCCAGGGCGGTTTCAGTTACGGCTGGGCAGGAATCCTGCGCGGTGCCTCGGTGCTGTTTTTCGCTTACCTGGGGTTCGAGGCGGTGGCGACGGCGGCGCTGGAAGCGCGCCAGCCGCAGCGCGACATTCCGATCGGCATCCTGGGCGCGCTGGCCGTGGCCACGGTCGTCTACATGACGGTAGCTTGCGTGCTGACCGGACTGGTACGCTATTCCGCGCTCAACGTGCCCGATCCCGTGGCCGTCGCCATCGACGTGATCGGCACGCCCTGGCTGACCTTCCTCGTCAAGATCGGCGCGCTTGCCGGACTGTCCTCGGTCCTGATGATCAACACCTATGCCCACTCGCGGATTTGTTTTGCGATGGGTGGCGACGGGTTGTTGCCGGGGTTCTTCTGCAAGATCCACCCTCGCTTTCGCACCCCCCATTTCAGCACGATGTTCGTCGCGGCGATGGCGGCGCTGGCGGCGGCGGCGCTGCCGATCGCGATTCTGGCCGATCTGGTCAGCCTGGGCACCGGGGTGGTGTTCATCACCGTGGCGATCAGCACGATCTGGCTGCGCAACATGCGCCCCGACCTGCCGCGCCCGTTTCGCGTGCCCGGCGGCGGCGTGACCATCGGCGGAATCTGGTTCGGCACGGTGCCGGTGCTGTCATTGCTGATGACGGTGGCGATGGTCGGGCCGGTGCTGGGCGACATCGGCTACAAGGCCGTGCACGGTGATCGCATCCCGGCAGTAATCCTGGCGCTGTATATTCTGGCGGGCGCGGTGGTCTACCGATTTTACGGCTACCGAAAATCGCATCTGGGCACCGCCTGGCGCGCCCAAAACTAATTGCGAACGATTTGCATTAGCCGTATGGAGGCGACTATCAATGGCCCGCTCGCGATGGAAACCGACCCGAACCCGAAAATGGGCCGCGAACGGTTCTGTTACATTGAGTGTCATAATAAGGCGTGGGAGCGGGCAACCAGAACACGACAGGGGGTAAAGCAATGGCTTCGTTTTTTCGGATTTCGCGAACTGCCTTATTGGCGGGTGCGGCTTTTTCGGCTTGCCAGGCCGCGCAGGCTCAAACCGCTGCGGCACCCTCGAACGGCAATGGCGCGAACGACCCGTCTTCGTTCCAGACCACCCGCAACGACGCTGGCGACATCATCGTCACTGCCCGCCATTACGTCCCCGACAGCGCGATCACCGCGACCAAGAGCGGCATCCCGCTGATCGAAACCCCGCAGTCGATCTCGGTCATCACCCGCGACCAGATCGACCTGTTGAACTTCATCGATGTCCAGCAGGCGGTGCGCTATACCGCCGGTGTGGCGGGCGAGAATTATGGCCCCGATCCACGCTATGACTTCATCACCGTGCGCGGCTTCGAGCCGCGGCAGTACATCGACGGGCTGTCGGTGCCGGCAACGACGACCATCTCGGAAACGGGTGTCGATCTTTATGCTTTCCAGACGCTGGATATCCTCAAGGGCCCATCCTCGGCGCTGTATGGCTCGGCGCCTCCCGGCGGCATCATCAACGAGACCAGCCGCCGGCCTTCGGACAAATTCGGTGGCGAAATTCAGCTCAAGGGCGGCACCAACGATTACCTTGAAGCCGCAGGCACACTGACCGGCCCGGTCACCGATTACCTCGACCTGCGCCTGACCGGGCTATATCGAGACGCCGCTGGCGAGATCGACAACCAGCACTTCCGCCGCGCGCTGATCTCGCCGGCGGCAACGATCAAGTTCGACGCCGCGACCAAACTGACCCTGCTGGGCTATTACCAGTTCGACCGGGTCAAGGGCGGCGCAGGCGGATTCCTGCCGATCGAGGGTACGTTGTTGCCCAATCCCAACGGCATGCTGAGCCCCAAAACGAATATCGACGATCCCAACGACGAATATGTGCGGCGCCAGTATGGCGCGGGTTTCGATTTCGAGCACAGGTTTGCGCCCGGGATCGAGTTCCATTCCAACGCCAAGTGGAGCCACTACAAGGAAGCAACCGATCCGGGCCTTTATTCGACGCCGAATAGCGACTTTTTACACGGTTTCTATGGAACTGCTCCGGTGACGGCAGCAAGCCTGAGTGGATTTGTCGAGGTCGATCCGGCAAATCCAGCCGATCCGGCGAATTATACCACGCTTGAGCGCAGCAATTTCACCTATCTGGAAACCGTCCGCAGCTTCACGATCGATAACCGTTTCGATGTGAAACTCGATATTGGCTCGATCCAGCACAAAATGCTGGTGGGCGTCGATTACCGCAATGTCACCAATCTCGCGGCTTACAACTTTACCTTTCCGCCAATTGGCACCTTGAATATCTACAATCCAGTGTATCCGGAGGCTGCAAGGACGGACATCGGCTATCCCAATGCCTACAACGACGAGAACCTCAAGCAGACCGGCGTCTATGGCCAGGACCAGCTCAAGTTGGGCCAATTGTTCATCCTTGTGGGCGGTCGCTACGACTGGGTGAAGGGCACCGCGCCGCTTTCCAAGATTTCCGACCAGAAACAGCATAAGTTTACCTATCGCGTCGGCGCCAATTACCTGACCGATGCAGGCATTGCGCCCTATGTCAGTTATGCGACTTCGTTCGAGCCAATCCTGGGGACCGACAGCCTGACGAAAAATCCGTTCAAGCCGACCCAGACGCACCAATTCGAGGGCGGTATCAAATTCGACGGGCGGGCGCTGGGCCCCGATGTGAAAATCTTTGGCACGATTGCCGGGTTTGACATCAAGGAACGCAATTTCTCCTCGCCCCAGACCGGCATCTCGCCGATCTTCACGACACAGGGCGGTGAAGTCGAGGTTTATGGTGTCGAAACCGAGATCGTTGCGCGCATCCACGAGCAACTGTCGTTCAACTTCGCCTACAGCTACAACCATTCGAAGGTGCTGAGCGCGGCGGCTGAAACCGCGGATGTCGGTTATCCGCTGCCGACCACGCCCAAGAACAAGGCGGCCGGGTTCATCGATTACACCTTCCAGAAAGGCGCGCTGGGCGGGTTCGGCTTCGGCGGCGGTGTCCGCTACAACAGCAGCAGCACCGGCACGCTGCCCGGCCCCTTTGGATCGCCGGTCATATACGCAGGCGCGGTTACGCTGGTCGACGCGATCGTTCATTACGATCTGCCGCATTGGCGCGTCGCAGTGAACGCCTCGAACCTGCTTGATAAAACCTATGTCGCGCGTTGCGCCAGCTATAATGGCTGCGTCTATGGCGCGGGGCGGCAGGTCATCGGGACTGCAACATACAAGTTCTGATGATTTGAACACTCGGCCAGGAGCGAGAGGAAGATGACGGCCAAGATGCTGCGGTTCCTGGCCATGCTGCTCTTTACGGTCGCATCCGGCCGGGCTCATGCGGGGGCTCGGCCGGATAACCCGGCCAATGGCCAGGTGCCCTGGCTGCGCGACCTGTTTCCCAGCACTTACCGGCCGCTGCCGCGCACCGACACGCTGATCATCCATGCGATCGTGCTCGACGGCGCCGGCCACCGGATCGACGATGGCGAAGTGCTGATGCGCGGCGGGAAAGTGGTTGCCATCGGCCATGATCTGCCGCGCGGCGGGGCGACATCGATCGACGCCAGGGGGCGGTGGGTCACGCCCGGGCTGATCGACATCCACAGCCATGACGGCACTTACGTGCTGCCGTGGACCGCGCTCGACAGCAAGGCCTCCGATGTCAGCGAATTGTCCGATCCCAACGCTGCGGGCACCTGGATCGAAAGCGCGATCAATCCGCAGGACATGGCTTTTGCCAAGGCGCTGGCGGGCGGGGTCACCACCTTGCAGGTTCTGCCCGGATCGAACCCGATCTTCGGCGGCCGCACGGTGGTGCTGCACCCGATCAACGCGACGACGGCGCAGGCGATGAAAATGCCGGGTGCGCCATGGGGGCTGAAAATGGCCTGCGGCGAAAATCCCAAGGGCGAAGATGTGGACCGGGGGCGCGGCCCGACCAGCCGGCAAGGCGAGATCGAATATATCCGCAATGCGTTCATCGCCGCCGATCATTACCGCCATGAATGGCGTAACTGGCTGGCCCATGGCGATGCCAAGGGCGCACCCCAGGATGATCCCAAGCTCGACACGCTCGCCGCGGTACTGGATGGCGATATCGCGGTGCATATGCATTGCTATCGCGCCGACGAGATGGCGGTGATGATCGACCTGGCCAAAGCCTACGGCTTTCGCATCGCCGCCTTCCATCACGCGGTCGAGGCCTACAAAATTGCGCCGCTGCTGGCGGTAAACCATATCTGCACGGTGGTGTGGTCCGATTGGTGGGGGTTCAAGATGGAAGCGCTCGATGCGATCCGCGAGAATGCCGCCTTCGTCGATGTCACGCCGGGTGGCTGCACGATGATGCATTCGGATTCGCCGTTCCTGGGCCAATGGCTGAACATCGAGGCGGGCAAGGCCGCCGCCGCCGGGGTTCGCGCGGGGTTGCCCGAACCACCCGAGCACATCATCGCCTGGCTGACCACAAATCCGGCCAGGGCGCTGGGCCTGGCCGACCGCATCGGCAGCCTGGAACCCGGCAAGGATGGCGACGTGGTGATCTGGTCGGGTAATCCGTTCAGCGTCTATAGCCGTGCCGACATGGTGTTCATCGATGGCGCGGTAGCCTTCGACCGGGCCGATGTGGCACGCCGCCCGCGTTCCGATTTCGAGCTTGGCCGGATGCCGGGGGGCGCGCCATGATCGGCACCCGGCTGGCAGCGGCAATGGCGCTGGCGGTGCTGGCCCGGGGCGGCGCGGCGGTCGCGCAGCCGGGGCCAGTGATTGCTATTATCCACGCCCATGCCTTTCCGGTCGCCGGCCCCCCGATAGAGGATGCCACGATCGTGATCGCGCGTGGCCGCATCGTCTCGGTGACGGCGCATGGCAGCGCGCCGGTGGGCGCCGAACAAATCGACGCAAAAGGGCACAACGTCACGCCGGGCCTGTTTGGATCGGCTACCCAGCTGGGCCTGAGCGAAGTCAGCGGCGCGACCGATACCAACGATCAGGCTGTCGCTGCGGGTCCGCTGGGCCCGGCTTTCGATGTGCAATATGCACTGAACGGCAATTCGACGCTGATCCCCACCGCGCGAGCCGATGGCATGACCCGCGCCATGAGCTTTCCCGGCGGCGCAGCCACCGTCCCGTTTTCGGGGCAAGGAGCGCTGATCCAGTTGGGCGAACAAGGCCCGATCCTGACCCAGCCGCGCGCGGCGATGTTCGCAGCCGTGGGCAACGCCACCCTGGCGCAGGCGGGCGGTTCGCGCGGGGCGCAGTGGGTGCTGCTGCGCAACGCGCTGGCCGAGGCGCGCAGGTTTGCCGCCGGCCACCACACCGGCGATAGCCCGCGTGACCAGCTGCTCGACCGCCCCGATATCGAGGCACTGGCGCCGGTGATCGCCGGGACCATGCCCCTGGTCGTCGGCGCCGAGCGCGAATCCGATATCCGCCAGGCCGTCGCGCTGGCCGCCGACATGCACGTCCGCGTCGTCGTGCTGGGCGGCGCGGAAGCGTGGCGCGCAGGCGACGCGCTGGCGGCGGCGCATATCCCGGTCATCCTCGATCCGGAGGCCAATCTGCCGCAGACCTTCGACTCGCTGGGCGCCCGGCTCGACAATGCAGCGCTGCTGGCACGCGCGGGGGTGACCATCGCCTTCTCGGTGTCGGGCAACGGCATTTACCGCAATTACGACGCCGGCATTTCCGAACGCGAGGGCGCCGGGCTGGCGGTCGCCAACGGCCTGCCCTGGGCCGACGCCTTGCGCGCGATTACCCTGGCGCCGGCGCAGATCTGGGGCGTGACGACGGCGGGCCGGCTGACTCCGGGCGCCGATGCCGATCTGGTGATCTGGGACGGCGACCCGCTGGAGCCGGCAAGCTATCCGGTGATGGTGATGATCGGCGGCCAGCCGGCTTCGCTGGCCACGCGCCAGACCGTGCTGAGGGATCGCTACGCGCCCGCCCGCAGCGCCGATCCCATGCCGCCGGCCTATCGGCGATGATCAGATACGCCGCACTCGCGCTGTCGCTTGGCCTTTCCGGGCCGGCGATCGCGCAGGAAACGAGCGAGCCGCCGGTCGCGGATGCGGCGGTATTTGCCGACAGCCCGCGGGCGCAGCAGCCACCCGGACAGACCCTTCCCTACGCCGCGCAAACCTCTGGAATGCGGCGCCTAATTACCGACGTGTCGCATGGGACGTGGATGTCGCTCGACGTCGCGCCCGATGGCCGCACGTTGGTCATGGATATTCTCGGCGATCTGTACCGCCTGGCCGTCGCGGGGGGAAAAGCCACCCGGATCACCTCGGGCCTGCCATTCGATACACAGCCCACTTTTTCGCGCGACGGCCGATGGATCGCCTTCGTCAGCGACCGTTCCGGCGCCGAAAACCTGTGGGTCGCCCGGCCCGATGGTTCGGACGCGCGGCAGATCAGCTTCGGCGACGACGACAGCGTGCTCGTCTCGCCGGCCTGGGCGCCCGATGGACAGGCGATCTATGTCAGCCGCTATCGGCCCGATCTCAACAATTACGAAATGTGGCGCTATGACTTGTCCGGCGCCGCCACGCTGGTCGTGCCGATCCGCGACACGCCGACCACGCCGCGCGACGGCTGGCGCAGCACGCTGGGGGGAGTGGTTTCGTCCGATGGCCGCTGGCTTTATGCGGCACGGCTGATCGGCGGCCTCGACTTTTCCAAGATCGATCACTGGACGATCGTGCGGCGCGATCTCGCCACCGGCGCCGAGCAAACTATCGTCACTCTGCCCGATGGCCCGCGCACCGCGCTTGATCCCGGCACGTTCTTCCGCCCCGCGCTGTCGCCCGACGGACGCAGCCTCGCCTACGCCATGCGGGAAGCCGGCCAGACCGAATTACGCCTGCGCGATCTGGCGACCGGGGCCGACCGGCGGCTGGCTGCGCCGATCGAGCATGACCAGCTGCAATCGTCAATGTGGCAGGATCTGGTGCCACGCTATGGCTTTACTCCGGATGGCAAGGCGATCCTGCTGAGCGTGCGCGGCGCAATCGAGCGCATCGCGCTAGCCGACGGCACGGTCACGCCGATCCCGTTCACCGCGCATCTCGACCTCGCCATCGGGCCGTCGACGCGGCAGGACATCCGCGAGGATACCGGCCCGGTGCATGCGCGCCTGATCATGGCCCCGGTGGTATCGCCTGACCGCCGGTCGCTGGCGTTCTCTGCGCTGGGCAGGCTGTATGTGAAGAAGCTGGACGGCGGCCTGCCCCACGAATTTGCGGCAGGCGGCGATCCCCAGTTCGAACCGAGCTGGAGCCCGGACGGGCGGCGGCTAGCCTGGGTCAGCTGGAGCGAACGCGGCGGCGGCGCGGTGTGGACCGCGCCCAGCGACGGATCGCAGCCACCGACGAAGCTATCCACCCTGTCCGCGGCTTACAGCTATCCGGTGTTCACCCCGGATGGCGCGCATGTGCTGGCGCTGCGCTCTGGCCGGCAGGCGCGGCTCGATGTCTATATGGAATACGGCAAGCTGCACGATGCCGAACTGGTCGAATGGCCGGCAGGCGGCGGCAGCGCCAGAGTGGTGACGCGGGGGCAGATCGGCAGCCGGCCCCAGTTCGCCAACGGTACTGCCTATGTGCTGGCCGATGATGGGCTGGACGCGGTCGATCTCGCCACTGGCGCGCGCTTGCCGGCAGTTCAGGTCAAGGGCCCCGGGTGGTATTTCCAGGACGGCGCGGCGCCGGTCGACGATCTGCGCATCAGCCCCGATGGCAAATGGCTGCTGGCACAAGTGGCGCAGCAACTGCACGTCGTGGCGATGCCCGCGAAACCGGGCACGACCATCGATCTGTCCGCGCCCGGCCTGCCGCATCGCCGGGTGTCGGCAGCGGGTGCGGATTATTTCGAATGGTCGGCGGACGGCGCGCGGATCGACTGGACGACCGGCTCGACCCTGCACAGCCGACCCCTCGCCGGGATCACCCTGGCGCCCGCCGACCGCCCCAGCTGGGTTGCCGAAGCGCGCACCGACGACATCGCCAGCACCCGCGCCGATATCATCGCTCGCCGCGCGATCGCACGGGGCCGCCTGCTGTTGCGCGGCGCGCGCGTGTTGACGATGGCGCCTGCAAGAAGGGGGGCGCCGGGCGATCCGGTCATTCCCGCAGCCGACATCCTGATCGCCGATGGCCGCTTTGCGCAGGTCGGCCCGGTCGGCAGCTTTGCGGTACCTCCGGGAACCACCATTCGCGATGTCTCCGGGTTCACCATCCTGCCCGGCTTCATCGACACCCACGATCACATCGCCACGGTGCGCCGCGACATCCTCGGCCTGGAAGACTGGGGCCTGCGGGCGCGGCTGGCGGCGGGGGTGACGACCAGCTTCGATCCCTCCACGCTGACTATCGACATGCTGGCCTATCAGGATCTGCTCGACGCCGGGCTGATGGTCGGGCCGCGCATCCGCCAGACCGGGGTGGCGCTGTTTTCGATGCAGCGGTTCACCTCGCTGGACGATGTACTGGCGGTGATGCGGCGCTATCGCGATGATTATCGCATCCGCAACATCAAGGAATACCGCGCCGGCGACCGCCGGGTGCGCGAGTGGGTCGCGCAGGCCTGCGCCCAGCTGGGGATGCAGCCGACCACCGAGGGCGCTTTGTCGATGAAACTCGATCTGTCGCAGGTTCTCGATGGCTATGCCGGCAACGAACACGCGCTGGTCGCGTCGCCGTTGCAGGAAGACGTGCTGGCACTGCTCAAAACGGCGCATACCAGCTATACGACGACGCTGAACATCACCAATGGCGGTCCCGAAGGAGAGGATTGGGCCATTGCCCACGACGATCCCGACCGCGACCCGGCGATCCTGCGCTGGTGGCCGAAATTATTTCGCGACCAGTTGTTCCTGCACACCGACTGGCGACCGATCGGCGAATACCGCTTTCCCGCAATCGCCGCCGACGCGGCGCGACTTCAGGCCGAGGGCGGCCTGGTCGGCATCGGCAGCCACGGCGAGGCGCCGGGTATCGGTTTCCACTGGGAGATGGAATTACACAGGGCGGGCGGCATGACCCCGCTGGCAGTGCTGCACGCCGCGACGATCGGGTCTGCCGAGACCATCGGCCGCAACAGCGACCTGGGCAGCATCGAGCCTGGCAAGATCGCCGATCTGGTGGTGCTCGGCGCCGATCCATCAGCCGATATCCGCAACGCCCGCGCGGTGACCTGGGTGATGCGCGACGGGCATCTTTATGATGCGCGCGATCTGGCGGAAGTCTGGCCGAGCGCGCGCGCGTTGTCGCCAAGCTGGTTTGCGGGCGGCGATGCCGCGCAATGGCTTCCCGCCAAGCCCTGATTGCGGATCACCCCCGGTTCTCAGGACGGCCGGAAATTTTCAGCGCGTATGCCCGCCCAGCGCCGGCACGGCCAGCTGCGCCTTCACCCAGGCGGCGCCATCGGCGATCGCTTGCCGGGCGACCGCCGCAACCGACATCGCCTCCAGAAAACTATGCGTCGCGCCGGCATATACCCGCGCATCGACGGCCACCCCCGCCGCCGCCAGTCGCAGCGCCATGGCCTGGCTTTGCTCGGTGAGCACATCGCATTGCGGAATGGCCAGGAACACCGGCGGCAGCCCGGTACAATCGGCGATCAGCGGGCAGGCATAGGGATCGCTCGCCAACGCCTGCTCGGCCCCGAGATAGTTCGCAAAATAATACTCCACCTCCGCCCGATCGATCACCGAGCCGGGCCCGCCAAAGTTCGCTTCTGCCTCGTCTGAACATTCCCGCGAAAAAGCGCCATAGTTGAGCAGCACTCCGCAAATCGCCTGGGGCGTTCCCCGGTCGCGCAGCCGTAGCGCGGTCGCCAGCGACAGATTGCCGCCAGCCGAATCCCCCCCAATGGCGATGCGCGCCGGGTCGCCGCCGATCTCGCGGGCACCGCCGTCCCGCAACCAGTCGACCAGCTCGACAATGCCATCCAATGCCACCGGATAGCGCGCTTCTGGCGAGAGCGGGTAATCGACGCCGATGACCAGGAAATTGCCGGCGGCAGCATATTCACGCATCAGCCGGTCATGGGTGTCGATGCTGAACAGCATCCAGCCGCCGCCGTGAAGATAGATCAGCATGCCGGCAGGAGCACGCACGCCAGGATCGTAGATCCGTACCCGCAGTGGGCCTGAGGTGGTCGCAATATCGCGTTCGGTCACCGACGCCATCTGCGGACCACCCTTGGCCCACGGCGCCCGCACCTGCTCGGCGATCGCGCGGGCCTGGGGCAGGGGCACGCTGGTGAACGGCGGATGCGCGCCCCAGGCGCGGGTCATCCGTTCGAGGAATATCGTAATTTCCGGATCGAGATCGCAGGCAGCCACGGATATCCCCGTCATTGTTCGATCCGGTCCGTAACACGCGCGGAAATCAGCCGCAGTCGCGCGCGGACCGAGCGTCACTTGAATCGGGCCAAGCTCTCAGCTCCTGGTCTTGGCGTAATGGCTGGGCGGCACCCCCAGCACCCGGTGAAACATCGCGGTGAATGAACTCGGGCTTTCATAGCCGACATCATAGGCGATGGCGGTTACCGACTTGCCCTCGCCCAGCATCGACAGCGCCGCCATCAACCGCACCTGCTGGCGCCACATGGCCAGCGCCATGCCGGTTTCGGCGCGGAAACTGCGGGTGAGCGTGCGGCGCCCCATGCCGGCGATGCGCGCCAGATCGTCGAGGTCGCCATGATGCGCCGGCTCGGCGATGATCAGGTCGCACACGCGGCGCAAGCGGCGATCGCGCGGCATCGGCGCCGACAGCGGCACTTCGGGCATGCGCAGGATTTCCTCCAGCAGCAGCTGCACGATGCGTCCTTCGCGGCCATCGACATTGTAGGCATGGTCGAAGGTCAGCACCTCGCCGATCAGCGCCTGCACCAGCGGCGAAACGTCGAACACCCGGCAGGCCCGCGTGGCATCGCCGAGTGCGTGCGCGGGATCGCTGAGCGCCGGATCGATATACAGTACGTTGAGCTGCACCGCGCCCCGGCAGGTTACCTCATGAACCACGCCCGCAGGGATCCAGATCGCCCGCCTGACCGGCAACACGAAAGCGGAGTGATCGGTGGTGACCGTCATCGTTCCTTCCAGCGCAAAGGCGAGCTGCGTGCGCGCATGGCTGTGCGAGGGATCGACGAATCCTGCCGGATATTGGTCGTACATGCCGACGACCGGCCGGATCGTCAGCGGCAGATCAACGCTGCGTTTCAAGTTGCCAGTGCCGGCGGAAGAGGACGATCAAGGGCTGGAACCATCGGCAAAGTGAACGCCAAATAGCGCCACCGTCAAGTGCCCGCGAGCCTTGGACGGACGGGTTTGATCGGCAATTCAGATAGACGGCGACCGCTCCGGGCCTGACCGCCGTGCTCGAACGGCGGTCAATCGATCTGCCGCTCGCCGACGATCGACAGGCCGTAGCCGTCCAGCGCGATCAGCGAGTGATGGGTATTGGTCAGCAACACCATGTCATGCACCCCCAGTTCGACCAGGATCTGCGCGCCCACCCCGTAATCGCGCAATTCCTCCATCGCCGGCGTGTCGCCCGCGCGATAGCGGTCACGCACATCGATCGAGCGCGACATGGTGTTCTGCATCGAACGGTTGATGACCACGATCACCCCGCAGCCTTCCTCGGCGATGATCTCCATCGAACGGTGCAGCAGCTCTTCGCGATCGCTGGTCTCGCCGAAAATATCGGCGAAGATCGACAGCGTGTGCATGCGCACCAGCGTTGGCTGGGTCGGATCGAGCCGACCCTTGATCAGGGTCATGGTTTCCTCGCCGGTCGCCTTGTTGAAATAGCTGCGGGCCAGCCACTCTCCGCCCCAGCGGCTGGAAAATACCGTTTCCGCGCGTTTTTCGACCAGATGATCGTGGCGGCGGCGATAGGAAATCAGGTCGCGGATCGTCCCGATCTTGAGATCGTGAATCCGGGCAAAGGCGATCAGATTGTCCAGCCGGGCCATCTCGCCATCGTCGCGCATGACTTCGCAGATCACCGCCGACGGGTTGAGCCCGGCCAGCCGGGAAATATCCACCGCCGCCTCGGTATGGCCGGCGCGCACCAGTACGCCGCCGTCGCGCGCCTGCAGCGGAAAGACATGGCCGGGCGAGGTGATATCCGCCTTGCCCCTGGTGCCATCGATGGCCACGGACACCGTCCGGGCGCGATCCGCAGCGGAAATCCCGGTGGTAATGCCCTCGCGCGCCTCGATCGAAACGGTAAAGGCCGTGCCCAGCGGCGTGCCGTTCTTGCGCACCATCGGCGGCAGCTCCAGCTGTTCGCAGCGTTCGCGGGTCAGGGTCAGGCAGATCAGCCCCCGGCCGTGAGTCGCCATGAAGTTCACCGCATCGGGCGTCGCCATCTGCGCCGGAATGATCAGATCGCCCTCGTTCTCGCGATCCTCGTCATCGACCAGGATGAACATGCGCCCGTTGCGTGCTTCGTCGATGATCTCCTCGATCGGCACCAGCACCGGCCGGTCGTCATTGGTCAGCAAAAAGCGTTCCAGCTTGCCCAGCGTTTCCGCGGTCGGGTTCCAGTACGGCTCACCGCAATCGCGCAGGGTGTTGGCATGGAGACCGGCGGCGCGCGCGAGACCGGCTCTGGTCATCCCACCGGACTGGACTAATTGCGTAACGCGTGTGATCATGTTCATGGGCATGGCGCCGATTCATCACATTATAGTGTGTTTGGCAAGCCTGTTTCCATCCAGTTCGCCCAAAATGTGAAATTTGTGCCTGATAGATAGGCCTTCTCTGCCGATGCGCGTGCCACCGCCAGCCAGTCGGCCAGGTCGCGGCCCGGCGCTGCCATGTCGCCCTGTTGGCCTGATCCGGCCTCGACGGGACCATCGGCCCACGCCCCCAGTTGCGGGTTGGGCACGTGTACCTGGACCGCCCCCATGGCAATTTCCAGTTCATGCCTCAGCGCCGCGGTAAAGATCGGATCAGCCAGTTCCTTCCAGTTGATCACCCCCATGATGTGCTGGATGTTCTCTCCGTCGCCCGAGAAGGGCAGCAGGATGCCGCGATAAAGCAGGGTCTTGCCGCGCTGGTTGACGAATTCGGCTTCGAACCCGATCGGAGCCTTGTTGGCCAGTATTTGCAGGTAATGATCGGTGATCCGCGACAGGAGCGATCGGCCGGCCACGTCGCTCAGCCGGGTAATGGTCATTGGTGCGCCGCATTCCTCGGCCAGCTTTTCGCCCAGCATGGTCACCACCGGATCGGCAACGCCCTGCGAAAAATCCAGCATCACGGCATGATCGGCAAAGTCCGGCGTCTCCGCGCGCGTCAAATCCTCGATCTGCGGAAAAAGGCGCTGGCCCAGCAGGCTGGTCCAATAATTATACGCGCGGACTTGCATGCGCCGTTCATTCTGGCCGACACTGACCGGCGGTTCCCGGCCGATGTCGTCATCGCCGGCAGGATGCGGGTCACCGGCGGCATCGCCGTGCGAACCCGGATGCGCCGGCCCATGTTGCACCGGATTTGCGTGATAGCTGTCCATGAACCTGTCCGATGATCAATCTCCGGGTACTTTGGCGCGACATGGTAAAACAAGGGTAAAGGCGCCCCTAGGGCATGGGTGATACAAGACCGAAAACCGGTACCCACTTTGTCGTCACGCCCTCGGGTGAGGAGACAAGTCCCGGGTGTCTTCAGGCCAGCTCATCGCCCCACTGCCCGATGCGCGGGTCGTGGCTGATGGCGTGCCGCCGTAGCGCAGCGCGCGCCAGCCGCTCGGTCTCGGCCTTGCGCCGCGCCGCCGCCAGCGGGACCAGCGCCGCGGGTCGAATAATTTCCGCATCATAGCCGTCTGCCACGATCAGCCCGCAACGCTCCGGCAGGAACGCTGCGGTGTCCATGCAGCCGCGATCGAGATGCGCGGCAAGGCCCCAGAAAAAGCGGTCGCAATGGTCGAAATAATCGGGCCATTTGGCATCGCCAAGCAAATCGACCCGGCTGACCTTGATCTCGACGATGATGATCCGGCCCTTGGCATCGATTCCCATCAGATCGGCTCGCCGTCCCGAGCGCAGCGGCATTTCGGCCAGGCACCAGATGTCGTTGCGGGCAAACAACCGGCAAATGCCCCGCGCCACCGCTGCCGCTCCGGCCGCATCGACGGCGCCATCGATCGCCAGAGCATCGTGCCGTAAATCTGCGGTCCCCCGTCCGTCCCGAGCTTGTGGAACGGCCGTCCGTCTTTGTGAGGTGGCACTCAATGGCATGAAGAAAAGAACAACCCTTCGAGCAGCTCAGGACAGACGGGGGAGTGAGGATGATTCGGAATTTCAGCACGCCGCTTCAATGGGCGAAACCAGGGCGGCGGATATGAGGATGCCGTGATCACACCCCATCATAGGGAACATAGGGCGAACATGTAAAGCCGAATTACGCGGTTCGCGAAATTGTCACCGGTATGCCCTTTGCTGCCGGGGTCTTCGACAAAAGATCGTGATGCGCTAGCGGCATCAGCGCGTTGAGTTCGGGAAAATACCCGGCCAGACAGCCTGCGGGCAGATCGTAGGGGGTAACCGCCAGACCCGCCACCGCGCGATGCACGCCATCATCGCAATCGGTCACCAGCGCGATCGAGTCGCCCTCGGCCAGATCGGCCCGGGCCATGTCCGCGGGGCTCATCAACACGATCATCCGGCTGCCCGATATCCCGCGCAACCGGTCATCATGGCCGTAGATCGTGGTATTGAACTGATCGTTGGAGCGCAACGTGACCAGCGTATAGCGCCCCGGCGCTGCGGCATTGCCCTTGCCGCCGGCATTGAGCACGCTGGGATCGGTGAATTCGGCCTTGCCGCTGGCCGTTTTCCAGATGCGGTCATGCGCCGGATTGCCGCGATAGAAACCGCCGGGCTGGTTCATTCTTGCGCTCATATCGGCGAATTGGTCGGGGTAGGTCCGGGCGATCAGTTCGCGGATTTTGCCGTAATCGCCGGTCCATTCGTCCCAGCGCCACAGCGGATGCGGCGGCAATGTCGCCTTGGCCATCCCGGCCACGATCGCGACTTCGGATTTCAGTCGATCGCTGGCCGGAGATCGGCGGCCGATCGAGCCGTAGATATGGCTGAAGCTGTCCTCGATGGTCACGGTCTGGCTGCCACCGGCCTGGATATCCGTCTCGGCCCGCACCAGGCACGGCAACAGATACGCCTGTTTGCCCGGCAGCAGATGGGTGCGATTGAGCCGGGTCGCCACATGCGCGGTCAGTTCCATCGCCCGCCAGGCCGGATGCACCCGGCTTTGGTCGGGCACCGCCCGCGCCAGATTGCCGCCCAGCCCGACGAAGCCCTGCGCCTCGCCCGACAGCACCGCCTCGCAGAATTCGACGGTGTTGTACCCCTTCCGGGTTGGCGGATCGAACCCGAACAATTCCTTCAACTTGTCCAGCGGCACCAGTTCGGGCTTTTCGGAAATGCCGACCGTGCGCTGCCCCTGGACATTGGAATGCCCGCGAATGGGCATGCAGCCGGCACCCTGCCGACCGATATTGCCGCGCAGCAGCAGCAGATTGACCAGCATGCCGATCGATTCCGAACCATGGACCTGCTGCGTCAGGCCCATGCCATAAATGCCGATGACTTTTTTGGCATCGGCATAGGTGTCGCCGGCCTGCTCCAGCTCGGCGCGGCTGAGGCCGGTCTCGGCCTCGATGGCGTCCCAGCTGGTGGCGGCGAGTTTGGCCAGGAACGCATCGATGCCATGGGTATGCTCGGCCAGAAACCCCCGGTCGAGCACATCGCCCGCGCGTGCATCGCGTTCCAGCACCCGCTTGCACACCCCCATCAGCGCGGCGATATCGCTGCCGGGGCGCAGTTGCAGATATTGCTGCGCAATCGGCGTCGGTTTCCCCACGGTCATCTGCCAGGGATTTTGCGGATCGGTGAATTCCAGCAGGCCTTTCTCGCGCAGCGGATTGAAGGCCACGATCCTGCACCCGCGCTCCACCGCATCCTTGAGCGGATGAAGGATGCGCGGACTGTTGGTGCCGGGATTCTGCCCCAGATAGAAGATCGCATCGCAATGCGACAAATCCTCGAAGGTGCAGGTGCCAACCGGCGAGCCGATCACTTTTTTGAGCCCCACCGAGGTGGTCTCATGGCACATGTTGGAACTGTCGGGCAGGTTGTTGTGGCCGTACATCCGGCCGAACAGCCCATAGAGATACGATGGCTCCAGCGCCGCCTTGCCCGAAGCGTAAAAGGCGACCGCGCGTGGATCGAGCCGCTGCAAGGTCGCGCCGATCGCCGCAAAGGCTTCTTCCCAGCCGACCGGCACATAATGGTCGGTAGCTGGATCGTACCGCATCGGCTCGGTCAGCCGGCCGACCAGTTCCAGATCGTAATCGTCCCATGCCTGCAACTCGGTCACGCCATGCGCGGCAAAGAACTCACGGGTGCAGCGCTTGGAGGTCAAATCCCAGATCGTCGCCTTGGCGCCGTTCTCGCAGAATTCCGCGACGTGCGGGTTCGGCGGCTTCGCCCAGGCGCAGGACGAGCACATATAGCCCTCGGGCTTGTTTTGCACGGCCAGCGTGGCCATGGCTGCGGGGCCCGCCTGGCCCGTCAGCTCGACCCTGGCCATGCCTTCCATCGAACCCCACCCGCCGGTGGCCTTGTCATAATGCTTGGACTTGGGCTTGGGTTTGGCAGGCAGGTTCATCGATTGGCTCCATCCTTGGACAGGAACGGCCGGCGGTCCGATAAGTGCCCGTGGCATGGCGATTTCCTGCCGCATGAACCCGCCGGCCGCGTCGGCGCTCGCGCAGATCGCCGATCTGCCGCTGGCCGAGGGTGGCTAGACCCGAATTCGACCTCGAATTAGGGTCTAACCCGCCTGGCGGATCACCAGATTGCGAATTTCGGTCATGTCTTCGATGGCAAAGCGGACGCCTTCGCGGCCCAGCCCCGAATCCTTGACCCCGCCATAGGGCATGTTGTCCACCCGGAACGAGGACACGTCGTTCACCACCACCCCGCCCACTTCCAGCCGGTCCCAAGCGCCCAGGACCTTGTGGATGTCGCGGGTGAACAGGCCCGCCTGCAGGCCGAACTTGCTGTCGTTGACTTCTTCCAGGGCCGCTTCCCAGTCCGAAAAGCGCGACAGGATCACCGCCGGGCCGAACGCTTCTTCGCGGTACAACTCGCTGTCGCGGCTGCAATTCTCGATCAGCGTCGCCTCCAGCATCGATCCCTCGCAGGCGCCACCGGCCAGCAACCGGGCGCCGCCGGCCACTGCCGCATCGACCCAGCCCTTGAGCCGCTGCGCCTCCTTGGCCGAGATCATCGGGCCGATAAAGGTCTGCCGGTCCTTGGGGTCGCCCGAACGCAGCGACTTTACCCGGTCGGCCAGCATGTCGCGGAACCGGTCGTACACCGCCTCGTGGACGATCACCCGCTGGACGTGGATGCAGCTTTGCCCCGACTGGTAATAGCCCCCGAACACCACCCGTTCGAGCGCGTAGTCCAGATCGGCATCGGCATCGATCACCACCGCGGCATTGCCGCCCAGTTCCAGCACGACCTTCTTCTTGCCCGCCCTGGCCTTCAGCGCCCAGCCGACATCCGGCGATCCGGTAAATGACAGCAGTTTCAGCCGCTCGTCGGTGGTGAACAGGTCGGCGCCGTCGCGACTGGCCGGCAGGATCGAGAACGCACCCTCGGGCAGACCGGTTTCGGCCAGCACTTCACCGATGATGATCGCGCCCAGCGGGGTCAGGCTGGCGGGCTTCATCACGAAGGGGCAGCCCACCGCGATGGCCGGCGCGATCTTGTGCGCGGCCAGGTTCAATGGAAAGTTGAACGGCGAGATGAAGCTGCACGGCCCGATCGGCACGCGCTTCCACATGCCGATATAGCCCTTGGACCGCGCGCTGATATCCAGCGGCTGCACCTCGCCATAATTGCGGGTGGCTTCCTCGGCGGCGACCCGGAAGGTGTCGATCAGCCGGGACACTTCGCCTTCGGCATCGGCCAGCGGCTTGCCCGCCTCGATGCATAGCGCCCAGGCCAGCTCGTCGAAACGCTCGCGAAACCGCTTGACGCAATGGTCGAGCACCGCCTGGCGCTCATAGCTCGCCATCGCCGCGAACGGCGCTGCCGCGCGCACGGTGCCGGCAATGGCTTCATCGATGATGTCCGGCGTCGCCAGCGCCGTGCGAAACGCCACCTGGCCGGTGAACTTGTCGGTTACCGCAAGGTCCAGGTTGGGCTGGACGGCGCGGTTGTTGAGGTAAAGCGGATAGCTTTCCTGCAGCTTGGTCATTGTGCAATGTCCTGGATAATGCATCAATCCTGCTCTCTCCCTTCCAGGGGAGAGATACGAAGGCTTGGCAGCACTTGCTGCCCAGCCGTAGTTGAGAGGGGAGCGGGCAAGGCCCCTCTCCCAACCCTCCCCCTGAAGGGGAGAGGGCTATAATGCCTTCGCCAGCGCCTTGATGTCATGGTTGAGGATCTGGTCGTTTTCCGAATAATCCACGGGACAATCGATCAGATGCACGCCGGGCGTATCGCGGCAATGCACCAGCAGTTCGGCCAGATGCGCCGAACTCGTCACCCGGTGGCCATGCGCGCCGTAGCTGTTGGCGTAGGCGACGAAATCGGGATTGCCGTAAGTCAGGCCCCAGTCCGCAAAGCCCATGTTCGCCTGTTTCCAGCGAATCATGCCGTAGGAGCTGTCGTTGAGGATGATGACGGTGAGGTTGAGGCCCAGCCGCACCGCCGTTTCCATTTCCTGGCTGTTCATCATGAAGCCGCCGTCGCCGCAGATCGCCATGACCTTGCGCTGCGGGTACAGCATGGCGCTCATCATCGCGCTGGGCAGGCCGGCGCCCATCGTCGCCAGGGCGTTGTCGAGCAGCACGGTGTTGGGCTGGGCGGCGGTGTAGCCGCGCGCGAACCAGATCTTGTAGACGCCGTTGTCCAGGCAGATGATGCCGTCGTCGGCCATGACCGCCCGCACCTGCTTGACCAGATGGGGGGGGAAGATCGGAAAACGGGCGTCGGCGGCCAGGCCATCGGTGTGGGTGACCTCGGCGGTGCGGTAGCCCAGCATATGGTCGAACGACCACGCAGCGCTCGGCCCGATCGCTTCCTTCATTTGCCAGACGCTGTTGGCGATGTCGCCGATCACCTCGATCTGCGGGAAATAGACCGGATCGACCTCGGCGGTCTTGGTCGAGACGTGGATCACCGTCGGGCCGCCGGCGGTTTCGCTGCGCATGAAGAACGGCGGTTTTTCGATCACATCATGCCCGATGTTGACGATGCAGTCGGAGTCCTCGATCGCGCGATGGACGAAATCACCAGCGGACAGCGCCGCGCAGCCCAGGAATTTCGGGTGGCGCTCGTCGATCACGCCCTTGCCGAGCTGGGTGGTCAGGAATGGAATGCCGGTCTTCTCGACCAGTTCGAGCAGCATCTTGCCGGTCAGCTTGCGGTTGGCGCCCGCGCCGATGACCAGGATCGGCGCCCTGGCCCGGCTGATCGCTTCGGCGGCGATGCTGATCGACTTGAGATCGGCGATCGGCCGGCGCACCTGGCTGCGCTTCAGCGGCTGTGCATCGGTGTATTCGTCGGCGATGTCTTCGGGCAGTTCGATATGGGTGGCGCCCGGCTTTTCTTCCTCGGCCAGCCGGAATGCTTCGCGCAAGCGGCTGGGGATATTGTCCGAGGACGCCATCTGGTGCGCATATTTGGTGATCGGCCCCATCATCGAGACCACGTCGAGGATCTGGAAGCGGCCCTGCTTGGACTTCTTGATCGGTTTCTGCCCGGTGATCATCAGGATCGGCATCCCGCCCAGCGTGGCATAGGCGGCCGCGGTGACCAGGTTGGTCGCGCCGGGCCCCAGCGTGGCCATGCACACGCCGGTCTTGCCGGTGTGCCGGCCATAGGTCGCGGCCATGAAACCCGCGCCCTGCTCGTGGCGGGTCAGGATCAGCTTTATCTTCGTGGAACGCGACAGCGAGTCGAGCAGGTCGAGATTTTCCTCGCCGGGCACGCCAAAGACATATTCACAACCCTCGTCCTCCATGCATCGCACGAAGAGGTCGGACGCTTTGGTACCGGTCTTGGACTTGGAACTGTCCGACATCGCTCTCTCCTGAATTGTTTATCGTATCGAGTAGTCGTTTAACCATATCGATCATGCCGCCGCATCCGGCGAGCATGGTCAAGCGGGATGGGCTGCCCCACGCCAATTGCCGAGGAAAAATCGGACCCCCATCCCCGCGACGGGGTTCTGACTATTGCCGGCTATTATTGCAAATAATTTCCCGTTTCAGAACGAGACAATCCACCGCAAGGCCGGCTTGCGGGTCCGGGTCTTTGCGATGCCCATCCCGGATCGCGCATCGATACCCGGCTGACGACAGTCGAGCCGGATGAAATTGAATCTTCCCCTTTTCCCGGCATCGGCTATGTCTTGCCCGGTGGAGGGCTGGGCATGGGGGTATCTTCCTGTTTCCGCGGGGGAGTTCGGGCAGGAAATTGCTGGCGGTCGCCATTCGCGACCGCGCGCGCCGGTTCCTTGAAATCATGCTGACCGACCTTGCCTCGCCAGCGACCCGGCTGGTTCGGTGATGTCCGCGCCTGCCCTGCGTCGCCTGCGGTCGCTGTGGCTGTCGGCGCTGATTGTTTGGGGAACTGGTTCCGGCCCGCTGCGCGCCGCGCCCGGCGCTGTCAATGCCAGCACTGTGTATGAAGGTGTTGCCAGCTGCTCGGGGTCCACTTGCCATGGCCGGCCGGAAGGCAACGGCGCCGTCGTTCGGCAAGACGAACTGGCCCATTGGCAGGATCCGGCAACCCCCGGCGGGGCGCACAGCCGGTCCTTTGACGCACTTGCCGGCGCACGGGCCGCGCGAATCGCGGCGGCATCTGGCCTGGGCCCGGCAACCTCCGCGCCGGCTTGCCTGGGTTGTCACGCGACTACCGGCTCGGCGCGCCACGGCGCGCGGTACCAGATCGCGGACGGCGTCGGTTGCGAATCGTGTCACGGCGCGGCGTCGTCATGGCTGGCCAGCCATTACGGCGTGCGCGGCAGCCATGCCGACAATGTCGCGCATGGCATGGTGGCCCTCGACCGGCCGCAAGTACGCGCGGGCGTCTGCCTGGGTTGCCATTTCGGATCGGCCGAGCCGGGTCACTTCGTGACGCATCGGATGATGGCGGCGGGCCACCCGCGCCTGTCGTTCGAACTCGACCTGTTCTCCGCGATGCAGCAGCACTGGAACGAGGACGCGGATTATGCGCAGCGCAAGCATCGTTCGGATCACGTCCAGCTGTGGGCGGTGGGGCAGGCCGAAGCGGTGCGCCGTTCGGTCACCCTGTTCGCGACCCCCGGCTATGCCGCGCAAGGCCTGTTCCCCGAATTCACCTTCTTCGACTGCCACAGCTGCCATCGCCAGATCGATGACAATCCCGCCCGGGCACGCGGGTTCGAACCCAATCCGGCGCGGCCGATACCGTTTGGCACCCCGCCTTACAACGATGAAAACATGATCCTGCTGTCGGCGGTCGCGCATGTCTTCGTGCCGGTGGCCAGCGCGGAATTCGACGGCGCGGTCCGCGATTTCCACGCGGGCATCGGCGCGGGTCGGCCAGTGCCGGCTGCGGCCCGGCTGGCGGCGGCTGCGGCCCGGCTGGAGGTGGCGCTGGCGGCAATACCGCCGCGCCCGGACGCCGCATTCGACGTGATCGCGGCCATCGCCGGCAAGGCGATCGCCCCCCGCTTCACCGATTACGAGGGCTCGGTCCAGGCGGTGATGGCGCTCGACACGCTGCTTAACGCGCTGGTCCATGAGGGGCGGATCACGGTCGGCGCGGCGGCCGGCATCCGCACCAGCATCAACCGAGCCTATGACGCGGTACGCGCGCCCAACAGCTATAACCCCTCCGTATTCCGCGCCGCGCTGGCCGATGCGGCGCATGCGGTAGGGGTGCTGCGGTGATCGGTCGGGGCATGGTCTCGGTCATGGCGGGCTTCAGCCTGCTGCTCGCCGCTTGCGGCAGCGGCGGCGGCTCCACCGGCTCCGGGCCCGGATCCGGCACGACCCCGACCCCCGTTCCCACCGTGTCCGATCCCTTTACGCCGCCGCCGGCCGACGCGC